>JAADIU010000233.1 GCA_013151185.1 Planctomycetota bacterium
GGAAATGGGGGCATATGTAAAGATGGCGAGCGTTGCCAGAGATGAAGGTCGGGTCGATCAAGCGATCAAGATGTTTGAGCAGGCGATCCAATTTGATGTTCTTGGTGATGCGGGGAACTCGACCAGTCCCCTCGTGATGTGGCATGTGTATAACGCTAAGTTCAGACTCGCCGATTTACTCCTTGACATTGGAAGGAAAGAGGAAGCACAAGCAAATGTTGTTGCAGCGGTCGGAATTGCTGATTCCATGTCGCGCGCTTACCCGGATGACAAAATTTGGCAGCTTCGACGTGCCTTCGCCAGGCAGCTGAGCGGCAAATCCGCCGCCGCGAAGCAGGACTACAAGACCGCCTGCAAAGAATTCAAGATTGCAGTCGCTGAATTTGGAGAGTTTTCGCGAAATGCGCCTGACAATTTGAACCATCGACTGAACCAAGGCTATACTCTTGGGTGGCTCGGTAAGTGTGATCGCGAGTTGTCTCGTCCTGACGCAGCCCATGTGAGCTTTGTTGAGGCCAGGTCCATTCTCAGCGAGCTCGTCGCCCAAGAACCGAAAAACACCGAGTACCAGATCGAGCTTGCACGTATCGGCAGTCTCATTGGGCTTTCATACTACGATCAAATGGACTATGAGTCTGCAACAAACAGCTTCCGAGCGTCCCAGCACCGCCTTGAAGCTCTTCGAGGTTCAAAGGGCGGTCGCGCTATGGCGCGCGAAATTGACGCGCTCATAGATTACAATAACGCGCGCCTCACGCTGTTGGATGAACGTTCTAGGGCTAACCTGGATTTGGGGGGTCCTTAATACCGCCGGGTGGTGGATCTTTCGTGTCTGAGAACTGCACCGACAGCTTCTCAAAGCCAAGCCCATCGATTCCGAGTGATCGTGGCGCAACGGAATACATCGCCGTCATGTCGCACGCCCCAACGAAGATCCCGAGCGTCAACACCGAAGATAGTATTTTTCTGCGAAACATTCTGCGTCTCCTCTATGGCACTGGCAATGAATTCTCAGCGTTGGACGCGCAGACCTTCAGCGCAGAAGAAATGTGGGGGCCAACGCTTACCGCTTCTTGATTTCCCCTGAGGCCACTCAGGAAAGACAAGGGGTTCCGTCCCGTGTCGTCGAATTGCTTACCGACAAATCGTGTCCAAGCGCTCAAAGAATCAACGCCGGAGCGAGACATTTTCCTTTGCGTTCGAGGGAGCATATGCGCGCAGTGGCACCGTTTCACCTCTTGGGTGCGGCAAAGTTGGACTCGTTATTTCAGCCCAATAATGGTCTTGTGGAACGGCTCGGCTGGACGGCCATACGTTCTCGGACTTGGCCTGAACACGGCATCTCTTGGCGTGCTGCCACGAGCTAGACTCTGAACAAGACTGAGAGTCAGGTGAGGCGATCTCTCTCGGAACACGTCCACATCCTGTCCAGATGCTCGGGCGGTTGTTGGATGAACAGTGACGTTGAAGTGGACGGCGGTTTCGAGGTCGTGTCGCATGAGAACGAATGCAAACGAAATGCGAACCGTAGCTGCGGCGAAGACGTTGACTTGGAATACGATTTTCAAGAGTGCGAGCTTGGATTGACTTCTTGATCTTGGGTGAAAATTCGGTTTGGTTTGCGAGAGCCAATCGATGAAAATGTAGCCCACCTGTGCAGCCCTCTTATTTTCCCAAGTCTGCCTATTGTGTCGAGCTTTGTGTGTTTTCTCCGTGCTAGCAGCTATGCACGCGCCAAGTCGAGCCGATATGGATGTGCCCGAAAACCGACACGTTGGCACGGACGAGGATTTCTAAAACTCAGGCGATAATTTCATGAGCGCTTGGACGCGATTTGTCGGTAAGCCACTTGAGGACGACATGGGACGAGTTGCCTAACTCGGAGTTCGTAACGGCAAACGTCACCTCATGCAGAGTCGACTAGGCAGGTTAAGCCGTATCTTGACTTAGGATTTGTACAACTTCGGGATAATGACTTCAAACTGTCGTCCAATACTCCTGCTCGGTTGGGTACATGGAGTTCGCTTCTGGTCGCTAGAGGTTCAGTTGGCGTCCAGTTGCTGGACTCGCGCTTTCTGGCAAGCTCGATCGCCGCGTCGATATCGCTGTTCAGCCGATCTTCGGCGCGGCGTCGAGTTGGTCCCGGGTTCGGTCGAATTTGCGTGCGTGTACTTCTGATAGCTGTTCGGTTGTGGCCGTACGGCTTCGTAAAGATCGAATAGAGGAGGCAAGGAAAGATGAAATGTTTGGGAAATGCGCTGGTCCTGATGATCGGTTTGTCCGTCGGCGCTTCGGCACAGACGACGGTAACCATAGAGAAAATTGCTCGGAGTGTTGGAAACAGCACATTTGATAGAGATCTGACTCTGACTGACTCGGTTCCTGGGCGCAGTAGTGCCTTCTTGTTTTGGAGT
Source organism: Planctomycetota bacterium (assembly GCA_013151185.1). Classification (GTDB taxonomy): domain Bacteria; phylum Planctomycetota; class Phycisphaerae; order UBA1845; family UBA1845; genus UBA1845. Next base: position 2,415 of record JAADIU010000233.1, read on the forward strand.
ACGGCATCCGAACCGCCGCCCCCAGTTATCAACGCAGCCGGCGATGTAGTCTTCAAGGCCTTCAGTGCCGCGGCCAACAATGTTAACTCCGGTGGCGCATTTGGCATTTATGCTAAGCGCCCGGGATTTCCATTGATCGTCCTTGTGGACACAACCGTAGACGGTACAGGCGCAGGCATCTTCGCCGTGCCCGGTCAGCCGGGGCATCGCTTTATCGGGATCAACGGTGCGCCGCTTGTCAACAATGCGGGGGACGTTGTGTTTGAGGCGCGATTCTTCAACCCGGTGACATTCGATCAAGGGATCGGATTCTATTCTACAACGACTTCCGGCGGACCGATCGTCAAGATTGTTGATACGTTCGACTCCGTCGCCGGTCAGACGATCACGACAAGTTTCGAGAACTTCACTTTTACCGCCAACAATCATTCCACGTTCGGCGCGTCTCTCAATGATCTGGGTGAAGTCGTGTACTGGGCGCAGTTTTGCGACGGCGCGTGTACTTCAATTACTCGGCGAAACGGGATCTTCGGAACGACCGTGAACGGCGCAGCGCATATCGTTCTTGCAGACAGCACAAAGAAGATCTGCCCAACGGCGATTCCTCTTGGACTCACCTGCGACCCAGCCTTGGACGAGGGCTTTTGGGAGATTCGACCGGAGATTGCCCTCAACAACGCGGGCATGGTAGCGTTTCACGGTAGTGTGATTCGGACACCGCCATCGAATCGTTTCAAGGGAACCTTCGCGGTACCGGTAAGCGGCGGTGTAGCCCCGGTGACCGTTGCATTTCAAATCCAAACAGCGCCGCCTGCTACGCCTTCCGCCCCGACATCATTTTTCAATGCGAGATTCGACGACAATGAGATTAATGACGCTGGTGACTATCTGTTCAAGCCCCTTCTGACTGCACCGTGCTGTGTTCAGCAGTTTGGGCTCTTTTCTAGCGACGTGTCAGGTGGTCCGCAGGGCAACGTTGTGGACACGCTGGTCGGAAATGGTTTGGTCGTTCCGGGTGATATCGCCGGTTCGGAATTTGCCTCAGTGTCGATGGCGTCGATGAACGAGTCCGGGCAGATGGGGTTCTACGCTGCGATTCGTAACAGCGGCACGTCGAACAACCAGGGTATATACGCGACTGACATGTTTGGTGCGCCAATTTCCCTTGTGATGGATTCGGTCTCAACCCCGCCAGGTTTGGCTGTTGGCGCGAGGATCACTTCGTACGGTGGACGCAGTGCGGTCATCAATGACGAAGGGCACATGACTTTTACAGGAGCGGGCATTAACCCGGTCGGAACGGGTTTCGAAGCGTTATACGCTCTATACTTCTACGACTCCTGCGCGGACCAAGTCGTAAAGATCTCCGATAGCACAACATCATTCGCCGAGCTGGGTGTGGATTTTGGCGGCATTGTTACCGGTGGCACGATTGGCTACCAGCTTTATCAGAGTGGGGCGGCTCGCTCCGGCAAGTACACGTCCATGAACAACAATGGTGATGTCGCGTTCCTCGCTAAGTTCAGCAACTTTGGCATGGGCATCTACGTCGCTCATGTCAGCACAAGCGGCGGTGGCGCGGCATCTATCACATGCCCCTCGGACATCGTGCTGAATTGCCCAGCCGATACGAGTCCGCTAGTTGCAGGTGATCCCGTAGCCACCGGCTGCGGTTTGGTTACTGTTTCTTCAACGGACACAAGTGTCGCCGGATGCGGTGGGACCGAGACCATCACGCGAACGTGGACCGCCAATGGCTCTGTTTCTTGCGATCAGCTCATCACGACAGGCGACTCGACCGCACCCGCACTAAGCTTGCCGGTAGACATCGTCATCAGTTGCGGCGCATCAGTCGATCCCACCAACACTGGCCAGGCGACGGCGAGTGACGATTGTGACGCTGCCCCCGCGTTTACGTTTACTGACGCGGTCGTGCCAGATGTTGCGTGCGGACAAGCCAAAATCATTTCCCGGACATGGACCGCTACAGACGCTTGTGGCAACGGTACGTCTGCGGTTCAGCTTATCACCGTCGAAGATACGATTCCGCCAACACTGACGATTCCGGTAGATGTGACGGTCGAATGCGGTGCGTCCATCGCCCCGTCGAGCACCGGTCAGGCCACGATTGTGGATAACTGCGACGCAGCGCCGACAGTAACGTCGTCGGATTCCATTGCCCCCGGTGCGTGCGTCAACGAGTCAGTGATTACGCGCACATGGACGGGCACGGATGCTTGCGGCAACACGGTTTCGGGAGTACAGACGATCACGGTCGTCGATACGACCGCTCCAGCGCTGACAGTAGCGCTCGATGCCACCGTTGACTGTGGTAGCGACACCAGTCCGATCGCGACCGGTAGTTCTACCGCGGTCGATAACTGCGATTCACAGCCGACTGTGGCCTTCTTGGATCTTGTTGCAGCGGGCAGCTGTCCACAAGCTTCGACAATTACTCGAACGTGGACGGCAACGGATGCCTGCGGCAATGATGCCACGGCTGTGCAGACGATTCACGTCGTCGATACAACAGCCCCAGTCGTCTCGATTGTAGGTGCGGGTACGGTCGTGTTGGCGGGTTGCGTGGGTGATTCTTATGTCGAAGCCGGCGCTACCGCGACCGACAATTGCGACA
>JAADIU010000006.1 GCA_013151185.1 Planctomycetota bacterium
TCTGGTGCAAGTTCCCGATAGATCGCGAGCAGCGCCAAGACGGTTTGCGGCCAATTGTATCGGTCGAGGACCGCACGCTTACCATTGTCGCCCAACCGCTTGCGAAGATTTTCATCTTTCAATTGCAGGATCGTTTCCGCGAGGGCGGCTGCGTCGCGTTCCTTGTATACGAGTCCGCATTCCGCATCGTCGATCACCCGTCGCAATGGCGCAACATCGGTGGCGACGGTGGGACGCCCAAGGATCATGAACTGAAAAATCTTGTTGGGCATCGTGGTTTCGATGTGCGGTGTCGAGATGTGCGGAATCAGGCAAACCGCACTCGCCTCGATGTAGGTCGGCAGCAACCGAAACGGTTGAAACCCAGGGAAGATGACCCGATCGGCCAAGCCCGCATCGATGGCGCGTTGGTGAAGTTGCTTTTGCGAAATACCGTCTCCTACGAGCAGCAGCTTCGCGTTTGGAATCTCTCGGATGACAGCAGGCATCGCGTCGATCGCCGTGTCGAGGCCGCGGTGGGGGTTGAACGCTCCGACATACAGGATCACAAAATCGTCGGCGAATTGCTTCACGATTGAATCGTCGATGGCGAATCCGGCGAACTGATCAGGGTCCTCCGTGTTGGTGACCACAACGATTCGGTCGGGCGGGATGCCCAGACTTTCGATCCGTGGAATATGTTCGCTGGCCACGACGATGATCCGATGGGCGCGGCGGCAGGCGAATCGTTCTTCCAATCGCAGAACGGTCAGCAACATGAACGCGAACGGGCGAAGCTGCCGATATGCCGGGGCGTCGAAACCCATCTGCAGCATCGCGGTGTAATGTTCGTGCATGTCGAACACGACGGGGATACCCAACATCCAGCCGGCCAACGAAGTCGCGAATGCGTAAGGTAAATCGTGGACGTGCAGCGCGCGGATGTCGTGTTGCCGACATGCGCTCAGAATGGAAAACAGAATCGCGTATCGCTGAAAAAGATAGTGCGCCATGTCGCAAAGAATGCGATTTTTCTGGAAGGGCAGCCATACGCGGATGACATGCACGCCATCGACGTTCTCCAGCCGATCTTGTCCCGGTCCCCGTCGGGCCATCAGATACACCCGATGGCCGCTGCGAATCAGGTCGCGCGCTTCGCGCTCCACACGGCGATCCGGCGGAAACTTCTGACTGGACAGAACCATGAGGATGTTCAAGCGGGTCTCCGATCTTCTGTGTTTCGCGGCGTTCGAGGCAACATGGAATGGGCGACGAGCGCCACAAACGTAACAACCTGGACGATCAATACTATCAGGATCACGGTCATGCGCGTATCGTGGAAGAGCGCCAGCAAAGCGATTTCAACGATCAACGCGGGGAGAATGACCCGCAAGAATCCGAAGCGGCTTAGCGAGGCGTGCGACAGTGCGATGAGTCCGTTGAGGTGTCCCAACAATCGGGCTGCCGTCAAAGGAAAAAGCAGGGGGGCGGCTTCGATGTACCCGTCGAGCAGAACGAGCGACAAAACCCGAGTAGGCCAAACTGCGAACACAACCAGCGGTACCGCGCTGAGGGCTACGAAGTAACCGCAGATGCGCACGATCGTTTGGCGAACGGGTCGGCCACGTTCCTGCAAACCTGCAACGAGTGGAAGGATCAGGATGCCAAACGGTGTGACCAAGACGCTCATGCCGCGTGCAAGGGCGAAAGCAGCTCCGTAGATTCCGGCATCGTGGCTGTCGAAGAATCGTTTGACCAGCATCATGTCGATATTGGCAAAGGCTGCCGTCACGGCCATCATCACGCACATGGGTTTGAGGTAGCGGTTAATGGCTTGATGGTTGATGTCTGACGGCTGGCGAAGTCTCCAGAGGTCGGCGAGTTGAACGCGACTTACGATCAAGATGACAAGCAGCCCCACCACAAATGCCAACAAACCGCCGGTGGCTGAACGAATGATGGACAGCAGACCGATGCCCGCGATCAGGCGAACGACGGATTCTGTGATGATGTTGAGGCTGTATTGCCCGAACCGCTGCGTGCCTCGAAGCACCCCGCGAGCCACACTCAAAAGGAGCGTCAACCAAACCATCACAAATGCGACAACGAGCGGGAGCGCGGAATCAAACCGAAGCCAGACGGAAATCGGCTGCGCAAGGAGGCAGCCAATCACACAACCCGCACCGCCAATGACTCCGACCTTCCATGTGGCAACGCGCTGCAACGTGGCGATGGAATTCCAATCGTCGCGAACGGCGAACTCGGCTGCAAACTTTGCCACCGTCCCGTTGATGGGACCAAGGGCGATAAAGCAAAACGTGGCCACTGCCATCGCGGTCATAAAGTCAGCCGCAGCTTCCGGCCCGAGAATGCTCATGGCGTAGACGGAATAGACGAAGCTCACCAGCGCGGTGAAGCCGGTCGAAGCGACCAACAGTAGACTATGTTTTGTTTCCGGGCGCACTGGGAGTTTCATCGGCATCTTGTGGAATTCTTCCACAACCGAATCGTGGTGCGGACGACCCTGTTAAGAGAGGAATTGTCGACGGACTCCAAGCCGCTCATGCTTTGGGCTGCACGGTGTTCTTTGGTTTGGTCGTGCGTTTTTCCTTGCCCGCGAGGACGTAGTCGATGGTCGCGTGAGAAAGGCCGACACCACGCCAAAATGCCCGCAGGAAACTCATGCCCGCAAAAGCGACGTATCGAAGTTTGCCGGTTTGCTTCAAGATGCGAACGGTCATCGGTATCTGCGTCAACAGCAAGAGCATCACAAGGATCGGTGCGATCCATCGCGTGGGGGCGAAGAACACGGTCGGTATTGCGGCGAGGATCAGCATCGCGAGCGGTGGTTGAATATGATCAACCGCGCTGCTGTAAGAATCCCCCGTTGAATGGCCCTTGTGTGTCAGGTGAAGCCACAATCGCCAGTAACCCTGTTGTCGCTGCGTTTTGAAATAGCCCAGCCAGCGGGTCTCGTGAAAATGTGCGACGCGCGAATCGAATTCAAAACCTAACGTGTATCCGGCATCCATCACGCGCCACGACAGTTCCGCATCCTGCCCCTTAAGAAACCGTTCATCGAACCCGCCCACACGTTCCAGCGCTTCGCGGCGATACACAACGTTGAACGTCGCTAAGAAATTGACGATCGGAGGCATTGACCGGTGGCGTGCGATGATTTCCTCGTGCATCAAGCACGCAAGCAGCGAGTCGGGCCGCATGTTTCCATAACTGCCACTGACCCCGCCGAGTTTTTTTTCTCCGTCGGCTTCTTCCTTGAATCGCGCCAACAGTGGGGCGAGGGCATTCGGTTCGGCGACGCAGTCGGAATCCACAAACCAAACGAGATCTGTCTGCGCGGTTTGCCATCCGAGGTTTCGTGCGGAGGCGGGCCCACGTCCCAAACCGGGAACGCATTTGACGGGGAACTCGGCGACGATCTCGCGCGTGTTGTCGGTCGAGCCGTCGTCCACAAAGATAATCTCAGCAAGCTCGCCAGATTCGACGAAGGGCGTGACGGCTTGCAGGCATTGTCGGATGGTGGCGGAAGCGTTGCGACCCGGGATGACCAATGTGGTTGTCATGCAGCACGTCTCACCTGAAACAGTCATCGTACCCCGGTACGAACCGGTGGTGCGGGTAAGGCATGAAAGCAATCCTGCGGGTCATCGTCAAGCCGACCGCCCGATCGTGCAATATCGGACCGCCTACCGCAAACGCGTACGGATAGGAATTGCTGGATACGCCCACCGATCGTGTTACCATTGATTGGCGGTTCGCATCGATGCGGGCTGCAACGGTTCCGTGTCTCTTACGGTGGTTCGATGGCGCAGGTTCAACCCAACGCAAACGTTTCTTCGGGAGGCGTCCCCCCGAGCTTACCGGAATCGGTGCGCGAGGAAGTTTTCGTCATTATTCCCGCGTACAACGAAGGAGAAGCCGTGGGGGCAGTGATCGAGGAGGTCCGTGCGATTTATCCGAATGTGGTCGTCGTGGATGACGGTTCCAAAGATCATTCGGCGGACGTTTCTGCCAAGGCGGGTGCGCTCGTTTTGCGACATGCAATCAATCGCGGGCAGGGTGCGGCCCTTCAAACGGGTATCGACTTTGCGATTGAGCAGGGGGCGAAGTATATCGTGACCTTCGACAGCGACGGCCAACATCGCGTCGAAGATATCCCCGCGTTGATCGATCCCATCCTCAATGGCCGCTGGGACATCAGCCTGGGGTCTCGCTTTTTGGGCGGTGTCGAAAACATCAAACCATCTCGCAAGTTTCTGCTTCGATTGGGCGTGCTGTTTACGCGCATTGTGTCTCGCGTGCGCATCACCGATACGCACAACGGTCTGCGGGGGTTTTCGCGGAAGGCGGCGAAACGCATTCACATCACGCTGGATCGCATGGCCCACGCAAGCGAGTTGATCGATCAGGTGCGCGATTGCGGATTGCCCTATGGCGAAGTCCCCGTGCATATTCGCTACACCGATTATTCAAAAGCGAAGGGTCAACGAAGCACCGGCGCCTTCAAGATCGTCTTTCACTATTTGTTCAAACGGATGACGGGCTGAATCAATTGGCCTTTGGACCGACCGTTTCGTCTCACGCTCGGGAGTGATGAACATGAATGCCTTCCAATGGATTACGCTGCCGATATTGGTCTTGCTGATCGTCGAGCGAACCTGGACGCTGCTTCGCGGTAGTGGATCGCGTCGTGTGGCGCTCTTTTGGGGTTTGATATGGGCGGGGGCAGCGGTGGCGATTGCCTGGCCCGACTTGACGACCTCGATTGCTGCGAGCGTAGGCATAAGCCGCGGGGCAGACTTGGCGATGTACTTTGCCATCTTGTTTGGTTTCGTCGGCTTCTTCATGATCTACGTCAGGATGCGCCGACTCGATGCAAACCTGACGTTGCTCGTTCGCAGGATCGCAATCGAAAACCCCGTGCATCTGGATGGCCAACCATCGCAACCTTCCCGGGCAAATGCTTCGCATGAGTAGACCAAACGCGGCTGGTTTTGGCTTCAAGATACTGCTGCTCCTCGCGTGTATGTTATC
>JAADIU010000196.1 GCA_013151185.1 Planctomycetota bacterium
TGCGGGCTGTTGCAGATCGCATCGGATTTGATCTTTCCAAACCGTGGAATTCGCTGACGCAGATGCAGCAGATTTCATTCCTGCAAGGTGCGGGGGACGAGTGGATTACCCTTGAAGACGGTTTGCGAATTCGTTGGAAGGGTTTCTTTCCGGCGATCGCCCGGGCAACACGCCTCAGTTGGAAATACCGCAAGCGACTGGCTGAACTGGTGACGGAGGTTCCGTGCGAATCGTGCCGTGGTACGCGACTCGATGCGTTGGCGCGCGAGACGCGGTTTGGCGGACGTACCATTCACGACGTGTGCAGCCTCCGCTTGAACGAGGCGTTGTCATTCTTCGGAAAACTCAAGCTCTCCAAGTCCCAGCGCAAAGTAGCCGGTGAGCTGCTTCACGAAATCAAAGCCCGTTTGACGTTCCTGGTCGATGTCGGGCTTGATTATTTGAGCCTCGCCCGCTCCGCGCCGACGCTTTCGGGAGGGGAATCGCAGCGTATTCGTTTGGCGTCGCAGATTGGAAGCGGTTTGACCGGGGTGCTCTATGTGCTCGATGAGCCCACCATCGGTTTGCATCCGCGCGACAACAACCGCTTGATCGCCGCGCTTCGCAAACTGCGTGATTTGAACAATACGCTTCTGCTTGTTGAGCATGACCGCGACGTGATTCAAAGCGCCGACCACGTTCTCGACTTCGGTCCGGGCGCCGGCGAGTTCGGTGGCCGCGTCACCGCATCTGCTTCGCCTGCGGACTTGCCCAAAAAGCGAACGTCGTTGACGGGTCAATATTTGAAGGGAAGCCAAAGCATCGCGGTGCCAAGCAATCGACGCCTCGTGGATGATCGCTCGAAGTCGCGCAAGCCCGACCGCTGGTTGACCGTCGAACGTGCGTATCACAACAACCTGCGCGAAGTGGACGCGCATTTTCCACTCGGGCGATTCGTGTGTGTTGTGGGCATTTCGGGCAGCGGAAAAAGTTCGCTTGTGACCGACGTACTTTACAAAGCGCTGGCTGCCCGCCTGCACCGAGCCCGCGTGGTGGCTGGTGGACACCAGCGAATCGTCGGGTTGGATTTGGTCGACAAGGTGATCAATGTCGATCAATCGCCCATCGGCAACAGTCCCGCCAGCAACGCAGCCACCTACACGGGTGCCTTTGATCTGGTGCGCGATTTGTATGCCCGGTTGGCTTCGAGTCGGATGCGCGGGTATTCCGCGAACCGGTTCAGCTTCAATCGCTCCGGTGGACGGTGCGAAGCGTGCTCCGGATATGGCAAGCGTTGTATCGAAATGCACTTTCTGCCCGACGTTTGGATCACCTGTGAAGCGTGCGCAGGTTCACGCTACACAGCCGACACCCTTGAAATCCAGTACAAATCCCGCAGCATCGCCGATGTGCTGGCGATGTCGGTGCATGATGCGCTGGAGCATTTTAAGAACGTGCCGAAGTTGCGCCGCGTCTTGCGAACGCTGGCAGACGTCGGGCTTGATTATCTCAAGCTAGGACAAGCCGCTCCCACGTTATCCGGCGGCGAAGCGCAGCGGGTGAAGCTGGCCACGGAATTGAGTCGGCCTTCGACGGGTCGAACGGTTTACATTTTGGATGAGCCCACAACAGGGTTGCACTTTTGCGACTTGAAAAAACTTCTCCGCGTGTTGCAAGGGTTGGTCGATCGGGGGAACACGGTCATCTGCATCGAGCACAATCTGGATGTCATCAAGAGTTGCGATTGGGTTCTCGAAATGGGGCCGGAAGCTGGCGACGCGGGTGGTGAGTTGGTCGCGGCATGTACGCCGGAAGTGCTGGCGCGTTCCAAGCGATCACCCACGGGCGCAGCGCTCAAACCGGTGTTGGCGGCTGGGCCTGTTGAAGAGCGACAATCTGACTTGTTGCACGAAGAAGCGACAGACGTTTCTCTTGAAGATGATGCGTCTGATACCGATCTCGATGCGGCAATGCCTTGGCAAACGAATGGTCGAGCGTGGCATCTTGAGAACCAACTGGATCACCACGGTCAACGTCCGACATGGGATCCCCAAATCCTTGCCTGGGTGGTCGAGACGCTGGAGAAGGCGGGAGATTTTGCACGGACAGATTGGAACAATCCCACCCGCGTGGAAATCAAGCTTCCCAAAAGCAAGACGCTTTGGTTGTTCCATGCGCTCACGCGCGGTTCGTCGCTGCTGGACCTGTCCCTTCGCGTGCCCAAGGGCACGTTCTTGGCGGAAGATCTGATCGAATCGCTGGGGCTTTCGACGCTGAACGAACGCAGCGATTTGCCCATCTACGGGGGCGAGCAGCGGGTGAAAATCCGAAACATCAACACCGATTGGGACAACATTCGCATTCTGTTGCATGACCAGAAGGATTTGAACAAGACGGCGATGCGGGTTTTTCTCAAGAAAGCTGCCAAGGCCCATGTGTCGGCCATCGATTCTGCTGCTTCGGAGCCGTGGAAGAACGATCCCAAATCCTGGCATCTGAATCAGGTCGCACTTCAGCGAAGAAACAAAAAAGCGCGGTGGTCAAAAATCCGACTGCTGGAAATGATCGGAAAGCTCATCAAGTTCTGTCCTGACTTGGCGTTGGACTGGGCGCAGAACGTTGGCATTCGGTTGAATCTTCGTCGCGTGCAGGTTGGGTTGATCGTCACCAACATGCCCGATGGCATTCGTCTGCATCTTCGAGTTCCAAGCCACTCGGTGACTCCGACGCAGATCGAGCGGCTTGGGTTTAACGTTGATTTGCAAACGCAAGTGGATTTCGATGTGGTTCGGTTCTGGGTCCGCAAGTCGGAAGATGCGGACACATCGCAACTGCAAAACCTGTTGAAGCGGGTCGGTGAGTATCAGGTTGCGCACGAAAGGAACACGAGATGAGCCAACTCGTTCCCAATCGACTGCTGATGGATTTTGAGGTGCGGCTTGCATATCGTCGAACGCTGCCGAAACCAACGGGAAAGCTGACGGGGTGGTCGAAGGAGTTCATGTTGCCGGCGCTGTGCGAGATGGATGGGCAGGAACCTTTCGCCGATGTGTACGCCTGTTGGAACGACGATGGGATTGCGGTGGCGTGTCGGGTTCGATGTCGCGATAAGAAATTGACCTGCGACCCCGCGAAGTTTTGGAAGGGTGACAACCTGCGCATCTGCACCGACATGCGTGACACACGCGACATTCACCGTGCGACGCGATACTGCCAGCAGTTTTATATTTTGGCGGCTGGCCTTGGGAAAGGTCGTCTGAATCCGGTGGCCGGTTCCACTGCGATTCATCGGGCCAAGATCAATGCGCCCGTTGTTGCTGCCGGCAGAATCCCGGTTGCTTCGCAGGTGACCAAGACCGGATATACGATCGAAGCGATTCTGCCAGCGAACGTGCTCAGCGGATTCGATCCGGAGGAGCATCCGCGCATCGGGTTTTACTACATGCTGGAGGATCTGGCGCTCGGTCAGCAGTATCTCACCGTGGGCGACGATTTATATTGGCACATCGATCCTTCGACATGGGCGACGGCTGTTTTGGCGAGGTGAGGCGGCTTTGGTTTGGACGGAGTCAGAATCAGTCGAGTGGTTCCGCATCGGGTGAATAGCGCGTCAGGTAAATCTTTTTGAACTCGCGCGATGCCTGAAGGTGGAAGTATCCGGGGCGGCGAGCGGAGACGACCAGCGGATCGGATGTTGACGCCAGTGAACGGAACACGTCGGACTGACGGCGAACCGCACCACGGTGTGGGTAAATCGGGCGGCCTGCTTCTCGATCGCCGGCAACGCGTTCGCCAAGGGTATCGGCGACCATGGGCGTTCCGATCGACCAGATGATCTCGACTTTGTCGGGCGTTGTACCACCGCTTTCGCCATCGGTGGGTTCATCCTTGGGCGGGCGCGACACCGAAACACGCTGCAACGGTCTTCCGTCAAAGTAAACTTCGTTCGCGACGGCGGGGTCGGCTTCCTTGCCCGTGTAGGCATACGGGGAATCATCATAAGCGATGCCCCTGCCGGCAGACCGCTGGTCGGCTGTGCTGAAGTCGTAGGTGAGTTTCCATTTGTTGCGCTTATTCGGATCGGTCTCGGGATAACCCGCCACCGCCGACGGACATCGGAAGGCTCGGTACTCGACATACGGACCGAGCACCACACCAATCGCAGTTGGAAACTTGGGATTGAACGGATCAATGTTCGGGCTGAGTCGCTCCATGAACGGAACGCGATCGTTGTACTCGAACGAGTAACCGAGGACACCACTCCAAATGTCGGTGAGGTTTTTCTTGCAGCCGAGTTGCTTGGCCTGCTCGCGCGCGGTGCGAAGTGTGGGCAGAAGCAAACCCAATAGGAGGGCGATGATCGAAACCACGACAAGCAGTTCGACCAGCGTAAACGCACTCACATTTTTGGCTCTGGACTTCATCACCCAGAACTCCACACTTCTACCGCCCGGATGAAACTCGGGCGCATTGCCGCTTCCCTTACCACACACTCATACAGTTTATGAACTGGTTGCGTCCAATACCAGCCCCAAATGATCGAAACCGATGCCGAATTACGTCCGTTTTGTTTCCATAGCCCTCCCGATCGGCATAATCGCTACCCGGAACGATGATTCTGGACACACAAAGTTATAGGCCCATGATGGCAATTGTTGACGGGCGTGTTCGACGGCTTGCAGACGATCATGGATTCTCGGACGCGGCAGCATCGACAGGCCGCGCGTAGAATGCAGTTATGCCCCACTGCCATTGCTTGGAGGTGCGGGTATTTCGAGGGTGGGGTGAAGATGCGCGTTGTATTCTTGGCGGCAGGTGCGGGGGGGATGATCTGCGGAAGTTGCCTGCGCGACAACCGCCTAGCCGCTAGCCTGATCGCCGAGGGCAAAGACGTTTCCCTTTGGCCGATGTACACGCCCATCCGCACCGACGAACCGCTCGTGGGATCATCGAAAGTTCACTACGGTGGCTTGGGCGTTTACCTCGAGCAGATCGTTCCAATCTTTCGCCGCCGCTCGGACCGATCGATCGCATCCTTGCGTCGAACACGTTGCTCAAGTGGATCGGTTCGCTGTCGTCCCGAACTATTCCGGAGTCGTTGGGACCGTTGACCGTCTCGGTGCTTGCGGGGCCAAAGGGCAACCAGCGCAAAGAACTTGAACAACTCGTTTGCGATTTGAAAAAACTGTCACCCGACATTGTCAATTTACCGAACCTGATGTTCCTCGGGATGGCCGAACGTTTGAAAGCGTCGCTCGGTTGCAAAGTCGTTTGTACGTTAAGCGGTGAAGATATTTTTCTTGATCGAATCCCGCAGCCCCATCGTGCGCAGGCGTTCTCGCTCATCGCCGAAGCAGCCGGCAACGTGAACGCTTTCATCTCGGTTACCGATTACTTCGCGCGCCACGCTCGAGATCATTTTCAATTGCCAGCAGAACGCATCCATGTCGTACCGATGGGCATTGATGTCAGCGCGTTCTCCGATGCAAATCGCAAGAGCAGCGGGCCATTCACGATCGGATACTTCGCACGCATTTGCAAAGAAAAGGGTTTGGCGCAGTTGGCTGATGTCTTTGTTCAGATGCGTTTGGCGGGTACGGACGTGCGGCTAAACGTTGGCGGATTCCTGGGAAAATCGGACAAGTCATATTTCGACGAAGTGATGAGGATGCTGCGAACGAAGGGTGTTTTGGACTCTGCCAAATACATAGCGTCACCAAGTTTGGAAGACAAGGTTCGGTTTTTCAAGGGTGTGGATGTGCTTTGCGTGCCCACCGTGTACCGTGAGGCCAAGGGATTCTATGTGCTCGAAGCGCTCGCCGCTGGTGTGCCCGTTGTGCTTCCCGATCATGGCTCGTTCCCCGAACTTGTTGGGCGGACGGGTGGCGGTTTGCTATACGAAGCCGGCAATCAAGACGACCTTCAGTCGAAATTGACTACCTTGATGAGCGATCAAGAGATGCGAGAGGACTTGGCGAAGCGCGGTTTGCATGGCGTCGCTCGATTCCATTCCACCGCGCACATGGCCGATCGCACCTGGGCATTGTTTGAGGCATTGTTCGAGGCGTTGCGCGATGACACCATCGCCTCGACCGCATCCCAATAGTTGGATAGGGT
>JAADIU010000063.1 GCA_013151185.1 Planctomycetota bacterium
GTCAGCCACCCGATCCATCAGGTATCGATCATGCGAGATGATCACCGCCCCACCACGATGGCCAGCCAGGAATCTCTCCAACCAACGAACCGCATCGATGTCCAGGTGGTTGGTGGGCTCGTCGAGCAGCAACATGCTGTGATCCTGCAAGAGCAGTTTCGCCAACGCGACGCGACACTTTTGCCCTCCGGACAGCACCGAAATGGGCAACCCCCTGTCGCTCTGCGAGAACCCCAAGCCGCCCAGAACTTCCTCCATGCGCTGTTCGTGGGCGTAACCGCCCGCCGATTCAAACTCTGCGTTGAGTCGATCGTATTGCGACATTAAATCGGGCAGGTCGGGGTGTGCGTGTCGCTCGGCAATCTTGTCGGACACGACGTGCATGCGGCGCTCGATGGCCAACAACCCGTCGAAGACGCTGGCGACCTCGTCGTGAAGCGTCGCGTCCGATCGCAGGTTGGGTTCCTGCGTCAGGTAGCCAACGCGAATGTCACGCGATTTGGTGACCGTTCCGAGATCGGGATCGAGCTGCCCGGTCATCATGCGAAAGAGCGTCGTCTTGCCCGCGCCATTCGGGCCCACGATTCCCGTGATGCGACCCGAATGGAATTCGACCGACACCCCGTCCAGCACGGTTAAACTTCCAAACTGCTTGGTGACGTTTTGAACTTGAATTGATCCCATAGCGCGAGGGGTACTCTGTAACGGTTGACGTAATCCAGACCCGGTTCAGAAAAATTCACCGAATCAGCACAAGGTCGGGGCAAGTGAGCCAGATGCATCCGTGAGCATCTGAACCCGCGAGCATCGTCCAACCGTCCGGGTCGTCACAAAAAAGACCCGCCCTAAAAAGAGCGGGCCTTCTGGTGATCAGATTGGATCCCTGATGATCAGTCAGGAACTTTTTCTTGCGAGCTGTAAGCGATATTGCCTGTAAACGATATCGGCTGCCAACTCTTGGCCACCCAGCTTCCTACAACCTAGTTTCCGACGACGCGGACGTTGGAAGCCTTCGGTCCCTTGTCTTCGACGGTGACGTCGAACTCGACGACGGCACCCTCTGCCAGCGACTTGAAGCCTTCACCCTGAATGGCGGTGTGGTGGACGAAAACGTCCGCCGATCCGTCTTCAGGAGCCACAAAGCCAAAACCCTTGGTGTCGTTAAACCACTTTACTGTACCTTGCATGTGAACAACTTTCTACAAAATCTGCACCCCGCACGAGGTCGGTCTGAAACAAACGATTGTCTCAAGTGGAATTGGCCCCGCTGATTGAAAGTCGGTGTGCGTCTAACCGTATACAGATTACGCCAATTTGCAGCGTCTGTCAACCTCATATTGCTACTGTTTTTGATGGGTATTCACGCACGAATCGCGTACGCAGACGTACACCATCCCCCACGAACCCGTAGCCAAAAATGCGCAGGAATTCCGTAGCTCAGGGTCGACGCGTCACCCACGGTCGTGGTGGCGAGATCGATACTGCGAAGGCCAAATCAGCGGCTCGACCGGGTAGGCGGGAATCCAACCCTCCACCGGGCCAACATTTTTTGAGCGGTCCTTGTCCATCAAACCGCGCAGACAATTTCGCACATACGCCTCGAATGTGCTGACCGCAACCAATCGCGGGTCACGGTCTTCGAGGGTGGTGGCGGAAGCGGTACGGGCGAGCCTATCCTCCGGTGCAACGGGGTCGGAAATAAGACTCGTTGCGTGAATGGAAGCCAGCGCGGTGCGCGAGCGCACGTCGTACAGCACGCCCGACATACTGCACCGGTCAAACTGTGTTCGCGACTCGGTGTACAAAAGAAGCATCCCGGCTTCGAGGGCCTTTGCCGCGGTCAACAAATTTTCTGCCGAGACCGCCCCACCGTCGAGGTCCTTCACATTCATGGGAAAGACTTCGCTGATCCCGCGGTAGTCGTCGAACACGGAGTTCCATGCGAGAAAATCAACCTCCGGTTTCATCGCAAGCACGAGTTGGCCGTCCGACTGTGCCAAACGCGCAACCGCAATCGATGCCGGAAACAATCCCTCGGTCGATTGGGGGTTGAGTAAACGAAACCCGTCCTGCGATGCGATGGGCGCCCCGGCAGACAGATCGGACCAGCCAGCAGGCTCGGGCGGTGGCGCGAAGACTTCATCGTTGTGCTGAGAACAACCCACCACCGATAACAAAACCGCTGCCATCAAGACCCGGATCTTCAAGAGAAATCCGATTTTCCAAAGAGAATTGTGCATTGATGAACCCCACTCAATTTGAACCTGCGGATGCAATCACTCAATCGCACCGTTCCATCGTGCAGCAACCGAGCCTCCGTTGCATTGATATCGGAACCTGCGAGGCCAATCTGAGCCCAGAAATGATTCGCGCCCGACGATTGAACGCGCCAGTTGTCGAATGGGTCGGAACAAACGCGACGAACACACCGGCAAGAACTGCCGATCCGTGCGCAACATCTGCGCGGAGTGGTGTGAACGTTTGACCTGACTTGACCCGGAAGCTTCGCATTGGGGCGGACCTCCTACAATCACCCCATCATTCCAGTCTCCATAGCATTCCGCCGATGCCCCCCTTGTCGGTGAAAACATTCATCTTTCAGCCTCTTCCACCGGAGTGGGCATCACATGGGTTCAGAGTTCATGCTGGGAGTCGAGTCTGCCGGCGCGGTAAGCGTGGCGCGGCCCGCAATACCGGACTCTTCGGGTCGAATCCGTCGGCCCTTTCAACCCATCCGTGGGCTTGGACAAGTCCTGCGCAGTCTTCCTTTGCCGGCTTGGATTTTGCTGGACGCTGCCGTACTTTGGATCGCCCTGATTCAAGGTTATGCGTGGTTCGATTTGACCGGCATCTCGAAGCACACCGATGCCTGGCTTGCGTACGCCGTGTGCGCAACCTGCCTGACCACATGCAGCCTTATCTTCGGGCTCAACGAACGCGCAACGCTCTATAGCCGCTGGCACATCGTGACGCGGATGCTGCTTACCTCTGTGCTCGGTGCGATTCTGGCATACGCCATTATCTATGTAGGCATGTACGCCAGCCTGAGTCGGCGCATCGCAGCCCTCGCGTTCATCACCTATCTGGTGACCGGTTTGTCCATTCGCCTGCTGGCTTGCTACGCCATCCACAGTGTGAAACGTAAACTTGTGGTGGTCGGTTCGAGAAAGTCGGCAGAAGCTTTTGTAGGTCGCCTCGATGGCGGGTTTCTCTCAGCCCACGAAGTGATGGGATTCGTGAATCAATCGGCGGCAGAGGCGACGCAAAGCAATCTGCCGGGCCTTGGGTCCACCGATGAGTTGGTGGGGATCTGTCGCCAAATGGACGTCAAGGACATCGTCGTGTGCAACGGTGCCCAACGCGAGAAGATGACCTCGTGGATGCTGCCTTGCCTGCGTTTGGGATGTCGCGTGACCAACGAAGCCACGTTCCACGAAACATGCGCAGGGCAAATCCTCGTCGACGAAATCACACCCGACTGGTTCCTCGTCAGCGACCTCAAAGCCCACTGCGACGAATACGCCTCACTCAAACGTTTGTTCGACATCGCCGTCGCATCGGTTGGTTTGCTCGTATCGCTGCCGCTCTATCCGATCCTCGCACTCTTGATCAAACTGGAGGATCGCGGACCGGTGTTTTATGCGCAGGATCGCGTCGGCAAGAATGGGACCATCTTCAAGCTGTTCAAATTTCGCACGATGAAAACCGATGCCGAAAATGGCGAAAGCGTCTGGGCCAAACCGAACGACCCGCGCACGACGCGCATAGGCCGATTCATGCGACGCACGCGGCTTGATGAGTTGCCGCAGTTCTACAACATCCTCCTCGGGCAAATGACGGTCGTGGGGCCGCGTCCCGAACGTCCCGACATCCAACTCGATCTTTGCAAGCACATCCCGTACTGGTCGGAGCGAAACCTGGTCAAACCGGGACTCACCGGCTGGGCACAGATCAGCTTTCGCTATGGCAGCACGATTGAAGACGCAAAACGAAAACTCCAGTTCGACCTGTACTACCTCAAGCACATGAACCTGGAACTCGACGTCATCATCCTGTTCCGTACGCTGGGCACCTTCCTCCGCGGCGCCTGTTAGTCCGCCCACCGCCCTCACAAACCTGTCCATTCCACACAGCCGCCTTCGCTTTGAATCAGCCATCGGGCAACTTTCAACCCGTTCACTCGTATCAAACATGGAAAACGCGCAAAATTCCTGTAAGTATTTTGGTGTCGGTTCCTCTAATGATGGTGTCGCGAGTATTGAACATGGCTTTGGCCCAACCTGCGGACCCGATCATGGAATTGTCGATCCAACGGTTGATCGCTGGTGATGGCCAAGAGTTCGACCGCTTCGTCCGGCAACACCAAACCCGCGTGACGAATCTTGTGTCGCGGTTGCTGGGTTGGTCGCAAGATGCGCCCGATGTCGTGCAGGACGTTTTCGTGGATGTGCTCAAGGCGTTTGCATCCTTCCGCCAGGAAAGCAGCGTTGAAACATGGCTGACCCGAATCACAATCAACGCATGTCGAAGGCATCAACGACGGGCAGCGATGCGCCGTTTGATTCCGAAGGTATTGAGGTACCGACGCGGGAGCGATTTTCAGGTTTGCGAAGAACCGGGTGCGCTGGAAGACGGCGACCTTGCACATGTTCGCGAAGCCATCCACGACTTACCCCCGCACGAACGCGAAGTCATCGTCCTCCGATATCTGGAACAGGTTTCGGTGTCCGACACGGCGACGTTGCTTGGCATTTCCAGGAACAACGCAGAGGTTCGGTTGCATCGAGCGCGGGAACGGTTGCGCCAAGCATTGGGCGACTGGTTCCAGTAAGCCAAACGCAATCGTAGGGTGCGTCCCGGACGCACCGAATAAGTAAACGAACACGGTTAAGTAAACGAAGACGGTGCGGCTAACTGC
>JAADIU010000036.1 GCA_013151185.1 Planctomycetota bacterium
TGCCGCTGACGATGTTCAACTCACCAAGTGCAAGGGTCTCCTGCGCCCAGGGATACATCCGTTCCCATGTCACATTCAACCAAGCGAACGCGGCGAGCAGCGTGACCACGGCCAACACGCGAAGCCGCCCGGACGGCTTGACGTTGTCAATGCCCGCGACATAGATCGTATTGATCGTGAATTGTTCGCCCACACCCATCGCCTGTTTCCGATTCCGCTCAGAAGCGCTCACACGAAACTGATCGCTGCCCCCGCTGGCAGCATCAAGGACATCCGCCAATGCACCCCCAACGGTGCGACCGCAACCATATCGAGTTGAGTCGGTATTTCAATCGGTGGTGCCTGCACAAGTGGATTGGGACCGCACGCAAGCATGTACAGGCAAGATCGTGTGTGGTTGCAAGGGGAGAGGATTGTTGAACGATGTCGTTCCGGAACGATGCCATTCCGGGACGGTGCCGTTCTGCGCTGCGTACCGCTACTTTCGGATGGTAATTTTCTTGCCGCTTTGGAGTTCGAGCTTGAACTTGTCGCCCGACTGGGATTCTACGGAGGCCAGTTCATGAAGTGATCGAACACGCTTCCCGTTGACGCGCACGATGAGACTGTTGCTGCGGAGCCCGCGGCGGTGGAGTTTGGTCCCACTCGGGCATTCCAAAACATAGAGCCCCGCATCGCTGGGTGAAAGGCCCCGCGCTTCGATGAACGATCGTGTGGGCTCGACGAGCACCGCCCCGCGCCAATCAAGAAAACGCAGCCCATCCTTAAGGTTTCCCTGCGAACGACGGGCAACAACGGTCTCCGCCCGCTCTGCCAACCGCACCTTGGCGACGTGACGCCTTTGATCGCGATGATAGACCACATCGATTTGCGCATCGATCGGTGTCTCGCCAACCAACCGAATCAGGTGATCGGAATCGCGCACGGTTTCGCCGTCGAACTCGGTGATGATATCCTTCACGCGAAGCCCCGCGCGGGCGGCAGGGCTGGCCGATGCATCACCGGTCAGTTCGTTGATCAT
Organism: Planctomycetota bacterium; assembly: GCA_013151185.1. Lineage (GTDB taxonomy): Bacteria > Planctomycetota > Phycisphaerae > UBA1845 > UBA1845 > UBA1845. The sequence continues at coordinate 1,022 of JAADIU010000036.1, forward strand.
CGCCCCACGTCCTGAAGGCACACCCAACGCCCGCGCATCGCGCCGGTCGGGTGTCGAAATGGTGACGCCAAGAAAACCGTATCGAACGACTTTGCCATCGGCCAACTTTGAAAGGATGCGTCGTGTGCGTGCGGAAATCGGAATCGCAAACCCCAGCCCCTCGTCCACGCCCGATCCCGAAACCATCGCCGTGTTCACACCCACCACTCTGCCGTCGAGGTTGAAGAGCGGTCCGCCGCTGTTGCCTGGGTTGATGCTGGCATCGGTTTGAATCAGGTTGCCGTAGTAGCGATCGTTACTCGTTGAAGCGATGGCGTTCGTCAATGAGCGGCCAATGGCTCCGACGGTTCCAAACGAAACCGACGTATTGCCATCTTCGTTCGCAAGCCCAAAAGGATTGCCGGTGGTAAACACCCACTGACCCTGCCGGACTTCAGAGATATCTGCCAGTTGGGCTACGCGAAGGTTTTGCGCATCGATTTTCAGGATAGCCAAGTCGGAGCGTGGGTCGAACTGAATGACACGGGCATCGTAGTCGCGCCTCGAACCATCCGAAATGACGACGCTGAGTTCGCTGGCACCCTCGATGACATGGTGGTTCGTAATGATATATCCGTCCGAACGATAGACGAATCCCGACCCTTGGCTATGGGGAAGCATCCGCTCTGCGCCTGTCCGGGTTTCGACAAGACGCCGGGTGCTGATGCTCACAACGGTGGGGCGAACTTTTTCGGAAGCCCGCTCGAAGGTGCGTTCGAGTTTCTGCATGTCGGGCAGGCTATAGAGATCGTCTGCAAAAACCGCCGAGCCCGCACACGCAACCGCAAGCACACCGGTCAAGAGGACCACAGGACAGCGTCGAAACATTCTGTGTCGAAACACTCTGTCGGCTGGATTGACGTTGGGCATCGGCGAACCTCTTTGGCGTCGCGTGTGAGCCTGTCCCTCGGGCTCGTTGTTTGTATTATATCTGCCTGTCGGGCGCAGTCTCGCAAAAACTGATTTTGCGGGATGCAATCTGAATGATGACGTGCAAAAATGGGCCTGCCGAGGCCTGAATTACGCTCTTGGCACTTTGTAACGATACGGTTTTGACGTGGATCAGCACACCTTAGACAAATTGAAGTTCGACCACGTCCGAGAATCACTCGCTGATGCGTGTGCGTGCTCGCTCGGGAAATCGATCGCGCGACGCCTGACGCCCGGTAAGCGTAAGGATACGATCCGACGTTGGTTTGAGCAGGTGCGCCAAATGCGCGACGCGGTTGAGCGACACGGGTATATTCCGTTCGGTGGTGTCCACGACGTTCGACCTGCGCTGAAACAATCGGGCACCCCAGCCGGCCTCGATGCTGAGGAGCTTTCGGAAGTCGGCGAAACGCTCAAAGCGACTGCCGCCATCTGTCGGTGGCTTGAGTTGCTCGACGAAGAATTTCCGCTTGTTCAAAAAGCAGGCGAGCGGGTTGCCGACTACAGCCCCGTTGCACTGCAAATCGAGCGGGCTGTAGACGAGCGGGGTCGGGTTCGTGATGATGCGAGTCAGCGCCTGCTCGGCCTGCGTCGGTCGATCGAATCGCAGCGGTCGGAAATCGGTCAGATTTATGCGCGCATGTTGCGCCGGCCCGACATTACAAAAATCCTGCAATTTCCCAATACGACGCAGCGCGGTGAACGCACGGTGCTACCGCTGAAAACAGAATATCGCAGCCAACTCAAAGGCATCGTCCATACCAGCAGTGACACGGGCTCGACACTTTTCATCGAGCCATCCGAGGTGGTGCAAGCCAACAATGCCATCGTGAAGATGATCGACGAGGAGCGCAAGGAAGTGGTGCGCATCCTCGCACAGCTCTCCTTCGTGGTGCATCAAAACGAAGACGGCATCTGCGACACGATCGAAGCCTTGGGCATTCTCGATTTGATCTGCGGCAAGGTCCGCTATCTCAAGTTACGCGATTGCGTCTGCCCGACAATCGTTGACGACCGAAAGCTGGTGCTGTATCAAGCTAGGCACCCGCTGCTGATGGACTTGTTTCGGAATCAGGGCAAACCCGCATCCGATGTGATTCCGATCGACGTACGCCTGGGCGATGATTTTGACATTTTGGTGATCACCGGCCCGAACACGGGCGGGAAAACCGTCACGCTGAAAACCCTCGGCCTGCTGATTATGATGGCGCAGAGCGGTATCCCGATCCCCGCTGGCAAGGGCTCAACCGTTCCCGTCTTCACGCAGGTTCACATCGATGTTGGCGACGAGCAAAGCATCGAACAATCGCTCAGCACGTTCAGCTCGCACCTGTCCAACATGCTGCGAATGCTCAACCAAGCCAACGCGCAGTCGCTCGTCCTGTTGGATGAGCTGGGCGCAGGCACCGACCCGGACGAAGGGGCAGCCATCGGGCGGGCCATCATCGATGAACTGCGCCGCATCGGATGTTACGCGGTGATCAACACGCACCTCTCCGCACTCAAAGCCGTGGCCTTCTCGACCGACCGTGTCGACAACGCATCCGTCGAATTCGACGCCGAAACGCTCCGACCCACATACCATCTGCGCATCGGTGAACCGGGCAACAGCAACGCGCTGACCATCGCCTCACGCTTAGGAATGCCGAAGCGGCTGGTCAATGCCGCCAAGTCATATCTCAGCGGAAGGCACCGCGCGTTCAACAAGGCGATCGCAGCCACGGTGGATTCGCGCCGACAAACCGAACGGGCTCGCCTCGAAGCAAACCAAGCGCTGCTCAACGCGGAGCAGCAACGAATCCGGTATCAAAACGAAGCGCAAAAACTCGAAGAGGAGCGACGCATTCAAGACGAGTGGCACGCATGGCTGGGCACACTTCGTGCGGGCGACACCGTCTATGTGCGAAGGTTCGAGCGATCAGCCAAGCTCGTCCGATTGCAACTGCAAAAGCAAACAGCCGTCATCGCGGCTGGCGATGTGGAGATGGAAGTCCCGCTGGGGGAACTTCTTCAACAAGAACGGGCGGACCGGTCGAACTCAAGTTGAGTTCGCTCTGTTCAGTTCGTCTTCTGGAAATGACGAATCAATCGTCAAGCACCTGGATCGTCACGGTCTGCCGCTGTATGGGTTCTTTTCGCGGAAGGTGAACGGTCAACAAACCCATCCGGCAGGTGGCGGTGATCGCCGCTGAATTGACCGGTTCGGGCAATGTGATCCGGCGGCAGAACGCGCCGAAGCGTCGTTCGGCTTTGATGTATTCCCCGGTGTCCTCCTCATCTTCCGTGCTCGTTTTCTGACCTCGAATCACCAAGTCACCGTCTTCATAGGCGACGTCGATATCTTCCACCCGCAAACCCGGGACCTCCGCAGTCAGCACATACCCGTTTGATTCTTCAAGCACGTCGACAATCGGCGCCCAGCTCTGACCATCGAGAGGCCGCGTCGAGATACCGGTGTGCCACATGCGGTTGAGCATGTGGCCAAGTTCGTCCTGCAAGTTGGAAAGAGTTCGTGGCAGAGACAATGGCAGTCGGCTCATGGCATTTTCCTTTGAAGGATGCAGCGGTTCCAAGGCTGAATTATAGCGGTGCAGCGGGCAGATTCGAGCATTTCACCTGCGGCACATAGCCGCGATTTCAATTTTTTTTCAGATTCGCGCCCGACAACCACAAGGACAGGTGGACAGCCACCCACGCGGCACTGGCAAGACGCCCGAACCGCTTGATCGAACGTCGGCTGGAATGAGAAGACCTTCAAAGTGGAGAAACCGATGCACCTACGAATATCGCCAAAACTCCTGACCCTGACCCTCGCCGCCATCACAACATGGGCTGGATGCACGCCTTTGCCCGGTGGGTCGACGAGTTGCCCGTCGAACGCCTCAACATTCGAGAAGATGA
>JAADIU010000032.1 GCA_013151185.1 Planctomycetota bacterium
GTTTTCAGCTGGTCGCGTCGAAAGCGGCATTGGGAAGCGGCGGTCTATTCGGTCATGGGTGGGGCAAGGGGACTTATGTGGAACACAGCTTTCTACCCGATCGGCACAACGACTTCGTCTTCTCAATCGTGGGGCATCAGTGGGGGCTTGTGGGTTGCCTCGTTGTGCTTTGTTGCTATGTGGTGATTATTGTTGCCGGTGTGGAGATTGCTTCCGTCACACCCGAACCGTGTGGCCGCCTGCTCGCGATGGGGGTTGTGTGCCTTATCGCGGCGCAGACCTTGATCAACGTGGGCATGACCGTGGGCATGATGCCCATCACCGGTATGACACTTCCGTTTGTGAGCTATGGGGGAAGCAGCCTGCTGACGAATGCGATAGCGGCTGCCCTTTTGATCAGCGTCTCGCAGCACCGCCCGTTCACACTCGCCCGAAAACCGTTTGAATGGACAGAAGGCAACACCGGCGGAGCCGCTTGAACCGTCAGCGCGCGCCTTCTCCCGAGCGAGACTACCCCGCGTTGTCGATAAGCCCGTCGGTCGAACTTGACTCGACCGTCGTGCCACGCCCGTTCGTTGCTCTTGTGTGGTATGATCGGCTTGATCCCACGCGCTCGAAGCCAGTCCCGCACACGCGGAACACTGTACCCTTTGTCGGCGGCCAATTTCTTCGGGCGACTGCGCGGACGCCCCAGGCGTTGGGGAATGGCGATGCCGTTCATCACCGACTCAACCTGCGTCGATTCGTGGACCTGCCCAGCCGTCACTTCGACCGTCAGCGGGGTTCCGTTGCCGTCAGTAACCAAGTGGAATTTCGATCCAAACCCGCCTCGGCTGCGGCCCAAAGCGTGGTCGGCTGGTTCGTCCGGATGCCAGTCGAGACTTTTTTCCCAGCGCCGCCAGCCGCACGAGCGGCACGGACGTTGGCGCCGTCGATGCACCAAAGATCCCAGTCGATCAAGCCGTCCCGGTCCAGCGTGATCTGCAGGGCCTCGATGATTTCAGCAAAGACGCCGTCGCGCCGCCACTTCGCAAAGTGGTGGTATATCGTCTGCCAGGGACCGAACCGTTCGGGCAGATCCCGCCACGGTGCCCCCGTGTGCAGAATCCAGAAGATACCATTCAATAGGATGCGTCGATCGCGCGGTGGTCGCCCCGTGCGTGCACGACGGGCACTGAGGCAATTACGTTCAGTCTTGTTGTGATGAATCCACCCCGCGTATTCCGCACGGACGACGTTCAATGCTCAGGAGTTGATGCCGTTACTGTTTCACGTTACCGAGGCGAAGCGGCTATGTGTTGTCGACGTCTGCAAACAGAGCAAATAGCTCGGCTCGACCGGACACACCAAGTCGTTGGTAGGCGGTTTTGATGTGATCATTGATCGTGTGTTCGCTTAGTTCGAGCGCGTATGCGATTTGCTTTCGGCTTTCTGCGGTGAGTAGACGCCGAACGACTTCTTGGTGCCGGGGTGTTAGCTTCTGCCACAGACCGGACTGACGGCCTCCCCTCATATGCTTAACGAGCCATGGCAATTGCTGCAACACGATGTTGACAATTCGCGTCTCTCTCGCACCGAAGGGCTGATCGGAAGTGTCGCGATGCACACCAAACCCAACCGAGCGATCCGTCGAACCGAGTTGGATGTTGCTGTGGATGTGGTCATCGAGGCGAGCAAGCCGCGGAAACTCGTTGAAGTACTCCCCTCCATACCAAGCACGGTCAGAAACAAGCTCACGTCTCAAGCAGGTGACCGCACCAGGACGAAGGAGGCCCGCAATCGCAACCGGATCCTGCTCGGAACCGTAACGATTGTAGTCGCCGGTTTCGGGATTGGTGAGTGTGTTGGATGTACGTTCGTCGGCAATTCGGCTGGTGGTGGAGGCGCGGGCGCAGGGGGCTCGTATTCCAATTGTCGATTTCTTGGTAATAACGCTTTAAACGATGGCAACGGTGGCGCTATGGTTAGCAATGGGGGGGGACGTTGTCAGTTATGAGTTTTCAGAGAATCAGGCTGGTCAGGCGGGCGCTTTGCAGTTCTCTGGCTCCGGTAGGAATTGCACATTCAGCAACAACTCGGCGAGTAGCAGTGTGGGAGGAGTCACTGGGGGGACGACGCTCGTTGAGAACTGCATCTTTTGGAATAACACCGACCAGACCGGTGCGAGTGAGTCCGCGCAACTTTCTCCCAGCTCCAATGCGAATGTATCGAACTCAATTATCCGAGGGCTAAGTCTCTTCGCAGGCAACGGTAACATCAGCTTGAATCCACAGTTCGTTGATCCGTTAGGTCCGGACGGTATCGCCGGAACCCTCGACGACGATCTGCGACTCATGCCCAATTCACCGGCCATCGCTTCGGGTGACAATTCATTGCTCCCGAGTGACGTGCTGGACATCGACCGCGATGGCGACACGACAGAAACGACGCCGCTCGATCTCGACGATACAGCCCGCATCAAGGGCGGCACGGTTGATATGGGTGCCTACGAAGCCAGTTGACTCATCGCAGCGTTCTCGGACGCGGGTGGCGAACCGTCGCCACCCGTTGTCCGTGTGCGTGTGTGCAGAAACGCTTGAATATAACCGTGCGCGTCGCCAATTCGAACATCGCGTGACGCAAGACTTCCAAACCAACAAAAAAGGAATCACCCAATGACCATCAACCGCAACACGATGTTTGCTGTCGGACGAATGTTCATCTTCTCGGTTGCAATCTGCCTGACCCTTTGCGGGCTTGCCTGCGACAGCATCGGAGGGCAGAGAAGCTGTGACGCGATCACCGCCGACATAGCCAGCAATCGGTCTGGTGCCGGAATCGCTCCAAGCCAAGCCGTCATTTGCCGAGGCCTGGAACTAACACTTGAAGCGTTCGATGCGGGATGAACGGTTGTGGGCGGCGGAGACCGGCAACTTACTGTGGACCTCATCGCGCAGCAGTGCGGCGGATGAGTAGGACTCGCGTGTGAGCATCCCCAAAGACTGCTCAGAGAATGGGTGTCTTTGGGGATGGTCATCGTGGGTCGCACGGAGCCGACGAACCGGGAAATTGTTTCACCCAGCCGCTCGGTGTGTTACAATGGTTCTGTTCAAGGAGGCTTTCCATGAGCGCGTCAACACGAATTGCGGGTTGCGTATTGTTGCTGTCAGCACTGGTTTGCGAGGCGGCAGCCCCTGAGGTTGATCGGTTGCCTTCGACCGCCGTGTCAGCCGACGCGGTTTCCGGGCAGGTTTCGATTCGCCTGAGCAACATCTCAAATTCCCTGTTGCTTCCACCGCCCAAGGGAGCGAATTGGATATTGAGTGCGAGCGTCCGAGGCGGTGCGGTGCGGTCTGTGTGGCTTGCTCCCAGTGCCATTTCAAGCGCTCGAGTTTCGCTGACGAAAGTGGACCGCGGCGAGTATCAAGTCAACTTGTACGGTCGGCAGGTTTTCGAGTTGCTCAAGGGCCAAACGCCCGACGGGGAGTTTCGGATCTTTGCAGAAACTTCGGACGGGGCGATTGTCGAAAGCATCGCGGTTCGCTACACGATGCGCACGCCGCCGAAACACTTGGACTTCGAGTGGGACCGGGCGACCGTCACCATCTATCAACGTTGCTTCAAACCGCTACCCGGGTCGCACGGAAATCTTCGACTTCATATCGGTGACATCACGGCTGGGCAGGTGCTGGTTTCTGTTCATTGCGCGAATCAGAACCCGCTCGTCGATATGGCGTCGCTTCGCGAGGGCGATTCCGTTCGCCTCGACCTTGAGGAGAAGGACTACGTCCTCGTTTTGGATCGACTCGTGAACCTCTTGCTTGGCCGCGACTATGCCGTTTTCTCTCTCGTGTCTGCCGACGCCTGGGAGCAAAGCGAAATCGAACGCCTGCTTACGTTAGTCGGGGAGTCCGAGCACATTTTTCTCCGCACGGGTGATGACACATCGGGCAAGCGCGTGGACCAGGAATTGAAAGGCGACGTGTTCAGCACTCTGCTGCGCCAGAAACTTTCCTTCGCCACGCCCCGGGTTGTATCGGTGAATCAGTTCATCGAGCAAATCGCAAGCCGCTCATGGACATCCGGAAAGCCGTACCAAGTCCGGCTGTCAAACGGTGACACTGTGGCTGCGGCAATCTGGCTTCGTCAACGGCTGGAGGGCGAGGAAGAAACAGGCGAAGAGTTTGCAATCGAAAAAGAGTCTTCAATCGAAACAGACGGGGACGTCGATTCCGCGACGGTTCCCGCTCCCTGACCGTCGAACGCTTTTCTTAAGCTTTACCGCTTCACCGTTTGCCACTCGTTTTCCCGACTCTTCCGCCATTCCCGCATTGTCAGGAAAAAGCCGATCGCCACCAGCAGTACGCCGACGGCTGTGGTGATCGCGTTCTGCTTCTCTGACGTCGCGTTCACGCCTACCGTGAGCAGGTAGCAGTTGTTGTAATCCAAACCCGGGTAGTTTTCTTCCATCAACTCTTTGGTTTCAGAATTGAACATCCGAGCTGCGCTGCCAATCGTGCCTTGCAACACTTCCTTCTTCGCCTCAAGTTCGATATCTTTGTGGCTGCGCGCCTTGGGCAAGAGCACAATCACGCGTATGTCTCGTCCCGGCAGCAGGTCGGTTTGTCCCCGTTCCGAGGGCGGAACTGCCTCCGCGGCAAGATTTACGGTTCCACCACGCGGGACAGCCGGCACCCAGGCCTTCCTCCACACCGTCAGGTTCTCCTCATAAACGTAAGCAAAATCGCACAAGTAGAAATCCGTCAGCCGCACATGCGAGTTAGTCCCAAACCCGTTGTCCGCGAGTTGGGCACAGGTGATGTCTTGTGGCACCGGATTCCAAACAGCACGACGCCGAGAGCCTGCGACGCCCACCACGACCAGAAATGCGCCGATGAGAATTGCTCCCA
>JAADIU010000024.1 GCA_013151185.1 Planctomycetota bacterium
GGGGTGGGATGTTCTTCGGGCCCGACCGTCGCAGGGATTGAACAATGCCCGCCCACGCCTCGTTGGCGCGTGCATCAAGCCAGCCGGGGTCGCGATCACAATGCCGCTGTCCCGTCTTGAACACCGTATACCTGATCAATCGATCGTAGCGGTGGACCAACTCCCGCATCGCCGGTTCATCACCAGCAAGCAGTTTGCGAATCAATGCTGCGTCGGTGTCGCGCTGGGCCCCGCCGCCATCGGTGTTGTCATTTATCATTCCGCCAGACATTGCACCATTATGACGCTGACGGCTCGCGGGGGTCAAACATCGTTCGATACCGGGTGATGGAGAATCCTATCCAAATCGCGCCGCGTCCGAGAATACCTTGCGCAAACAAAAGAGGTGCCGCACCGCAGTACACGCGATGCGACACCTCAGATGAATCCCAATTTCACCGGCCCAATCCGTCTACGGATCGATCAGGTAAATGCGGAAGATCGTCACGAACGTTGCAGCCGGCGCTTCGATCTCAAAGACCGCCGGCACCGCTTCAACACTCGGATCAGCGTCAGTCGTTTCGAAGAACGCTTCGAGCGGCTGGGCTGTGTCGAGGTTGTTGAAGTTGTTCGGAATCTCACCAAACATGCGTTCGCCAATCAAACCGCCCTTCGCGTCCAGCGCCCGCACCACAAGCGGGTTCGCCTCATCGATTCCAAATCCTTGAAGCGGAACGATGCGCAGTCCGCCAACAGGCACCGGCATGGTACTGACCAACTGAAGCTGGACGAGGTCGATCCGCAGCACGCCGTCACCGATACCGATGTGATCCGGGTTGATGCCCAATTGATAGTTGATATCGCGATCTGCAAAATCAACGAACTCGATTTCAGCCGTACCGACTTCCTCGGTTTCATCTTCATTGAAAACCGGCCCGCCCTTTGGACCTGGTACAATTTCACCAGGGTCGGGCTGAACAACAAAGGATGCGGGCGGAATGCAGAACACGACCACCGCGATATCACCACCGTTCGCGCCCGTCGCACCATCAACCGGGTCGGCTTCGCCATCTGAACCGGCGGTGTCACCCGTACCTGCGGCTTTCACCGTCGCGGTGCCCGCACCAAACGCGCCACCAGCACCGGGATTACCCAATCCGCTGTCACCGCCAACGCCACCGTCACCACCGGTGCCCGTCGCGTCACCGGCATCACCACCGACCGAAGTCCCACCGCTGGCATCTCCGCCTTGACCACCGTCTGCCGTGGCGACACCACCAACTCCACCGTCGCCCGCATCGCCAAACTTACAGTCGCCGCCGTCACCACCATTACCACCCGTGGCCTCCGCGACGCCTCCTTCACCACCAATCACACCACCGGCTGTGATGGGCAACCCGCTGATGTTGAGCGAGGCTTCACCACCGTTTCCGGCGGTCGATGTTGCTTCGCCACCCGGTCCGCCGCTGCAACAGGCGATTCCCGGTCCGCCGTCGCAGGCCTCAGCCGTGGCATCACCGCCATTGCCCGCGAACAACGCGCCTATCGTCACGTTGGCCAACCCCGTTACATTTCCACGGGCGAATATACGTTTCTTGTTGTCAGTGCCATCTGCACCGGTTGCAGTGGACGACGCACCCGTATCCCCATCACAGCCAGCCGCTCCGGCCATACCCTTGGTCACCGTCGCACTACCACCATCGCCCGACGCGCCGGGATTGATCGTCAGCGGGCCGGTCATGTTGATTCCACCGGCGGCGGTCATTCGGAAGTTTCCACTCTTACCGCCTTTTTTTCCGGTCGCGTTGGCGCAAGTATCCATGTCATTACCGCCCGCACCACCGTCAGCCAGATTAAGTACCACGTTGTTGATGTTGATCGGTCCGCCGTTGTTCCAGATGTTGAGGCGCATTCCGTTCTTGCCTCGTTTCGAATTGGTCCCCTCGTCGGGATCGGTATCCGCGCCATCCGGGGCAGCCGGTCCATTCACGGTCCAATCCATCAGGTTGAGCGGACGGTTGCCATTGAAACGGAAAATCCAAACCGGCTTGTCACCCGCGGGAGCCGGATCGTTCGGGTCGGGCCATTCACCGGAAATATTGATCGGCATCCCCGCAGGGCCCGTGACCTTCGGCTGCCCGTTTGTGTTCACGTCGTTACCGTTTGTATTTGCGTCGTTACCGTTTGTATTTGCGTCGTTACCGTTCGTATTCGCATCACCAAACACGGGACTGTCAGACGGCAACGGTGCGAAACTTGGCAACGTGTCATCCATCACGTCTTCGACCTGGTCGAAGAATTCGTCGGGCGTGCCATCGAGCACGGTTTCATCATCGGTGATAACGACGCTGCCCGTGGTCTGCAAAACCGCTGTGCTGGAAATCGTAACTTCCTCATCGCCCACGATGATGTGAATACCGACTTCGTGATCTTTGAACGGTTTGTCGCCTTCGACACCGTTGGTCCCCGCGTGCATCGACATGAGCGTGCCGTTGATCGTGAGCTTGCCGTTGACGCGAAGGGTCAGCCGACTATCCATTGCTTCGAGGGCTCCATCAATGGTCACATCACCGTCCACCGTGACGACAGCATCATTCTCAACCGTCGTGGTTTCACCCTCGGCGATGTTGAATTCCGACATCGTCATGTCTCCCGAGATGGTGTCCCCGTTGCCTCCGCCGGGCGGGGTCACGGTCTCAGGGCAACCGCAAACAAACACCGCAGCCACACACGTCATCAGCAGCGGTAACAGCGACCCCCGCCGCCCACCGCGTGTCCGAGAAAAGTCATACGTCAACATGGTTGATTCTCCTTGTACGTTTTGTCCGCGTACGATCGCGGCTGAAATAGTCATTCACCGCCATCAAGCGGGATCGAATTGTTGTGTAGTGTTCGGGGGAGACCTTCAGTCGAAACCCGACAAGTCTTGCCTGAAGGTTCAAAGCATCACACGAACCGAGAGTCCATCCAACCCCCAAATCGGCAACAGGTATAACCCCGCGCCACCCCACACGCGACAAAAATCAATGAAATGGAGACTGAACCAGGATTGGGTTCACCGTTGGGCAACCCGCGCCAGCGTAAGAGGCGTATGCCTCAGCCTTGAACGAAGGCGCGTGCCCCGTATCCCTCCGGGCGGGTGGCCCATCCCCTCCGGGGTGGCTCACCATGCATGGCCCGTTTTCCGATTGGAACCGCAGCCAACCACCACCAAATCGCCCGCCAACCGTTGACCAAACCGATCGGCTGGGGTAAACCTAGAAATTCGATTCCCTGAGAAGCTGGCAGCAACAGGTTTCCGAGAGAATCAAACAACGCGCAACGGCCCCGACCGAAAACGGTAACGTCATTAGGCAAGAGACGTTACGAGGCTTCCGGGAAAGAGAAGAACCACCAAACACCGAAGCGCCACTAGCTCAATTGGATAGAGCATCGGTTTACGGAACCGAAGGTTACAGGTTCGAGTCCTGTGTGGCGTAGTCGTTTTTCACCCCTGTTTTTTGCACGTTTCCCCTTATCCCCAAGCGATTTGCGCGATCCGACCTTTGTGTGAGTTTCGGCGTCATCTTCGCAACGGTTCGCTGTGAATTGCACCGATTCGCGCTCTAACTGTCGGGGTTTCGGGTGATAGCGCGAGGGCACGTTTTCCACCGATCCATCATAAGTCCCGGTTGCTCGGAGCGGTTCAGCTTTCGGGCTGTCGTTATCCACATTTGGCAGCGCATCCAGCGCACCAGTCAGGTCGTGGATACCCAACCGAGTGTAAACGTTCATGGTCAGCTTCGGATCGGAATGACGGGCCAATTCCTGTGCAACCTTGACCGATGCCCCACCCTTGACCAGCATCGTGATGTACGTCGCTCGCAGTGCATGAAAATCAACCACACACCCCGACGAATCCCGATCTTTCAGAAAGTCCGATTCCAGCCGCTCACGACGCAACACCGGATCGGTCGCTTCCCGAATCCAACGTGCCCGCGCCAACCGAAGATCAGCCCGAAGCATTTCAGCCGTCCTTTCTGGCATCGCTGCAAACACGGGAGCATCTTTCGGCTTGCCGTCCAACCATGTCGCCAGCACGTCGGCAAGGTCTTGGCGGATAGGCTGGCGATCGTCGCGCCGATGTTTCGAGTCAGCCGCCCTCAGTTTCACGACCGGCGGATCGTCGTGCAAGCGAAAGCTGGCGTGCGTTAGGCTTCGCAATTCGGACGCGCGGAATCCGGTCCCCGTCGCAACACGATAAAGCATCGCGCGCTCAGAACCGGCCATACGTCGCCATGTCGGGGCACGCTCGGTCACATCCACCAAGCACGTCAATTCCTCAGCGTCCAATGGCCTGCGCTCGTGTCGCCTGTCGGTCGCCGCGTTGTATCCGGCCAAGTGTTCCAACACATCTTCACGAATGCGCCCATTGCGTTTCAGCCAACGTGAAAACTGCTTGATTGCCCTCAGATAATGATTACAGGTCCTCAAACTCTTTTGCTTGGCTTTCAATTCACCAACGGCGCTTTGAATTTGCGAAGGCGAAATATCGCTAAGGCGATTGGCACCAAGTGAATCCAGCAACACCGCAGCACGCGCCAGCAACATTCCGGTTTGCTTCTCAGTGATGCCCTTGTCGAGCAAGGATGCCTTCCACTCGGCCAAATGGTCAGCCAAGGGCATTCTCTCGGCATTGGCGTAAAGGTCCGTCCGGGCGTCCACCACGCCGTCACGTCGCAACCGTGCATCGGCGATACGCTTGGCCAGCATCCGGTCAGCCGTCACCCTGTCGGTCGTCCGCGTCGATTCCTCACGTCGTCGGCCATCGTGGGCAAACCACCGGGCGATCCAATTCCCCCGCCCGTTCCGCTTGTAAAGGCTACCGTTGCCGCGCGATCGTT
>JAADIU010000034.1 GCA_013151185.1 Planctomycetota bacterium
AGTGGACTCCGGTTGATGATAATCTGTTCAACATCAAGATTCGACGCATGAACGTCGTCCGTGCGCATGCGGCAAACGCGGTGGTTCATTGGCGTCCCCGGCAAACATTCGGCAGCCTGTATCGACAATTCAAAGTGTACGCATCCACCACGGGCCACACGCAACTCGATGCCGGAGCCACGCGTTACAACCTTCGCAACATGGCCATCTGCACTGGGCTCTTCGCATTTGGGTTTCTCCATCCTGCGATGTGGTTGGCCAGCGTAGCCGCGATCATTTACTTTTTCGTCTACAACTATCACGCCCGTTGTCGGAAAGTCGCGGCGCAGTGCAACTCGTCAACCGCGTATCTTTTGGCGCTGCTCGTTCACTGGGTTGTGGTTGCGGGTGATGCTGCCGGGTACGTTCGCGCCAGTTGGCAGCGCTTCCGACGTCGCCAATGGTACCGCGTCATGTTGAACCAATACCTCGACACGGAACGCCCAGGCGACGCGGTTCCAGCCTGAGTTCGTCAGCGCGGGGGTTGATCAGTTCAAAATGAGCGCCATTCCCAACACTGCCCAGCTTGTTACGAAGATGTGAACCCAGAGGTGATAGGTCTGCGGTACGCCAAATTTCCCTGCCAAATCGCCAATCCATCGGGCGTGTCCACAATTTATTACAGGTTTTGATGTCGGTTTGACAACTCTTTGCCGTCTATGGTGTAAGAAGAGAGGGGGAGAATGTCACTCCCTTTGAAGTGCGAGGATCGCCTTGGAGCAGGGCAGATTGGAGCAGGGCACCAAGTTCCAAACCTTGGGCGATGGAAAGCAAGCCGCGACATGGGAACCCATGGAGCCACGGTGGTGGAAAAGGAAACGGGCATGATTGAACGAACAGATCTCGAGGATCAAATCCGCGGTCTGAAACGTCTTTTGGATGACGCGTGGTGGAACGAAGAACCCCTCGAAACCATCCAAAAGCTAGAGCAGCAAATCGCCAACCGATCGCAGGCACTGCAGTCAACTGACTAACACGGCAATCAACTGACTAGCGCGATTCCATTGAGGTCGACGCACTCCCGGCGCGACACCCAACGTAGGGTGCGTCCCGGACGCACCGAATAAACGCAGGCGAAAGAAGTATGCCATAACGAAACCCTAGACCCTCCTCAACACACACTTGAGGAAAAATGCCGGTTCGACGCACCGGCACACACACCCGAACTCAGGTCGTAGCACCAATCACCGGCGCTGCGACCTGAGTTCACTTTTTGCCGCATCCGCTGCCCACTGAATCACCCCAAACGATCCGTCATTCCGACTGTATCGCCATCCTGACATTCAATTCAGGGTGCAATTCTTTTCACAATCCTTGAACCGCGGGCCAATCCTGCACAAGATATATGTAAATGGAGCCAGACAATTAACAAGGAGGTCCCCCACCATGCTCACAGTCGGCGAATTCTTACAACGCAAAGGTCACGAAATCGCAACAATCAGCCCGGATGCAACGGTGCTGGAAGCGGCTGGCGTTATGAACGACAAGCACATCGGTGCGCTAACTGTCCTCGAAAACGATGCAATCGCGGGGATGTTCACCGAGCGCGACGTCTTGAATCGTGTGGTCGCAGCACAGTTGGACCCTGCCACCACGAAGGTCCGCGACGTGATGACCTCTCCTGTCGTCACCTGCACGAACGACAGCACAGTCGGTGCCTGTGCCGCAGCGATGTCCGAAAAGAAGATTCGACATCTGCCTGTGGTCTCGCGCGAGGGCGACACCGAAAAATTGATCGGCATCATTTCCACCGGCGACCTGATGGCGCTCGACGTGTCGCGAAAGCAGGCGCAAATCGACCACCTGCATGAGTACCTACATGGCCGCCCTTGACACCCATTGAAGAATGGCAAGAACGGATGGACAGATTCATCGCGGCGGTTCGGTTACAGTCCGTGAAGCAGCAACGAGAGTTGCATGCCCAGCGCGTTGCTGATTCGAGCGAGCGCCCACAACGATGCCGCGTTCTTACCCAACTCGACCTGCGACAATTGTGACGTGGTCAGATCGGATCGCTGTGATACCTGTCGAAGCGTGAGATTCTGGCGCAGGCGTTCTGCGCGGATGCGCTGCCCGATCAACCGATTGAGGTCGGTCTCGGATCGATAGATCAAACCCAACCGCTGACACGCCCGCTCGACCGATGCAAGCAGCTCATCCTTCTTGAAGGGTTTGGCGATGTAGTCGCACGAACCGCGTCGCATCGTCTCGCGCGCCGAATCCAGATCCGGAAACGCCGTCATCATGATGCAGCAGATGCGGCTGTCGATGTCCATCAATCGATCCACCAAATCGACACCGCTCATTTCGGGCATCCGCAAATCGAGCACGGCAATCTGCACCGCCTCCCGTTCAGCCGTGCGGGTGGCTTCGATCGGATTGTTGTGAACCAACGCCCGATAACCCGAGTCGGTCAGCATAACTCCGACCGATTCCGCGATGGACGGTTCATCGTCGACGACGAGCACCTTGATATGTTGTCTGACGGCCATGGTGAGTCTCCCTTTCTTTCGCACTCCGAGAAATCGCAGCCTGCCGTTTGCCCGAATTGAAAAGGGCGACTTCCGATGTGGCGATCTGGGGAGTCCATTCCGGTACGACTGCAACCGGATGAATCGCTGGCCATCGGAAGGAGCAGGCCGTGTGTACAGAACCTCTGTAATTCTAAGGTCCCGCCGCGCCGGCTTCAATCCCCCAGATTCGGTCGGAATAAGAGAGCCCCACACGCAAGCGAAATCGCGGCGCCTGCGCAGATATACGTCTTTTGAGCCACTCAGAATGGTTTTTGGCGGAGTTGGAGGCTCCATGACCACGCGCAGCCGATCCTCGCAACTTGGCGCGGTCATCGTTGCCCATTTCAACGCCCCGTGATGGGCAATCCGGTTCCAGCATCTCTGAAATCGGCGAGCGTCGATGACTGGATTCCGACTCGTGTGCGACTGAAATCGAGCTGGCGCTAGTACTCCGATACATCTCAAGTGATGGGTTGGGTGGGTCGGGTGGCCCATGGCTTTAGCCGTGGGGGACATGAATCCCGGGACCGTTCGACTCCCCCACCTCTGAAGAGGCGGGCCACGCATCAACTGAAATCGAGCTGGCGCGATCGGCATATAAAACAGCCCGGATGGCGAGACTGCCACCCGGGCTGGGATCATGCGAATTGGCTGGTGCGATCTCGACTCTACGACGCGTTGGCGACTTTTCGCTCTTCGGGGCTCGCGTAGTGGGTGACCTGCTTCGTCCAGAAATTTTGACCATCGAACGTTGTACAGGTTGAGGTCGATTTGAAGAAATCAATCTTGCCCGCCACGGGTGACAGCTTCGCGATCATTCCCGCGACCTTCCCAAGAATACTCCGAACTTCGGGATCGGGAATGGCCATGGGCATCAACCCGCTTGCGAACGACACCACTCCAATGAGTGCCTGAAGTTCCTTACCCATGTTGCGCTGGTCTTGAAGGGTTGCGGAGAAGAAGTCCTTGTCCGGGACGATCGCCTCGGCCATCAGCCGCGCATTCTTTTTCATTCCAGGGTGCGTTCCCTTTGCGGTGTTGATGCACATTTCAATGGCATCGATGGAGGAGCCGAACATGAGCTTTCCGTCGGTCACTCCCCACACGGCCGCGGGCATCGGGTTCATCGCGGTGTAAATCGTTTCAAAGCCAGCGAGCGTTTCGTGCTTCACGGGCACACGGCGAATCGCCATCATTCCAAACATCGGGTTTTGCTTCGCGGCTGCGGTCATCTGCGTTGAGAGGAACTCCATGCCCCGGTTGAGTTGGGCTTTTGCAAACTCGGGGTCAGTCACATTCATCATGCCAACCCAGCCGCCTCCTTCGAGCATCACGTTCGTCGATGTGCCGTTGAGCAGGCTGAAAACTTCTTTTTCGACATCAAACTTCGCCGTCACCTGGAATTCTTCCCACTTGCTCCACAGCATCGCACCTTCATCGCCGTACGCTTTGAAACTATCTTCAACGAATTGGGAGAACGCGATGAAATCGATGGGGCTGATGACTTCGTACGACACGGTTTCCTTGGGCAGATAACGGGCGAATTCGTCGACGCCGGTCACTGACATCTTCCCGCCAAACACGGCATAAAACGGTTTTGATTTGGCGTCCTTAACCAACGCAACCCGAACGTCTGAATAGACTGAATGTCCCTCTGTGCGAATGGTCGTGGCGGTGTAATCGATCAACCCTGGCAGATCGAACATTCGATCGGAAAACCCTTGCAATTTCTCCCGTTGCGCAGCGTCGGTTTGACCACCGAGCGCCGCGCTAACGATGCGGCGGACGGGCTTGAGCATTCGCTGCATATCGAAGAACACAAGCTGATCTTCGGCTGCGGCCAAGTCGCTAAAGGCCGATTTGAATCGGGCGTTGGCCGCGATCGACTTTGCTGATTTGTCGCCAGCCAAGAGCGCGAGGGACTGACGGAGGAGAAGTTCTCCGAACGAAATGATAATGACATCGTCGCGCTGCGAAACTGAAAGCGTGATGGGCGGTGCGCCGGGAACCGATGCAGTAAAGTTGCAGGAGGCAATCTTCGCGCCCTTGTCGTCCGACTTTGCGATCTTGAGCTGCTGTGAACCCCTTGCGGTGTTGATTTCTTCAACCATGCCCTGAAGGATTGCCACCAATCCGGTGTAGTTTTTCTCTGCGGCTTTTCCACCACGGAACATGCAGATGAAATCCGGGGGCCCCATGCTGATATTGCTACCGTCGATATCCGGGGCGGCCATCCGCTCGGCGAATACAAAATCCTGGGTCTTCAGATCGCCCCAGTTCACGCCATCGATAAGCCGCTGGGCCTTGTCCTTGAGGCGGTTGACCTCGTTCATCTCATTTTCGCCGATCTGCGAGCCAATCAGCGCCATGAGGTCTTCGCCAACACCGGTCTCCCTCAGGGTTTTACACACTTCGCCCCAGTACTCGTCCAGAAAGGCCTGCTCGGGGTTGTGCTTTGCGGCAACGACCAGGAAGACATCGTCGGGCACGGCCCGGATGAGCCCGAAGTCTGCGGCGGAAGCCTGCGGCGACATCACCGCGCTCGTACAAAAAGCAGCACCAAGTAAGAAGACACCAAACATGCGGGAGCGAATGTTCATAAGTAAGGTTCCTTGGAATTTGGTTAGATCCGCCACGTCAGGACGGTTGAATTGTTTCGTAGCCCATTGTACCACGCACCAATCATAGCACATTATTGCGATGTTGCCTGTCGGACTCATGCAGCAGAAGTTGATTTCTGTGGAGGGTTGTAGCCGACTTTCGACAACCCATCGGTCCGATGTGGACCGATGTGCGCACAAGCGGGAACTTGTCGATTCGTGCGGTTTGGGCCATCAGAAGCAGTCCCTCAACCCGTGCCCTCGATGACGGGGCCGACCCGCGCCGAGTGGCCGCCAGCACGCGGATTGGCAACACCATCGACGCCATCCGGCACGCCCCAGTGGCAGCGGCAGGATTGACCGAACCAACCCCATTCTGCGTGCGTACGATCCGTGTAGCCCATTCGACCACTGCCGTGGTTGACTAAGCCCTTATTATCGTGATATTTAAGCCCATTCCGATACGACTGGTCTCTCAATGAGGCGGGCAACACAGGAGTTGTAAACGCACATGGCCCATTTTGATATTAAGACGACGGTTCAACAGGAAACGGGGCGCGCGAGTGCCCTTCTCATTGCGACGCTGATGGGCGGGATGCTCGTCATTTCGTCGTTCGTTGCAGAGTATCTGTTCACGTCGCCCATTCGCGACGCGACCGGTGCTCTCGTGAATCCCCACGTCGATATTCTGGCTCTCCTGGGGGCGCTGCTGCTCGGGTTTCCGCTGGTTTGGCATGCGGTCACGCACCTTGCCCAGGGCGAGATGCACATGGACGAGTTGGTGGCGCTGGCCATCGCTGCGGCCATCGCGTTGGGCGAGTATCAGGAAGCCGGGGTGATTGCATTCTTCATGATCATCTCGAATCTGATCGAAACCCGCACCGCGCTTGGCGCGAGGGCCTCGATCGAATCGCTCCTGCGCCTCACACCGCCAAAGGCCCACTTGGTTAATGCGGATGGCACCGAACACGAAATCGAATCCAAGAAACTCCGCGCGGGAATGATCTTTCGCGTGCGCCCCGGAGACAACATCCCCGCAGATGGCGAAATTATCCGTGGTGAATCCTCCATCAACCAGGCCAACATCACCGGCGAATCCATCCCAGCCGACAAGTACGTCGGTGACGAAGTCTTCGGTGGAACGAGCAACCTCACCGGGGCCATCGATGTCCGCGTGACGAAGGCGGGTGAAGATGCAACGCTCGGTCGCGTAAGGCACCTGATCCTCGAAGCCGAAAAGACACGTCTGCCATTGATGCGGCTTATCGATCGCTATGCCGGTTGGTACACACCAACCATCGTGATGCTGGCGGGGATCGTGTGGTATTTCACCGAGGACAAAATGGTCGCGATGGAAAAAGCGATCACGATGTTGATCGTTGCCTGCCCGTGTGCGTTGGTGTTGGCGACGCCCACCGCGATGGTGGCTGCGCTAAGCTGTGCGGCGCGTTTGGGAATCTTGATCAAGAACGTAATCCATTTGGAATACGCGCGAAACCTGACCGCAGTTGTGTTCGACAAAACCGGAACGCTTACCACCGGAGAGCTGTCGGTCACGCAGCTTCGCCCGATCGAAGGCATCGACGGCGCAGACATGCTGCACGCAGCCGCTTCGGTCGAACAACTGAGCAAGCACCCTGCCGCCCGTGCGGTGGTCAATGTGGCCCGCGAAGCCAACATCACACTGGGCGAATCCCATCAGTTCAAAGAGGAAATGGGCAAGGGCGTGTCGGCAACGTTGCAGGGAACCGAGCTACTCGTCGGACGACGAACCTGGCTGGAAGAGCGCGGAATCAACATGGGCGTGCTCGACGACAGTGCTTATGCCGAGCCCGAAGGCGTCAGCGTGCTCTATGTCGCCCGGGGCGGCTCACCGTTGGGCTGGATCGGTCTCGAAGACAAAACCCGTGGCGACGCCCGAGCCGCCATCGACGAACTGCGTTCGCTCGGGGTCAAGCATCTGTCCATGGTCACGGGCGACAAATGGTCGGTGGCCAAGCGGGTGGCGGCAGAGATGGGATGCACCGAGGTGCAGGCAGAGGTTCTCCCGGCTGAAAAGCTGACGTTGGTGGATGAATTGAAGAAGCGTGGGCATAAGGTCATGGTGGTGGGCGATGGCGTCAACGATGCTCCCGCCTTGGCTGCGGGCAACATGGGCGTGGCGATGGGTGCTGCGGGCAGCGACGTGGCGATCAATTCCGCGTCGGTGGCTCTTCTGAACAACGACCTTTCGCGTCTCCCGTTCTTGATTCGACTCTCGCGGGCGACCACCAAGGTGATCTGGCAAAACCTGATTTTCGGTGTCGCATTCATCGTGGTCACGCAAACGATGGCGATTTGGGGCGAACTCAAACCCATCATGGCCGCCATGCTCCACACCGTTGCGACGGCTTTTGTGATTTTCAACAGTGCCCGTCTTGTGAGATTTGGCGAAGAGCCCGGCCAGGAAGAAACCTACTTTGAAGGCGAATCGTCGGAACCGGGCGATCCGCACGAACACGATAAACCGGAGACAGCCGACACCATCACGATGGG
>JAADIU010000035.1 GCA_013151185.1 Planctomycetota bacterium
TCTCATCCGCAGAGAAATCCTGCGTCTCGATGTAGTCACGTCCTTTAAGATTCATATCTGATCCATCTCTTTGGTAGGTATCATTCTTTTGTAGGCTTCATAGCCACCCAAGTCATCGGGGGCCGTATGTTATCGTTTGACGCGGCGAAAGCGCTTCAACTTAGCCGGTGTGTCTGAACCGTTCCCGCAAAAATGCTGCGGAAACGCAGTGTAGAACGCTGCACACTTGACCAAATGCGCGATCGGAACCGAATCGTTCACGGTGTGGGCAACATCTTCCGGTGCCGGTCCAAAGCCAACGCAGGGAATATTGAACATCCCGGCAATCGAAACCGCGTTGGTGCTAAACGTCCAGCGATCGACAACCGGCGGCTTATCAAACAAAGCGTTGTGCGTTTCGACAGCGGCTTGCACTTGTTTGGCGTCCTCATCGAAACACCATGTGGGGAAATATTTTTCCGTTTCGTATACCAGTCCCGTGTGGCTGGGGCGAGCGTAACGCAAGACCTTCACCTTGGCTTTCACGCCAGCTTTCTTGATGGCCTCTCGCACTTCACGGACGGCTGACGTTTTGGTATCTCCCACCGTCAAACGACGGTCGAGATGAATAAACGCCCCGCCCGGAACGGCGCACATGCTCGGTGTTTCGCAGTCAATGTACGAAACCGTGATCGTCCCGTTGCCCAGGAATTTGTTTTTCTTGAGACGGGTGTTGAGCTTTTCGATTTGAGCAACGATGCGGGCCATCTTGTAGATGGCATTATCGCCCTTCTCGGGCATACTGCCATGACAGCTTCGCCCTTCGGTCCACACGCCGATTTCCATTCGCCCGCGATGACCACGCAGAATGTTGCAGTTGGTCGAGTCGGTCACCACCACGCAGTCGGGCTTAATCCCTTCCTCTTTGATGATGTACTGCCAACACAACCCGTCGCAATCTTCTTCCATCGTCGTGAAGGTCAACAACAGCGACCAATCCTTACTGCGAAGGCCAAGGTCTTTGATGATCTTGCCCGCATACACCATCGCGGGAATCGCACCTTCCTGATCGCCAGCCCCCCGGCCCCACACATGCGTCTTGGTCAGTTTGCCCTTGTATGGATCGTGCTTCCACTCGCTGCGTTTGCCCACCGCGACCGTGTCCACATGGGCGTCAATGGCGATCAGTTTCTTACCCTTGCCAATGCGAGCATGAAGATTGCCCATGCCATCCACGCGAATCGAATCGTACGCCTTCGTCGCGACAAGTTCCTTCTTGATTCGCGCGATCACCTTGCCCTCTTCCGCGCTTTCACTCGGAATGGCGATCATGTCGCGAAGGAATCGCACCATCGGTTTTTCATAGTGTTTGGCCCGCGCGTTAATCGCGGAATAATCAAGCATGGCAGGTTCTCGACTTCTGAGAATATCGTGGAAAATGACGAATTGGACAGGGTAACACCGAGAGACACACCCCGCAAGACCGGCGGTTGACACATCTCTGTGCCCTCCATGGCTTCTCAAAATCAGTCATTTTCGACTCGAGAATAGATGCTTCGCAACGGTATGCGTATCATAGAGGTGCGGTGAGATTCTGTGAATCTGAAGCTCAATGGATATGAGGTGGCAAGAATGAGCCCGGCGGTCGGCGTTTCCAACCGAATAGAAGCAATGTCCGACCACCGGTTCCTTGAACATCTAAGGATTCCAGCACATCGTCGGAACATAGCGGCAAAGGTTCGGCGTGCGGTAGCAACAGCATGCGGCTTGGAACCTGAGTTCGTTCATCCGCAGCACAGCACGAGGGAAATCGCGAGGCGGTACGAACGACTGCAACAAAAAGACTGGGATGATCTGGTCATTTCGTTCGCTTTGGAAGACGAATTTGGAGACGCACTCCGCGACTCGCCACACAGATGGCCAACATTCATTCCGTGGAAGTTCTTTTGGTGGCGAAGCGGCACAGAGGATTTCGGAGGCTGGCTGAAACAAACTGTCGAAGTTATTTTACTCGAACTGCGAGATGAGGCCGACACCAACAAAATCGACATTTGCAAGGACTCCAACAATTGAAGCCGACCGTGCTTTATGACATAATCAGACCGTTCGGGTAGAGGTGCAACATCTCACCTTTCCGCACCATAGGGCTGACCGCATGCTTCGCGAATCGAAGGATGTGCCTTCGGCCATCTCTTTCACACTTAACGGAACAGAAATAAACCCCGTCGTCGATCCCGATCGCAGCCTGCTCAAGCTGCTGCGCGAGGACTGCGGGATCATCTCGCCGAAGAACGGCTGCGAACCGCAGGCCCAGTGCGGCTGTTGCACGGTTTGGGTCAACGAGAAACCCCGCCTGTCATGCACGATGAAAGCCTCCCAGGTCGTGGGCAAGAACGTCACCACGCTCGAAGGCTTATGCGAAGAAAAGCGGGACCAAATCTCCGACGCGTTCGTGCGCTGCGGCGCGGTGCAGTGCGGGTTTTGCATCCCTGGTTTTGCTGCGCGCGGAGTCAGCATCGTTGACAATAATCCGAGCCCGTCGCGCGATGACATCACGTCGGGCCTGCGCGCCAACCTCTGTCGATGCACGGGTTACACGAAAATCGTCGACGCCATCGAGCTATACGCGAAGATGCGGCGAGGTGAAGACCGTCCCAGAACAGAATCCGAATCTTGCGGTGGCGTTGGAACCGCACTGCCAAAATATCTCGGACGCGAAAGCGTGCTTGGCGAACGAAAATTCATCGACGACATCACCGTCCCCGGAATGCTCCGCGCTGCCTGCCTTTTTTCCGATCACCCCAGGGCTCTGGTTGAAGCCATCGACACCGCGCCGGCTGAAAAAGTTCCAGGCGTACACCGCGTCATCACAGCCACCGACGTACCGGGCGATCGTTACATCGGTTTGATCACGCAAGATTGGCCGATCCTTGTGGCTATCGGCGAAGAAACGCGATGCGTTGGAGATATCCTTGCGGTCGTCGTCGCCGACACAGATGAAATCGCCCGCGATGCTGTCGAACAAATCGCGGTGTCCTACGAAGTTCGAGCCCCCGTCACCAGCCCACAAGACGCGCTCAAACCTGACGCACCCAAGATTCACCCCAAGGGAAACCTGCTAAGCAAATCCTCGGTCAAACTTGGCGACACGAAAATCGGTTTCGCCGATAGCACCCATATCGTCGAGCACACGTTTAGCGCTCAGCGAATCGAGCATCTTTTCCTGGAACCCGAAAGCTGCATCGCTGCCCCCATCCCCACCGGCCTGCGCGTGTGGACTCCGGGCCAAGGCGTCTTCGACGACCGACGACAAATCGCCAAAGTGCTTGGCCTCCCGGTCGAAAAAATCGAAGTCGAACTGGTTCCCAACGGTGGCGCGTTTGGCGGTAAAGAAGACATGAGCGTGCAGGCCCAAACATCGTTAGCCGCTCACCTCTGCGGTGTTCCGGTCAAAATGGTGCTGACCCGTCCGGAAAGTTTTCGCCTTCACCCCAAGCGTCACCCCATCGACATGGTGTTCAAGGTCGGTTGCGACGATGAAGGAAAGCTTACCGCCGTTCACGCCCGGATGATCGGCGACAAAGGTGCGTATGCGTCCGTTGGTGCGAAGGTCTTAGAGCGAGCAGCGGGCCACGCCTGCGGTCCGTATAAAGTGGCGCACGTCGATGTCGAAGCGCTGGCTGTTTATACGAACAATCCGCCCTGCGGCGCGATGCGAGGGTTCGGTGCGAACCAATCGTCATTTGCCATCGAAACGTGCATGGACATGCTCGCCGAAAAAATAGGCATCGACGGATGGGAAATGCGATGGCGCAATATCCTCCGCCAGGGCGACACCTTCGCGACGGGGCAAAAGCTCGACAAACCGTTTGGCCTCGAAGAAACCCTGCTGGCTGTGAAGGAACAGTATCGCGCAGCCAAGTACGCGGGGATCGCCTGCGGAATCAAGAACGTCGGCATCGGTAACGGCATGCCCGACCTCGGCAAATGCTGCCTCACCATCGAAGACGACGAGACGATCACCATCCGCACGGGCTTCACAGAGATGGGCCAAGGCCTGTTCACCGTATGCGTTCAGTTCGCCGTTGAGGTCACCGGTCTTCCGCCGAAAACATTCAACGTACAAACCGATACAAGCCGCGATCTCGATTGCGGCCAAACCACTGCGAGTCGCGGAACCGTACTCGCCGGTAACGCCATCATCGATGCCGGCACAAAACTGAAAGCCGCTCTCGAATCCGGAAAAACACTCGCCGACCTAAAGGGGCAGGATTTCTCCGGTTACTACGCCTGCGAATACACAACCAAACTAGGCGCCGATGTTGAAAACCCCCGCACGCATTTAACGTACGGATTCGCAACACAGGTGGCGATTCTTAACGACGACGGCACGCTAAAAAAATTCATCGCCGCCCACGACGTCGGCAAAGCCATCAACCCCCAACTCCTGCAAGGCCAGATCGAAGGCTCCGTCCACATGGGATTGGGCTACGCACTGACCGAAGATTTCGTCTGCGAAGAAGGCCAAATCCAGATGCAGGACATCAACGCCTGCGGTGTACTCCGAGCCCACCACATGCCCGAAGTCGAAGTCATCATCATCGAAGTGCCCGACCCCGAATGCCCATTCGGCGCCAAAGGCGTAGGCGAAATCGGCTTGGTCCCAACTGCCGGCGCAGTCGCAGGAGCATTATACAAATTCGACAAAACCCGCCGCTTCAAACTACCCATGAAAGAAGCCCCAGCATCACGCGCCATCTGGGACAAGAAGTTCAA
This sequence comes from Planctomycetota bacterium, assembly GCA_013151185.1. GTDB lineage: Bacteria > Planctomycetota > Phycisphaerae > UBA1845 > UBA1845 > UBA1845. The sequence continues at coordinate 4,756 of JAADIU010000035.1, forward strand.
ACCAACACCGAAGTAGCGTTGACTATTGCTCAGGGCGCACGGGTGCCCCATCCTTGAGCGAAGCGGAAGGGTGGGGGACTGATCGGCAACAA
>JAADIU010000338.1 GCA_013151185.1 Planctomycetota bacterium
GACTACTGAGGTGTAATCGTGACTCGAATCACATCGGTCGTCGCGGGGTAGGTGAATCCGTCTCCGCTGTCCGCGATGAGTTGAACGATACCGTTCTCATCGGCACCGGTGTTCTCGCCGGCTTGCATTGGGGCGGAGTCTGGACCCGCACCGGGTTCCTGATTGACCTCGGTTCCCGCATCCCATAAATCGACCTGCGCGGTAACGTCACCGTTCGTCGGATTACCGTCCGCATCAAAAAGATCGATACCCATTTCGTCGGGCGAGAAGAACGCGTCGTTGGAAGGTACGAACATCGCCGCAAACGACAGGTAGTCTCCCGGAACGCCCATGACCTCGAATTCATACGCACCGCCCGGTCCGATTCCGCCTGGGGCGTTCGCACCGACTGGCGTGTCGAACACACCATTGGACGACACGCCCTGCGCACCCTGAAGATTTCCTGCAAGCGTTGCCGGCATTCCGTCCTCGGCGATGCCTTCCAACCCGTCACCGCGATCGGCTTGGCCGGCGTTGAAAATGGGAGCGGCTTGGTTGTGGACGAGGTAAACGCCCGGCGACACAGGAACAGCCGGCATGTCTCCGTTGGTGGTGACCAGCGTTCCGATGGTCGAAATGTTTTCGATGCGGACAAGGAAGGTGGTCGGGGTAACCGGGTCTGGACCGCCATCGACGGGCGGCACCAAGCCTTCGCATCCGGTGACAGACAGGATGGCCAGTGAGCACATCAACAAGCCGCCTCGGCTGCGCGTGGACATACGGAAAGATGGTTTCATGTTCGCGTCCTCCATAACTTTCTTAGAATAGGTGATTGGTTCCGTGCCCGGTGGTGCGGATGCTAACCGCAACGTTACTCAACGGCAACGAACAGTGGTTACGAATTGCGGCATGTGGCGCAATTGAAGCGCAAACACACGCCCATCGCGCGCAGTCTGCGCAATTTACCATCTTCGGACAAAACGCAGGTGAGTCGGTGGGAGTTCGAAGTTTTCGGTGGGGTCCGCTGTGCGGACCGTCACTGGGACGATGTTCGATACCGAAATATGGTCCGCACAGCGGACCCTACGTCGTTGCATCAGGTCCCAACAGGTTGAAGCGCATCACTAGCAGAGAGCGTAACCACATGAGTGACACATGCAGCATCCCTCCGTGTATTGCAAGGCACCCTGACACTCGGGACAAATGACCTTGAACTGCTCCTGCTGGCTGCGCTGTTCGCCGAGTGAGTTGTTGTTTGCATGGGCAACTTCAACAGATTCCGCAGCGCCAACCGATGTTTGATCGGCTGGTTCTGTCAATCTGTGGTTTCCGTTGGTCCCGTTGCTTGAACCCCCATTGGTTGCACTATTACTGTAAGTACCACTACCGTTGGTCTTCGCGACTTCTTGAGAAGCAGTGGTATGTTGTGGCGTGGTCGCCAAGCCGCGTCGGACGCGATCCAATTCCTCCGGGTCGAACTGCCCCAGGAGCAACCGCTGCAAACCGAAGTGGGTTTTCGCGCGCTGATACTTCGCCAGCGAACGAGCCAAGCCGTCACCCAGGCTCATGATCTTGCCTTCTTTGGTACTCACCTGAAGACTTGACCCGATGCCCTTGAGCTGCTGGACAACGTGCCGAAGATTTCCACCGGCACGCAGCCACAAACTGACCATCCGGCAGATGGCTTCGAGGTCGCTGTTGGCGAGGTCGCCACCTTTGCCAAGTTGTGCGAACACTTCGAGTTCGTGCTCCGACTTCGGGTCAACGGTAATCTGAACGTGCATGTTCCCGAAGGGTGTCATCTGGCGAATTCGTACACTGCTTAGAATCTCGGGCAGAACCCGGGGCTCCATGCTGGCGACTTGTGGAACGGTTCCGCTCGCCTGAGGTATTGCCACCGCGTTTGAAAGGGCCCCATTTGAATGACTTCCACCAACGTCGTGGCCGTTCTTTGCAGTGGTTTTTTCTTGCTTTGTGTCGATGACCTTCGTATCGATGACCATAGCTTCACCCGTTTTGTCTGATGAACCTGTTCCGTCTTCCTTGAGCGCCATCGGCTGAGATTCTCTGCACCGATCGCGGTAAACCGTGACGCCTTTGCAATTGAGATCGAAGCTCATTCGGTAGATGGTGTCGACATCTTCCGCCGTCGCGGATTCTGGAAAGTTGATGGTTTTGGAAATGCTTGCGTCGCAGTGTTTTTGAAAAGCGGCTTGCATTTTGACGTGCCACTTCGGCGCAACATCGTGCGCACAAACGAACACATCCCTAATGTCGTCGGGCATTCCGTCAATATGAGCGAGGGTGCCATCCTTGGCGATCCTGTCCATCAGATCCGTGCTGAATAGCCCTCGCTGTTGAACCACTGATTTGAAAACATCGTTGACCTCGACCATGGGCACGCGACCTTCGGTTTGGCCAATAAGTACGTTGCGATAAAACACCAAGCTGAACAACGGTTCGATCCCGCATGAACAGTCGGCGATGATGCTGATCGTTCCTGTTGGCGCGACGGTGGTGCAGCAGGCGTTGCGCATGGCGCGGTGGTGCTTGGTGTCCCAGGTGCTACCCTGCCAATTCGGAAAGCAGCCGCGTTCCTGTGCCAACCGTTCGCTGCATGAATGCGCCTCGTCGTTGAGGAACTTCATGAAGCGCTCGCCCCATGCAACGCCTTCGTCGCTGTCATAACGCACGCCAAGTTTGAACAGTGCGTCGGCAAACCCCATCACACCGAGACCGATCTTGCGATTGCCCGTGCAGATTTCTTTGATTTCGGGCAACGGGTAGTTGTTGACATCGATGACGTCGTCGAGAAAACGGATCGACTCGTGAATCGTTGAACGCAGCGCGTCCCAATTGATACTCGCGTCCGAAGTGCAAGGTGAATCAACAAAACACGCGAGGTTGACACTACCCAGGTTGCAGGCTTCGTAAGGCAAAAGCGGCTGCTCTCCGCAGGGGTTGGTCGCTTCCATACGGCCGACGTGCGGAGTCGGGTTGTCCTGGTTGATTCGATCCATGAAGACGATGCCCGGCTCACCGGTTTTCCAGGCGTGCGACACGATGATGTTCCACATATCGCGACGGGTGTAATACTCGCCTTTCGCTTCGCCGGAAGCGTTCGCGTCCTCGGTCGAAGGCAGACTCGTTAAATCGTATTCCCAAATCGACAGATTCTTCGGAAGGTAATACGTTTTTTTGGTTCGCGGATTGCGGACGACGTGCGGTCTGTCGGGCGCGGCACGAAACGCCTCCATCCACGCATCCGTCAACTTCACAGAGATGTTGTAATTGTTGAACTGCGAAAGATCCTCCTTGGCGTGGAGGAATTTTAAGATATCGGGGTGATCGATATACATCATGCCCATGTTGGCACCGCGACGAAACGCCCCCTGCTGAATGGCGTTCGTGGCTTCGCTGAACGCCCGCCAAAAGCTGATCGGACCGCTCGTTCTACCGCCGGAGCTTTTAATAAAATCGCCGGTGGGACGCAGTTCGTCAAAGGCAAAGCCGGTGCCTCCACCGGCTTTTTGGATCAGGGCGGTGTGCTTGATGGAATCGAAAATCTCGTTGATGCTGTCTCGAACGGGCAGCACAAAACAGGCACTCAACATGCCCATCTCACGCCCCGCGTTCATCAGCGTCGGACTGTTGGGCATAAATTTGCCCGTGGTCATCAACGAGAAGAATCGATCCTCCCACTCGCTGCGGTTGTGCGTATCCGGGTTGTGTCGCAGTTCAGCTTCAGACACCGTTCGAGCCACCCTCCGAAACAAGTCGGAAGGTTCTTCCTGACATTGGCCCGCCTCGTCCCTGATGAGGTATCTTGCTTGCAACACGTTGAGGGCGTTCTTGCTCATCTGACCCTCGGGACGCTCGCCGGTCTTGGCACCAGCCCGCGCAACCCTGGATATCGAACCTGCACCGTCCTTGGTGCCCGCCATGCAATCCGTGACTGCCTGTGACATTATGACTCCACGTCTCCACCGGCGCGATGCACACCAACAATATGCACGACAAAACCGCCACCGGCAGGGCCTATTGCCTGAGTAAATGCTGCCTGAAAAAATAGCTGCCTGAAAAAGTGACTGACGAATTCGAGTTCAAAAAGATCTGGGCCTACGACAAACCGGCGATCGGATCGACCGCTGGTGCCCACCCCGCAGAGTTGTGAAATTCAGGGACACGAAGTCCACCGCCAAGTTGACCGGTCACCGCAATGATTGGGCCCGATCAACCGAGTTTTCACAGCCACTACACCAGATATAGTGGGCAATTACGACCCTACTACAAGATGGCGTAGAGGTCAAACGAAAATTCCTCGAAGATTCATAAACCCCGATGGCATAAATAGATAGATTCGGAAGTTTTTTTAATTTCACAGCCACCCGTTCCAAGTCTTGGGCGATACCCACCGCATCTTGTGGAAGATCAGGTTTCCGCCCCCACATCGTGGTGTTTCAAGGGTCTTCTGCGCTTCGATTCGGCATCCACTTCGGCTCGATACAATGGGTCGCCACAGATTGGTCATGCGGTTTGGCGTGCGGGGAAACCACCCACTCCAGCTTGCCGGATCTTAAGAAAATGCCACACCGTGTCAGCGATCACAGTGACACGATTTGGCACCTCTCGCGGTGGGAGTTCCACCTCGTCGTTTCAATGTGTCGGCTATAACATCAGTGACAATCAATGCACGCCAAACGAGAGATCCCAACCATGACCCGCATGGCAACAACCGATCCGAAGTCCGACTGGAAACTCCATCTTGCGCATGTGGTCGACACGATGCGCCAGATGAGCGCACACACCGACCCGCAGGCGATGGTCCGCAATTACGCCGACCGAATGCAACAGATTCAACCGAG
>JAADIU010000276.1:0-4116 GCA_013151185.1 Planctomycetota bacterium
GCTGCCAACGGCTTCATCCATCGGTTTGGTGGCCATGATGCTTACTCCATCCAGCTTGCGGAACGTTTTTCCAAGAAGGCAGAGATGCCATCGGTCGATTCGTTGTGATCGAAACACGCTGCAAATGCCCGCGTTTCGTCGCCTGTTTTGAGCGCCTGTTTGATCTGGCTGATGGCGTGTGGCCCGCCCCGACGACAACGGGTGACGAGTTTTTCGATTGCTGCATCCAGTGCGGCCTCGTCATCTGCGATTTCATCAATCAAGCCAAGGCGGTGCGCTTCTGTTCCGTTGACGGCGTCTGCAGCGAACATGATTCGCTTTGCTGTGCTGATTCCGATTCGGTCGCTCAGGCGTTTCATGCCTTTCCAGCCGGGCACCAAGCCCAGCGAGGTTTCCGGTAGTCCCAACTTCACCGACGAAACAGCCACCAAAAAATCGCACGCCATCGCCACCTCAAGACCACCGCCAAGTGCGGCGCCGTGAATGCGGGCGATGGTGATGCACGGCAGGTCGGCGATGGCGTCGAATGCTCTGTTGCCTCGATTGGACAGTTCAGCCGCACCGGTTGCGTCGAGGTTTGATAGTTCCTTGATGTTCGCGCCGGCGACGAAGACTTTTCCCTCGGCACCGAGAATCAAAAATCGCACATGGGGCGCAGCTTTGACTTGGGTGGCCATCTTGTCGATGAGGTCCAACAGGCGGCTGCTCAACACGTTCAACCCATTTTGCGTTTTGAACGTGGCGTGGGCGATGTCGCCATCGATTTTCAGATCGAGTGCAGTTTCACTCATATTCGTAGAACCCTTTTTTTGTTTTGTTTCCGAGCCTGCCCGCGAGAACCATCTTTCGCAGCAGCGGAGCGGGTCGGTATTTGTCTTCGCCCAGATCGCGGTGCAATACAGCCAGGATATCATAGCAGACATCCAGCCCGATCAAATCCGCGAGGCGCAGCGGGCCCATGGGGTGGGCCATCCCGAGTTTCATTACGCCGTCAATCGCGTCGGCAGTCGCCACACCATCCTGCAACGTGAGGATCGCTTCGTTGATCATCGGCATCAGGATTCGGTTGGACACAAAACCGGGATGATCGTTGACCCGCAGCGGAGTTTTGCCAACGGCTTCTGCGAGGGCGTGCGTGCGGTTGTAGGTGTCTTCGCTCGTTTCCAATCCCAAAACGACCTCGACAAGTTTCATGATGGGTACGGGATTGAAAAAGTGCATGCCGATGAATTTTTTGGGTTGCTTCGTGACAGCCGCCAGTTCGGTGATGCTGATGCTGCTGGTGTTCGTCGCGCGAATGGCGTCATCCGACAGCACGCCATCAATCGCACGGAAGATATCTTTTTTGATCTCGGGTCGTTCGCTGGCAGCTTCGATGCAGAGTTGCGCGGTGGCGAATTCCTTCATGTCGCGGACGGGTGCAATGCGTTTGATCGTCTCCTCGGCTTGCGTCGATGTCATGCGTTCTTTGCTGACGTTTCGGTCGAGGATTTTCTTGATCGTGCCCATTGCAGAATCGACCGCCTGCGAATTTGCATCGAACACGAGCACGTCAAATCCGCTTTGCGCGAAGACCTGAACAATACCGCGCCCCATCGTCCCTGCGCCCACGACTGCGATCGGTTTGTCTTTTGACACGTTGCTCATTGGCGTGGTCTCGCTCATCGATTTGTTTCCCATACTTTGGCGGCTGGGTCTAGCAGGGTTCGGGCGATCACCAGCCGATGGATTTCACTGGTCCCTTCATACAGCTCGGTGATTTTGGCATCGCGGTAAAGGCGTTCGACGGGGTAGTCTTCGCAGAAACCATACCCGCCATAGACCTGGACTGCCGCCGACGCAGCGCGGTTGCACGCTTCTGCTGCGAACAGTTTGGCTTGGGCGGCTTCGTATGCGTAGGGCCTTCCCTGATCCTTGAGCCATGCGGCGCGGTAGACCAGCATTCGACTGGCTTCGACTTCGACGGCGATGTTCGCGATTTTTTCTTGTATCGCCCAGAAGGCGCCGATCGGTCGGTTGAATTGCTCGCGCTGTTTGGCGTATTCAATGGAGGCGTCGAGGCAGGCAGCCGCGATGCCCAAGCCCTGTGCAGCGACGCCGATGCGTCCACCGTCGAGCGTGGTCAACTCAACCCGCAGCCCGTGTCCGCGTTTTCCGAGGAGACTGTCCGGAGGCAAGGGGCAGTTTTCAAACAGGAACTCTGCGGTCGATGTGCAGCGGATGCCCATCTTGTCTTCGAGTTTGGCGATGCTGAGTCCGTCGGACGGTTGCTCAACAATGAACGCGCTGAGGCGGTTCTTTTTGTCTTCGGCGTCGGTGACGGCGAACAGAATGACCACCCCGGCTTCTGCACCGTTGGTGACGAAAATTTTGCTGCCATCCACCCGCCATGAGTCGCCGTCAGGCGTCGCGGTGCATCGGGCAGAACCTGCATCGCTACCGCTGCCCGATTCCGTCAGGGAGAAGCACCCGATTGTTTTTCCGCTGGCTAAACCGGGAAGATATTTTTTCTTCTGCGCATCGGTTCCAAAGCCCAGAACAGGATCAACGCACAACGAATTGTGGGCGCTGAGAAACACGCCCGTGCCTGCGCAGGCTTTGGAGATTTCTTCGACCACGATGGTTGAGGCGACGCAACCCATGTCCGCTCCCCCGTATTCCTCGGGAATGCAGATCCCGAAGAAGCCCATCTCGGCCATCTTGGAAATGAGTTGCGGTTCGATTTTATGGGCACTGTCGCGGTCGGCTGCCCCTGGCGCAACTTCGGCGCGGGCAAAGTCGCGAACCGTGTCGCGCAGGATGCGGTGATCTTCGCTGAATTCAAAATCCATGTTGCTTACTCCGCGTGCGGGGTGCCATGATGATCACGCCTCCGGAAGATCGAGAAGGCTTCTCGCAATCACAAGCCGCTGAATCTGGCTTGACCCCTCACCGATTTCGCACAGTTTGGCGTCGCGTAAGAAACGTTCGACCGGAATATCTTTCAGGTAGCCATAACCGCCATGAATCTGGATCGCGTTGAGGCAGGCGCGGGTGGCCATCTCGCTGGCGTATAGCTTGGCTGTTGAGGCTTCGATTTTTGCGTCCTTGCCTTCGTCGCGAAGGACGGCTGCCCGGCGAACCAGCAAGCGAGCCGCATCGATTTCCATCGCCATGTCTGCCAGCATGAACTGAATAGCCTGATGCCGGTTGAGCGGTTTGCCGAATTGCTCTCGTTCGCTTGCGTACTGCAAGGATTCTTCCAAACCGCCCCGACCCAAGCCGACCGAAAGCGAGCCGATCGTGATGCGCCCCCGTTCCAAAACACGCAACGTATCTTTGAATCCGCAGTTGAGTTCGCCCACAAGATTGCAAGCGGGTACGCGACAGTTTTCAAAGTTCAGCGGGACGGTATCGCTCGCCCGCATTCCCATCTTGTCTTCTTTGGGGCCGATGGTGAGTCCGGGCGTGTCGCGCTCGATGATGAAAGCACTGATGCCTTTCGCCTTCGGTGCGGCCGGGTCGGTGCGCGCCAATACGACAAACACACCCGCACGGTGCCCGTTGGTGATGAAGTTCTTGGCTCCGTTGATGACCCATTCGTCGCCTTCGCGAACGGCGGTCGTCGTTAATGCGGCTGCGTCGCTTCCGCTGTTGGGTTCGGTCAAAGCCCACGCACCCAGCATTTTTCCCGTCGCAAGATCGGGGATGTATTTTTTCTTTTGTTCGTCGCTTGCAGCCAACATGATGTGGCCGATGCACAAGCCATTATGGGCGGCTAACATCAACGCGGTGCCCCCGCATCGTCTGGCGATTTCTTCCATCACCACGGTCATACCCAGATGGCTGGTACCCGCGCCACCCAGTTCTTCCGGGACCATCACCCCCAAAAAGCCGAGCGCGGCCAACTTGTCGATGGTGGCTTGCGGGATGACGCCTTCGCGGTCCCATTCTCGGGCGAAGGGTGCGATTTCTTCGCTGGCGAACTTGCGAGCCATGTCGCGCAGCATTTTCAATTCATCAGGAAGTTCGTAGTTCATGGTGTCGGCTTCCGTTCTCCATCAATCGATCGCGATTGGTGCCACTACTTGTCACTGTGTATCACCGTCGGTTGGTTTTCGAGCATCCAGCGGTGGA
>JAADIU010000276.1:4163-8990 GCA_013151185.1 Planctomycetota bacterium
CAACGATGTAGGGTCCGCTGTGCGGACCATTTTTGTATCGAACATCGTTCCTGCGACGGTCCGCACAGCGGACCCTACCAGCAGCTTCGAGCATTCGTACGCTGCGAACCATTCGCACCAGTTTTTTATTCGGTGCGTCCGGGACGCACCCTACCGCATACTTATCGTCGACCAGTTTCCAACAGGTGTCTGGCGATGACGATACGTTGGATTTCGCTTGTGCCCTCGTAAATTGTAGTGATTCGAGCGTCGCGATAAAGTTGTTCGACCCGGCATTCATTGACATATCCCATGCCGCCATGAAGCTGCACCGCGCGGTACGCGATTCGGTTGGCGGCTTCGCTTGCAAACAGCTTCGCCCGGGAGCAGGCAGCAGGATCGTGGCGATCGGTGTCCTTCGCCCATGCTGCATATCCGATCAACTGCTCTGCCGCTGCCAATTCGACCTGCGTGTCGGCGATCATTTCCTGGATCGCCTGGAACCCGGAAATTTTCGTGCCAAATTGCTCGCGCTCGCGGGCGTAGCCGATCATTTCGTCGAGACATGCGCGGCCTATGCCCACCGCTTGAACCGCGATGCCAATTCGCCCGCCATCGAGTGCCGCAAGACTTGCCGACAGTCCGCCACCCTCGGTGCCGAGCAGGTTCTCTGTCGGAACTTTGACGTCGTCGAAGGCAATGACGGCAGTCTCGCTTCCGCGGATGCCCATCTTGCCGTGAATGGGCGTGCGCTGAAGGCCGTCCGAATTGCCATCGACCATCAGCAGGCTCAGTCCGGATTTACCCTTGTCGGGCGAGGTTCGCGCCAACGTGACAAACCAACGAGCGGAAAGTCCGTTTGTGATCCACATTTTTTCGCCGTTGAGAACGAAGCCATCCCCACGGCGGTCGGCTTTTGTGAGCGAAGCGCCGGGGTCGCTGCCCGCATTGGCTTCGCTGATTGCAAAGGCGGCAAAGTTGTTCGGATCGCACCAACCTTCAAGCCATTTGCGTCGCAGATCGGGACTGGCTGAGCGGTCTACCACGAGCCCAACCAAATTATGTACACCCACAGTGACAGCCGCCGACGCTGATGCGTATGCGATTTCGTGAAGAATCGCCGCGTACGTTCGATAGCTGCAACCCAGCCCGCCAACGTCCTCTGGCGTCATCAGCCCGAGGAGTCCCATCTCGGCCAACTCCGGGAGGATGTCCGCGACGCTGCCATTGCCTTTGTCCCATTGACGATCTCGGTCGAGCAACTCGGCGCGTGAGTAATCGCGAGCAGCCCGGACCAGCAACGGATCATCGTGTCCCGCGAAATTGTCAGTCAACCGCCATCTCCCGATGTACCGCCCCTCGCGTCTTGTCGCCGGTTCACTGGTGCGGAGGCGCATCGCCACCGCACAAGCAGCAAGCCGTCATTTCGCTCGGATGGGCGGGTGCCTGGAAGTATGAAACAGTTCAAATCCGAGCGACCGGCGGAGTATATCGTCCGCTTGGCGGCTTGGCCAACGGTCCGAAACCCCCTTCCCCGACGCATCCGCCGCCCGAATCGATACAGATGTTGTTTCAATCGCGGGGTCGCCGTAGACTTCGATTCCTGTGGTAGATGCTCGGATGGTGATGCGGCTTCGGTGAACGGATTCGTCGGGGCGGATGGCCGATTCGAGTGTGATTGGAAAGGACCAAGAGCGATGGATCGTTATCCCCTGTCATGGTGTGCCCTGTTGGTGGTGGCGCTGCTGTTGCCCGCGTGCGATTTGACAATCCAACCGAATCCGGATGACGGATTGGGAAGCCTGCCACTGCCCGACAATCCCGAGCCGATTGCGGATACGGTGAATCTGCGGTTGGTGAACCTTACATCGTCGGCGCTTCAGGCGCAGATTTTTATCGGTAGCAATGGTTCGACAGCCACCCTGGAAGAGTTGTTCGTTCCGGCGAATTTGTTTACGGAGAAAATCGGTCTGGCTGCGAGTGGCTTGCTTGCCCCGGCTTCTTCTGACACGGCGCTGATTGATTGCTTCGACGATTTGGTGATCGGTACAGATGGTGGCCGTTTTCTCGATGTTGAGACCGGGCAGGAACTGGGTATGGGTGATCCCCGATTGTTGCAGCGGGGTTTTGTATTCGATTGCGATGATGAAATCACCTTGATCTATCGCTTCACCGGCGGTCGGTATCAAGTTGACGTGACGTTGGAATAGCTTCGACTGCCCGAGAGCGTCGGGGTTTTGGTTTCTTGAGAATGCGGTGGGTTGCGTGGATCAAAACCGACCGCCAAAGCAGATGGTATCGGGCGTATGACGGTCCTTCCTTCTTCGTTGCGTACGCTCTATCCGTTCACCAGCCGTTGGGCGAACGTGGACGGTCACCGCTATCACTACATTGACGAAGGCGCGGGCGAGCCGATTGTTTGTGTGCATGGCAATCCGACGTGGTCGTTTTTCTATCGCAATGTTGTTTCGCAACTGCGCGGAGAATTCCGGGTGTTGGCCGTCGATCATATTGGTTGCGGTCTGTCGGACAAGCCTTCCGCCGACGCCTACGAATACACGCTGAAAACTCGAATCGACGATTTGGTTTCGGTCCTCGACGAGTTGAAGCTCACGCGCAACGTGACGCTTGTCTTGCACGATTGGGGCGGGATCATTGGTGTGGGTGCTGCGCTGCGCCGTCCCGAGCGTATCAAACGCATCGTGCTGATGAACACTGCCGCCTTTTTTCTTCCCGAAAGAAAAATGCTGCCACTGCCCCTTTGGTTGATTCGCAACGTGAGTCCGATTGCTTCGGTGTTGGTTCAGGGCATGAACCTGTTTTCGATCGGGGCGAATGTGCTGGCTTCCGCCCGTGGTTTGTCGCCCGAGGTTAGCCGGGCTTATCGAACACCGTACGATTCGTGGGCGAACCGGATCGCAGTCAAGCGGTTTGTCCAGGATATCCCGCGAAAAGTGGGCGATCCCAGTCATGCCGAAGTCGCGTGGATCAGTGAAAACCTCGACCTGTTGGCCGACATACCGAAGCTGGTTTGCTGGGGCGAGCAGGACTTCGTGTTCGATGCGGACTTTCTCGCAGAATGGCGGAGACGCTGCCCGGAAGCTGAATTCCACACGTTTCCCAGTGCGGGGCACTATTGTCTTGAAGATGACGGTGATCAGATCATCCCGTTGATTGGTGACTTTTTGCATCGTCATCCCGTGCATGCCCTCGCTCCAGATCTTGAAGCGTGCGCGCGGTGAAAGCGGCACCGGTTGCGGTTGACGCATCGCATGTCGGGTTGGTCAACGTCGCAGACATCCTTTCAAGCGTCGCAAAATGCCATCCCGAAAAGTCGGCTGTTGTCGTTCAGGGTTCGGGAGAAACCGATCGGGCGTGCATCACCTTTGAGAAGTTGGACGAGCGGATTCATCGGTGCGCCCACGGTTTGTCGGACTTGGGCATCGGAGTCGGCACGAAAACTATTTTGATGGTGAAGCCCGGCATCGATTTTTTTGTACTGACGTTCGCACTGTTTCGGATCGGTGCGGTCCCCGTGTTGATCGACCCGGGCATGGGGCGCAAGCAACTCATACGATGCCTTGAGGCGATAGAAGCCGAAGCGTTCATCGGAATTCCCCTGGCGCATGTCGCACGTTTACTTTTTGCGAAATCGTTTCGATCGGTTCGCATTTGCGTCACGGTTGGGCGTCGGTGGTTCTGGGGTGGTGCGACGCTGCGGGACGTACTGTCGGAAACTTGCGGGCCGTTCGTGACAGCCGCGACGGATGGTAAAGATCTCGCTGCGATTCTTTTCACCAGCGGTAGCACAGGACCAGCCAAGGGCGTCGCATACGAGCATGGTATGTTCGCGGCACAGGTGGGGTACCTTGCATCGCAGTTTGGCTGTGGACCTGCGGATACCGATGTTGCTACGTTTCCGCTTTTTGCCTTGTTTGACGTGGCGCTCGGGATGACCGCGATTATTCCCGACATGGACCCGTCCAAACCGGGAAGCGTCGATCCCATGCGTATCATTGCTGCCATCAAGTCGCACGATGCGACGCAAATCTTCGGCTCGCCCGCGCTGCTCAACCGCGTGATCGCACACTGCGAATCATCGAATATCAAGCTACCATCGTTGCGAAGGGTATTGACAGCCGGCGCTCCGATTCAGCCCGAAATGCTGGCGAAACTGCGCCGTGTGCTTCACCCCGAAGCGGAGATTCACACGCCATACGGAGCCACCGAGGCGCTTCCGGTAACCTCCATCGAATCGCGGATGGTTTTGGAGACGACTGCGGAGCAAACCGCGGACGGCGCAGGTATATGCGTGGGCAAGGTCATGCCTGGTTTGGAACTGCGCATCATCGAGATTTGCGATCAGCCGATTGAAGATGCGTCGGGCTGCAATGTATTGGGTGTGGGAGAGATTGGCGAGATTTGTGTTCGCGGTCCAGTGGTTACAGCGTCGTACTACAAGAATCCGAAAGCGACGCACCTTGCAAAGATAGCCGAAGGTGACACGCTGTGGCACCGAATGGGCGACGTTGGGTATTTGGATGAGTCCGGTCGTTTGTGGTTTTGTGGCCGCAAAGCGCACCGAGTCGAAACTTACTCGGGCACGCTGTTTACGATTCCATGCGAAGCGATTTTCAACTGCCACCCGAAGGTCCGGCGAAGCGCTTTGGTTGGTATCGGGGATGCACCAAAGCAGAAACCCGTGTTGTGCATCGAACTGGTGGAAGCCGACAGCGTTGATAGGGGAGTGTTGACGGCTGACCTCCTTGCGCTAGGCCAAAAGAACGAAAAAACCTGCGATATCTGCACGATCTTGTTTCATCCTTCGTTTCCCGTCGATGTCCGCCA
>JAADIU010000226.1 GCA_013151185.1 Planctomycetota bacterium
CTTCGCGATTACTGCTACGGGCGTGCGGACATGTTCGCCGATCGGGGCGACGAACACCCACGGTACACGCGAGCAGATGTGGATGGTTGGTTCGCCGAAAAAATCGAAGCCGACCCCAATGCGCAGTACGCCATCGAACTAACAATCGACCTCGCGCAAATCATCCCGCACGTCGCCGGCCCGAATGAGGTCAAGATCATCACCCCGCTGCCCGAAATCGAAGCCAAGAAGGTACGGGTGAACAAGGCGTACCTGCTCAGTTGCGTGAATGCCCGGTTGGAAGACCTGACCGAAGCCGCAGAAGTTCTCGATGGCAAAAAGGTGGCTGAGCACGTCGATTTCTATGTGGCGGCAGCTTCTGCATCCATCGAACAAGAAGCCAAACGAACGAAGGTTTGGCACAAGTTGGAAGCCGCTGGTGCGAAGACGCTTCCCTCCGGATGCGGGCCTTGCATTGGGCTGGGTGAAGGTACACTTGAGGGCAGCGAAGTCGGCATCAGTGCAACGAACCGCAATTTCAAGGGGCGAATGGGTTCGCGTGATGCACAGGTCTATCTCGCAAGCCCAGCCGTGGTGGCGGCTTCTGCCGTCGCGGGTTACATCTGCGCCCCCCAACCGTTCGAGTCTTGTGAAATCTCCGTCGAAATCAAAAAGGCCTCCAAACAACCCGCCGCTTCCAAAGCCGTCAACATCCTCGAAGGATTTCCACAGGAAGTGCGTGGGCGCCTGCTGTTTCTTCCGAAGGACAATCTCAATACGGATGGTATCTACGGAAAAGAGTTCACCTACCGCGAAGACCTGACGCCCGATGAAATGGGACGGGCTGCCATGCTGAACTACGATCCGAAGTTCCAGGAAATTGCGCGCGAAGGTGACATCATCGTTGGCGGTAGAAACTTCGGATCGGGTTCGTCCCGCGAGCAAGCCGCCACCGCCCTCGCGTATCGTGGTATCCGCATGGTGATCGCCGCATCGTTCTCGCAAACCTACAAACGCAACGCCTTCAACAATGGCTTCATCGTGTTCGAGTGTCCTGAACTGGTCGCCGACCTCAACGCAGCCAACGCGAGCAACGCTGAGGCAGCCACGATCCCGATCGAAGCCGCGGCGAAGGTGAACTTTTCTAAGTCGTGTGTTGACTACAATGGAAAGTCATACCCATTCGCACCATTGGGAGAAGTGCCACAGCGTGTCATTGTTGCGGGCGGTGCCGAAGAATTGACGAAGAAAAAACTCGCAGGTGCATGATCACAGTCGCGCGGTTCAAATGAACGTCGGTCGAGATTCCCGAGGGATGCAGCCCGCAAGATTTTTCTTCAGCCGACATCGACTGGTTGGCACGCCAACGACTGCGTGATTTCACTCATGCGATGGCTATTTCGCGCAATCCCCGATGACGAAATAATTTAGCCACATCCACCTGAAACGATGGTTCAAACTTTAACGATTATAACGACGGCTGTTGGCCGTGAATCTCGAGACAGAACACAGATTTGAAGCATTTCGGACGTGAAAATCACATGCGTTTCCGTTACGATGGCCCATCGTGCAATTGACCGAGCAGCAGTGAACCGCCTTGCTCGGTGCCGAATAAAGTGGCGGGCTCGTCGAGTGGAGGAGGAGCGACGGGCCCGTCCGTTTTTTTACACTTTCCCGAGATTACGCTCTCCCGAAGACTTTGCCATTCCCCCATAACTTCCACGTCGCAAATTTCTCCAGATAACCAACCTGAGTTCAGTGGAATCGCACGCGGGTCGGTGTCATTGCTGCGAATCGGAATCGCCAGCGTCAGCGTCTCCTCCCAAATCGTTGGACGTTTTGCCGGCTCTCTTGCGGACGGCTTCGCGCAGAATGTACTCAATCTGCCCGTTGACGCTGCGGAGTTCAGCGTCGGCGAAGCGTTTAACCTCCGCCCACAGGTCTGGTGACAATCGCAGGAGCAACGTTTTCTTTTCGGACATCGCCTCGTCCCGGTGTGTGCGGGAATGACGGAACAGAAACAACGTTCATCAGAACGTCACTCAATAGAGCGAACCCGCGTTCACCACCGGATGGGCGGCTTTCTCGCCACACAAGACGACGAGTAAATTGCTAACCATCGCCGCCTTGCGCTCTTCGTCCAATTGCACAGTTTCATGCTCTTCCAATTTCGCCAATGCCATCTCAACCATACCAACGGCACCGTCGACAATCTTTCGACGGGCTGCAACGATCGCCTCAGCTTGCTGACGTTGCAACATGGCGCCCGCGATTTCCGGAGCGTATGCGAGGTGACTGAGGCGGGCTTCGTCGACGATGACCCCGGCTTTTCCGAGGCGCTCTGCCAGTTCAATCTGCAAATCACTCGAAACCTCGTCGATCGAACCGCGCAGTGAGAGTTCGGTGTGATCTTCGCCCGTATCGTAGGGATATTTGGATGCCAGGTGACGCAGTGCGGATTCGCTTTGAACGGAAACGTACTGCTCAAAATCCTCGACATCGAACACAGCCTCGGCAGTATCCTTCACACGCCAAACGACCACGAGGGCGATCTCGATCGGATTCCCGCTCTTATCGTTGACCTTAAGCTTTTCACCGTTGAGGTTGTGAGCGCGGAGAGACACCTTCTTCTTCGTCAGAAGCGGATTCGCCCAGCAGAAGCCCTCGTCCTTCGCCGTCCCTTCGTACTTTCCGAACAACAAGAGCACAGCCGACATATTCGGTTGCAACGTAAAGAAACCACACAACAAAAAACCCCAAACGCAGAAGGCGATTGAACATGCAACCAGAAAGACGATACGACTCGCACTGGGCCCGCTCCGAACCAGCCCGCGAATGGACAAGAAGTAAATCGCAAAACCGATTCCAATCCCCACGAACAAGAGAAACATCAGCATTTGCCAACCGTTGGTCGTCTTCGCAACGCGTTCCTGACTCATAACCAAACCTCCGTTAGGTATCTTGGTGATATATTTATAATATCACACGAACGCCCAACGTGCAAGACGGAGGCGGAGGACAACGGCCCAACCACGAGGCAGGAATAACCATAACTAGATATAAATACACCACTTGCGCGAATACAAGGCGACGATTTGTCTGGAAAGGATATCGTAGAATCACGGGTGTCCCGTCGGCGGGATTGGTGCCGAAACGGGAATCCGCGGAGAGGTGAAGTGAGACACAACCCGGACGACGGGTCGTATCCGACGCAGCCGAGGCACCCGGCACCGCTCGAATCAGCCGGCAGGACGAGGTCAGGCGCAGCTCATTGCGGCGACCGTTTCCGGCTCGATTACCGCCAGTACCGTTTCCTCTGATCCCGGACGGTATGCCACAGCTCTTGCGTTGAACTGCTCTTCAAAGCTGCGCTCGCTTCGACGCACTTCGTCAACCAGAAGGATCGCTTGAGTTTGGCTGGCTTCACCGAAGCTGAGTTCTGCGAGTTTGTTCCAATCGCCACCGATCGCGCCATCGGGGAGCACCAGGAAATCGCAGCTGTAGCATTCGAGCAGGCGCTGGATTTCTTTCATCGACACACCCGACATAACAACGTGTCCGGCTTGCTCGAGCGCGGTCCGAAGCCGGCGCGTCTCCAGCGATCCGTGTTCCAACATGAAGATCGTCTTCCCGTGTGCGAACCGTTTGCGCGTTGCAAGCTCAACAGCTTCGCAAAGTCGCGGTCGATTCGCGGGCCTGCGCAGCCATGCCACAACGTCGGTCTTCGCCCCATCGCGGGCGTGCTCGTCGTAGCTGTGGACGATCGTGCGGAAGCCCTGTTCTTGTCGGCTATGGAGTGCGCTGAGTAATTCTTGCGAACCCATGTCTGGAAGTTGCAGGTCGGTCACGACGACATCGAACGGTTCGTTGTCGAGAAGCTGCAACAATTGCGCACCGCAGTGGGAAAGCGTGACCCGATACTGCCGAGCGCGCAGAGCCTGCGCCATCATCGCCGCTAATTCCGGATCTGAATCGCAAACCAGAATACGCGAGTCCGCCGAAAGTCCATCGGTGATCTGTGGCTCATCGACGGGCGTATCCACGGTGGGCAGGGTGAAGCAAACGGTCGTGCCTTTTGCGATTTCGCTGTCCAACCAGATGCGGCCATGATGTGCTTCGACGATCCGGCGGGCGACATAAGCCCCCAGCATTTGACCGTGATTCCGATCTGCCTCTTGAGAACCGCCGTGGGTGCGACGCTCGAACGCTTCGCTCCATCGCTCGCGTGGGATGCCCGGTCCACTGTCCGACACGCAAACGCGCAGCTCGCATGAACTTTCCGCGGCTTCGACGATCACCGCCCCACCGGCTTGGGTTTGTTCGATCGCATTGGCCAACAGTTTCTTGAGAACGCGTGCGACGTTGTCCGTACTGGCGATCACATTCGGCAATTCACCCTTTGAATCAAGCCTCAAGTCAATCGACCGCTCGCCGGCCAGAGGTTCAAACAACTCCACGACGTTTGCGATGGTCTCTGTGAGGTTGCAGGATTCGGTCGATTCCTGGGCGTTGTGGCTGCTCTCTGCGTCGAGTCGTTGCAATTCGTCGAGGTCTTCAACGTGCTCGGCAATTCGGTGAATTTCCTGTGCAATGGTTTCGATCAGATCCAGGCGGGCATTGCGCGAGAGCGAATCGACTTCCTCACGCAGGACCTGGGCATGTTGCTGAATGGCTTCAAGCGGTCGCCGAACGTCACTCGAAACAATGGACAGGATGCCCGATTTTGTTTCCTCGGTATCGACGTGCTTTTGTTGTTCGATATGATCGCAAATCGCTCGCTGCTGGTGATGGGTTGCAAGGTTCAGCAATGCCGACCGAAGGGCATCGTGGTTCCTGGTTGGCGGCGATGGAAATTCGCCCGTGGCCCGAAATGCATCGACCGCCGAAGTGATCCCGCTGAGGAACCGTGTCTCGCGTCGAGCGCCCAGCAATCCCATCCCGATCCCGATGATCACGGCTCCGGCGAAACCAACTGCGATTTCATTCGCGAAAATCTCAAAGTCCAGAAAGCGTAAGCCGACATAGACCGCGCTGGCAATGACCAAACCCGTCACGCTTCCTTTTGCGATTCGCGCGACAAGCAGCGGGCATCGAAACCGTGATCGACCTTCGTTGCCATGACGATTCGACTTTGACTTACGGGTATTCGACGCTGTTTCGTCGGAGGCGGAACCTCCCTCTACGCAAACGGTTTCGTCGAACTCAATACCAATCAGGTAACCGTCCGTTCCTGCCGACGAGTGACGGACCGTACCGGAAATCCAATTTGAATCGCCGCCATCCGAAATGGAAAGAGCGGTGCCCTGCGAGAACTGCCGCCTGCACCACACCCCGACGCCTCCGCCGGAAACGTCGTGCAGCAAAGCCGGGATGGACTCGCTGCCGTTGTCGGGGTCCGTCGCAAGCTCGACGCGCATCCCCATCGCAAACCGCGACTTCTTTCGCCGGCACGACAGGTCAATGGTGTTGCCCTGCT
>JAADIU010000013.1 GCA_013151185.1 Planctomycetota bacterium
TGTGCGCCCGGAGTTGTGGGACCACCTTCTCAATAATCACTCGCGACCGAACGAAACCGCGACGCATGCCTTCGCGACTGTTGGCAATGACCTGATCCACCTGCGTCGGCCAACCCCGAAGCCGCTTGATATAGTCGCGGTAGTCACGCTCGCTGGAAAACGGGTGAGATACCAAAAGCATCGGCAAGGTCAGGTGTGGGCTACCTTGATGCTTGAGCGGCATGAGACGCTGATTGCATTCGTCAACCGACAGTCCGTCACGCAACTCGCGTTCGAGAATAGTACAATTTCCCCGATCCGCATCACTCAAATCGAGGCGGCTAACCCGAGCCAATTGACCGAGAAGGTCGCGGCGAATGGTGGTCCATGCGGCAGCTTCTGATTCGGACAAGTCATCCAACCGGTCATTGTACCGATGCTCGCCGACATACGTTGACCATGTTGGCGAATGCCGCAGCCGCTGCTGCCAATAGTCTTCAAAGATCGCTGCCGCACGATCGCCCGGAGTAGAGCATCCAACCATTGCGCCAACCACGCACAAAACCACCGCGATGGATATCCGTAGTGATTGATTCTCGCCGAACATACCACGCCATCCTATCGCACACTTACGGCGAAACCGTCTCCAACAATTCCTCGGCTTGATCCATCAACCCGGAGAAAATCTGCATGGCATCTTCAATGGGTTCGGCGGTGGTCATGTCGACGCGGGCTATCTTCAACAGATCGACGGGGTACTGGCTGCATCCTGCGTTCAAGAACGACAGGTAGGCTTCAACCGCCCCATCCTCATTGGCGCGGATGCGTTTCGCGATGTTGCTCGCCGCACAATAGCTCGTGGCGTACTTGTATACATAGAAGTTGTAGTAGAAATGGGGAATGCGCAGCCAATAGCTGTCCACCAGATCGTCATGGGCGTAGTCGGAACCGTAGTACCGAAGCATGATATCGCGATACGCAGCGCTAATCGCGTCAGCCGTCAGAGCTTCATTTGCTTCTGCCATTTCATGGACGTGTTTCTCAAATGTGCTGAACATCGTTTGGCGAAACACAGTCCCTCGAATTGTCTCCAAGAACTCGCTGAGCAATACCAAACGAACCTTCGGGTCTTCCGTGTGATCGAGAACATGGTGCTGAAGCAGGATCTCATTGAGGGTCGAAGCTACCTCAGCACAAAAAATATCATAGTTGCTATACACATACGGCTGGGTTCCACGCGAATAATACGAGTGCATGGAGTGGCCCATCTCATGCGCGAGGGTCGAGACGCTGTCGTAATTCCCTTGATAGTTCAGGAGGATGTAGGGCGATGTGAGGTAGGTTCCACTCGAATAGGCGCCGCTTCTCTTGTTGCGCGTCGGAAACACATCAACCCATCGCGAGTCGATGCCTTTGCTCATGATCTCCAGATAGTCGGCTCCGAGGGGTTTGAGGGCATCCGCCATCAGGGCGACACCCTCTTGAAAGCTGTAGCTTGCCCCCGCATCGTCAACCAGAGAAACGAACATATCGTAGTCGTGTACGCCCTCTTTGAGTTTGAGGGCTCGCTTCTTGATCGAAACATAGCGGTGAAGCAGAGGCAAACTCTGATCGATCGTATCGACCAATGTGTTGTAGACCGAAACAGGGATATTCCCGCCATCGAGCGCCGCAGCGAGGCAGCCCTCATACCCGCGCGCTTTCACCGAAAACAAATGACTTTGCACGGCACCGTTGAGAAGCGATGCACCCGTGTTGCGAATACCGTGATACCCACCCACCAATCCTTCGTAGGCATCCTTGCGAACCCGGCGATCCGGCGAGCGCATGAACAGGTAGTACCCGGCGTCATTGAGTTCAGCGAGTTGGCCTTTTTCATCTTTGATGTCTGGAAATTTGAGGTCAGCGTTGGTCAGCAGGTTGTAGGTATTGTAAGGAGTGCGACGAACCTGACCGGCCATCGCCATGAGTTCCTCTTCGCGCGCCGATAGTATGTGCTTCTTTTGTCGAAACAGGTCGTCGAATGCTTGCCGATACACAGCCAACTCGCTGTTCTCATCCATGCACGACGCGATGGTCTCAAACGGAATCGACGTCAGCTCGGGGTTGATCCAACTGACCGCTTCTCCGTAGCGAACCGCAAGCGCAGTCGCCCGCTGATCGATCTCCTGCGTCGAACCGATCGAAGTATCTTCGTCAGCCCGCAGCGAAGCGTACACCATCACCCGATCAATGCGGGCTTCGGTCTCATCTCGGATTTTGAGGACCTTCAGCAATTGATCCGCAGAACCGCAAAGCGATCCCTTCATCCTGGCGATACCGGGAATGGAGGCTTCCAGCGCGTCGTACTCCGCCTGCCAATCTTCCTGTGTCGCGAAGATGTCTTCGGTCGCCCATTTGTACTTCGTTTCGATTTCGTCGCGCGATCGAACCTTTTTTTTCTCCGGCGCAGCCACCGCCGAACAGTACATCTTCAAATCGTGAATCATGGATATCTCCGATTGCACCCACGACGATTCGATCGCGACATGAAACGGAACAACATCGTTCCAATCACTTAGGTACGAACGAAATGGGTTCCTGTTTTTCCTGCAAGGGCGTCAAGACAGCCGGATATGCTGGTGATGATGGCCCGGGCGCTTGGATTGCTGGTGCTCTCTAAGAAATTGACACACGCCTGAACCTTGGGCCCCATGCTACCCGCCGGAAACTCGCCCGAGGCCAGATGTTCACGGGCTTCCTCCAGCGTCAAACGATCGAGCGCCTTCTCGTTGGGCGTACCATAGCCCAAACACACCTTCTCAACATCCGTCAATATCACGAGCGCGTCGGCTTGGGCTTCTTTCGCCAACAATGCCGCCGTCAAATCTTTGTCGATGACCGCTTCCACACCTTCGCGACTACCATCGGGCATCTCGCAAATCGGAATTCCACCACCACCGCAACACACGATCACCCGACCCGAATCGTACAACTGCCTGATTATGTCGAGTTCAACAATCTCTTTGGGTTTGGGCGAAGGTACGACGCGGCGATATCCTTTGCGTTCGACATAGACGACGTTCCATCCGTCAGAACGTTTCCTTTGATTCACCGTATCCTCATCAAAGTATTGGCCGATCGGTTTGGTCGGGTGATCAAATGCCGGATCATTGGCATCCACGCACACCGTCGTCACGATCGTCGACGCGCAAACTGGCGAGCCGCGGCTTATCATTTCGTTGCGAACGCACTGGCAAATCATATAGCCCATGCCCGCTTGCGTGTCTGCAACACACAGGCCCAAGTCGATGGGATAAACTTCATGCCGCGACAATTCCACACGGCGCAAGACGGTTCCCACCTGCGGTCCATTGCCATGGATCAATAACAGCTTGTGGCCGGCTTGTATTAGGTCTGCGATATGCTTGGCTGTAACGCGAGATTGGGCGAATTGGCTGGCCACGTCGCCTCCGTGTTGACCGGAGGAGATCGCATTCCCGCCTAAGGCTAGAATAATTTTCAACGGCATTGGCGAAACCTATGCTACGAATGACAAGAGACCCGTTCGCGTTATGACGATGCACCACTCAACCAGTGTGTTTCCAACAATATCGTTTCTGTTTTCGAGCGAATGTAGGGTGGGCTGTGCCCACCATCTCGCGTCGCAGTAAACCTTCGGTGGGCACGGCCCACCCTACCACTGGAAATAGAACTACCGACCAAGAAACAAACCAGCCCCTTGGCCTATTTGAACGGCCGCTCGCGCATGGTACAGGCCATGATCGCTTTTGCCGTGTGAAGCCGATTCTCCGCTTCCTGAAATACGATCGACTGCGGCCCATCGATCACCGCATCGGTCACTTCCGACCCACGATCTGCCGGTAAGCAGTGCATGTAAATCGCATCCGACTTTGCCCGCTTCATCAGCTTTTCATCGCAGATCCACTCTTTGTGGTTCGCGTTGAGCTTCAAACAATCCTGCTCGATGGCGTCGATCTGCTTTGAGCTTGTGGCGTCTCGCTTTTGGAGCATCAAATCGTACGCGCCCCAACTCTTCGGATAAACGATGTCGGCATCAGCGAACGCATCGTCCATGTTATCGACCACCTCAAAGTTCACGCCCGCTTCTTTCGCATTAGCCTGCGCAAATTCCATAGGCCGCTTCATCAAATCGAATCCTGGCGGATGAGCTAAGGTAACATTAAGACCCATGCGCGTCATCAGCGTGATCAAACCCTGCGGCACCGATAGCGGTTTGGCATAGCTCGGTGCATACGCCCAACTCACCGCGATTTTCTTACCTCGCACATCACCGCCAAAATGCTCGCGGATGGTCATCAGGTCAGCCAGCGTTTGCGTCGGATGATCGATGTCGCACTGCATGTTGATCACCGGAACTTCAGCATGTTCCGCCACCTCTCGAAGGTAGCGATTGCCAACCTCCGGAATCAAATCGTGACGAATCGCAATCCCGTGCCCCATCTGCCCGAGAATAATCCCGGTGTCTTTTGCGGTCTCACCGTGCGAAATCTGTAGCGACGATGGCTCAAGAAAGTGAGCGTGGGCACCAAGCTGTGTTGCGCCGGCTTCAAAGGCGTTGCGGGTGCGCGTGGACTTGTCGAAAAAAAGCAGATACACCGTTTGGTGCGGCAATTCAATTCGATGCTCCCCACGATGGAAAGCCGCTTTCAATTCGGTAGCCTTCGAGAGCAAAAAGTCAATCTCATCCGCAGAGAAATCCTGCGTCTCGATGTAGTCACGTCCTTTAAGATTCATATCTGATCCATCTCTTTGGTAGGTATCATTCTTTTG
>JAADIU010000274.1 GCA_013151185.1 Planctomycetota bacterium
ATGCGATGATGACAGCCAACCCAGCCGCCATCCCTAAGCCATAGCCTTGAAGCGCACCCGTCTGCAATGTGCGCCACATTTGTCCAAATAATCTTGGGATGACGGTGATCGTCCAGACCACGCCATCGATGAAAAACTCGTCAGCCCGGAAGCAGAACATTCCCAATCGCCGAAGCGGCGCGACGATGATGGCTTGGTAGGCTTCATCGACGTAATACTTGTTGAGTAAGACTGCGTGCGCCTTCGGGAAGGTTGCCCGAACGACTTGCGGAAGCCACGGTCGCTGAACATAGCACACAAACGCTGCCGCAATTCCTACGATCGCCAACAGCGCGGAGCCATACATCAGGCGATGATGCCAGATGGCAGCCCATATCCCGTGACCATCGCTAACCGAATGGCTTGCTTTGACCGCGTGTTGTGCGAATGGTGCGGTGACCGGTTCGAGAAAAGTATGCAGAGCGCCGTGGGGTTCGAGGAATCCAAGGAACCCACCGCCTTTGATATGCACGCCGAAGTAACCCGCTCCGATGGCACCCACTGCGAGGATACCCAGTGGTAGCAAAATCCAGCCGCCCGATTCGTGCGCGACAACGCCTTCGGGCAATCGTTCCTCTCCCCAGAACGCGAGGAAGATCATCCGGAATGTATAGAACGCGGTGAGAAGTGCCGTCAATAGCGCGACGACACCGAGCATCGTGTGTCGGCCAAATGCAGCGTGAACGATTTCGTCCTTACTCCAAAACCCTGCCAACAACGGGAATCCAGCCAAGGCGGCTGACCCGATTAGCATCGTTAGGTAGGTCCAGGGTAAGACGCGTTTCAAACCACCAAAACGTCGGACGTCAATGACGCCACCCATCGCGTGCATCACACTACCGGCTCCCAGGAACAAGAGCGCTTTGAAGAAGGCGTGCGTCATCAGATGAAAGACCGCCGACCCCGCAGCCAGCGCACCCACACCGAGGAACATATAACCCAACTGGCTGATGGTTGAGTAGGCGAGGATGCGTTTCATATCGGTTTGCACGAGTGCGATCGTAGCCGCAAACAGGGCGGTGGCTGCACCGAGTATCGCGATGAACATCATCACACCATCCGATGCGGTGAAGATCACCCCACAACGCACCATCATGTAAATCCCCGCCGTCACCATCGTCGCAGCGTGAATCAATGCCGACACCGGTGATGGGCCTTCCATGGCGTCGGGCAACCAGACGTAAAGCGGTAGTTGCGCACTCTTGCCAACAGCTCCGCATAAGAGCAGTAGGGCGATGATCGGGAGGCGATCGCTGATGGTATGGGTCAGTTCTGTCGCCTGCGTCAAGCCCATGTCCAACAGGCCAGCCAATGCAGCGGCGTCTCCGTGGAGACCAAGGCGAGCCGCTTCAAAGACCGTTTCGTAGTCGAGGCAACCAAACGTGATGTAAATCAGCAGGATGCCAAGTCCGAATCCGAAGTCGCCGATTCGATTGACCAGAAAGGCCTTTTTGGCGGCAGCAGCAGCCGAGGGTTTTTGATAGTAGAAGCCGATCAGTAGATAGCTGCATAGTCCGACGGCCTCCCACCCGAGATATAGCAGTAGGAAGTTGCCACCCAATACAAGGATGCACATCGAGAACACGAACAGTCCGAGATACGCGAAGAAGCGTTCATACCCGCGCTCGGGGTGCTTGTCGTGACGCATGTACTCTTTGGAGTAGATAACAACCAATGTTGAGATGAACGTCACCGTGGTGAGCATGACGGCAGTTAGCGGGTCGATCAGAACTTCGACGTTGAACCAAACCCCCGTTGCACCGCTGAACCACTGGTATAGCTCGATCAGAATCGATGGGTCTTCGCCGCCGCCGATGACCTGTGCCAACAAAGCGAAGGAAGCGATCGCCGCACCGCCCACGCCCAGGATCACCGGCCAATGCGATTGACCCTTGAGATACTTTGGGCCCAGCGCCCCCGCGCACACCGCACCCGCCAACGGCAGGAGCAGGATGAGGGCACTTAGGATGGTCAAGGAGGATTCATTCATCGGGTCAATTCGCTATCCGCTCATCGCGGACCATGTTTCCGCATCCAACGTATGCTTGCGCCGATAGAGGAGCACGATCAGCCCGAGGGCCAAGCCCGCCTCGACAGCCGCGATCACCAGCAGGAACAAGCCATACACATCACCGGTCATTTTTCCATGGAGTCGGCCAAAGGCGATGACGTTTAGTACGACGCCTTGAAACATGATTTCCGTAGACAGAAACATCACGATCAAATTGCGCCGGGCGAGAAAGCCAACCAGGCCAATCGCAAAGAGCACAGCACCAAGCAGAATGTATGAACCGGGATCAGGCATTGTATAAAACTTTCCTGCGTACGTTTTCCTAGAAGGGCGGAGCTTCGCGGCCAATCTGTCCGATCGGAATTCGAGGCTCGCCGGTATCATCAATGGGGACCCGCTTCCTTGAAATCGCAATCGCGCCAACCATCGCGATCAGAAGCAAGATTCCCGACAGTTCTACAACGATGACATACGGTCCAAACATCAGCGCACCAATGCCTCGCGTATGTTCTTTTTCAACATCAAGCCCCAGTTGGCCCGCTGTATCAATCTCGCTAGATTCATTCTGGGCGACCCGGTGCGATGTTGGATTGATGGGAATGGAATCAAGCTGCTCAATCCGTCCTGCGATGGCACCCGTGATGACGAACGCGACGAGGATTGCCGTCAGCGGTTCCCTCGCTTGCACGTCGGCAGAAGCCGCGCCCGATTGCTGGGCCAACATAATGACAAACGCATACGTCACCAGAATGGCCCCGGCATAGATAATAATCAGAGCGACGGCGAGAAACTCCGCCCGTTGAATCACCAGCAATACCGCGACGCTTAGTATGACGAGCGCAAAATACACCGCACTGTAGGTCGGGATCGGGTGCGTTACGACTCTACCGGCTGCCAGTACCGCGATGGATGCGAACAGGTAGAAGAAGAAATTGTTCGAGTTCGGAGCCACGAACTGCGTACCGAGGAGAACCATCAAACCAGCGACGGCTCCCATGCCGAGAACGAGGGCTGCCCTTCGCTGGCTGCCGGATGGCTTGGGCATCGCCAAATAGACAGCCGCCCCGCCGAGCGCGAACAGAGCATACACAATGTAGGGAATCGCAGAATTCACGACTTGCCATCACCCCCTGAGGTATCGTCTTTGATCATCTGCTCGAGTCGCGAACGGAGTTGGTCGAGTTTCTCGCGGTCGCCGGTTCGATCGTATCCGCTGATTTTCGGGTTCTTACGCGGTTTCGTATCTTTGGTTTTGTCATAGACGCTGAGGAGTTTTTCCTTGTCGAAGATCATCTCGTCGCGCGACTGCCCCACAAGATCGTACTCCGTCGTTAGTTCGATCGCATCAACCGGGCAGGCTTCTTCGCACATACCACAGTAGATGCAGCGGAGTTCGTCGAGATCAAACTGCGCGGGGTACTTTTCGCGATCCTCCCACGGTGATTCATCCGCGACAATATGAATGCAGTTGGCTGGGCAAGCCGTCTCGCACATGAAGCACGCCACACATGCAACACGTCCGTCGGTATCCCTGTTGAGTCGATGCACACCGCGGTAGTTGTCGACGCGGAGTTCACGCTTCTCCTCGGGATACTGGACCGTCACCTGCGGTTTGAAAAATAAATGGTTCAACGTGACCTTCACGCCCTGCGCAATCTGCGTGAAGTAAAGCTTGTCAGCGGCTGACAGCTTCGGCTCTTTGATCAAAATAATGTCTGCGTCGCGAATCATAAGGCCGATTTCTTATCCATGCTGCGGTTGACGAATCACAGGCAGGTTGTCCTGTCTGCCCGAGAGGGGTTTGTTGGATACGGTCACTACTGCAAGTGTGACCGCGATGATCGCAGCGTTCCCCGCCAGATTAAAGAGAAGGCTATGCTGGTAACCGAGGTACACACCCGCGACCGTAAGTACCAACACGCCGAGGCTCAACGGAATCAAACCCTTCCACGCTACGCGCATCAACTGGTCGAATCGAAAACGGGGCAACGTCCAACGGATGAGCATGAACAGGAAGATGAAGAAAGCGACCTTCACCGACATGACCCCGATTTTCAGTAGTACCGCGATCAGCCCCATGCTTTCAGCAGACGTACCTGGGCACGATCCGGTCAGCCCAAACAATGACAAATCCCAGCCGCCTAGAAACAGGACACAAATAAACGCGCTCCCAGTGATCATGTGGACGTACTCACCGAGAAAAAACATGGCGAATTTCATCGAGCTGTATTCGGTATGAAAACCGCCCACCAACTCCTGCTCGGCTTCTGCGAGGTCGAATGGTGCACGGTTTGTTTCGGCGAAAAGTGTCGTGAGTAGGATCAGGAATGCGACGGGTTGAAGCAGGATGTTCCAGACGCGCCCTTCGCCGAGTTGGGCCAATACGATTTCTTCCAACCGCAATTCGCCGCAGGTCAGTACGACTACAAGAATGGCGACGCCCATAGGGATTTCGTAGCTTAGCATCTGGGCGGTCGCGCGAACCGCACCGTACATCGAATATTTGTTGTTGCTGGCCCAGCCGCCCAATACGACGCCATACACGCCCATCGAGCCGACACCGAGGATGTAGAGGAGACCAATGTCGGGGTTCGCAACCTGCACGTTGAGGCGTGTGTCGCCAAGCATGTAGAACCCACCCCACGGGATTACCACGAATCCGATCAGCGCAACCACCATACTGATGGCCGGCGCGAGGATGAACAAAGGCTTGTC
>JAADIU010000216.1 GCA_013151185.1 Planctomycetota bacterium
GTGCCCACCACGCATTCAATATCGACTGAAACGGTGGGCACGGCCCACCCTACAATTGCCTTCGCATCTATTGGACGTTCGAGATGACTAGACTTGTTGCAAGAATTATCTTGGCGGTATTGGTGTTGCCGATCAGTAACGTGCTTCAGATGTTTTTGTCGTCTGCCGTCGCATTTGCGTCCAACCAGCAATCGGTTCTGATCTCTACTGGCGCTGCGTTGGGAGTGTTGGTCTTTGTAGTCACATATTGGCTACTCTTGTGGCGTAGCTCCGTCCAATGGACACCATCGCGCATCCGAAGAACGTGGCTCATCGTTGTTTTGGCGATGGCTTTTGGGGCACTGGTTCTTGGTTTCTTCGCAGCCATCTCCTCCATGCCGGTGCCGTTCGCGGCTACGCTCGCCGGATACACTATGCCTGTTGCGTGGATACTGGGAACAGTGTTCGTCTGGAGAGAGACTCCAAAGGAAAGGATGGAACGGCTGAAGACGTACGGTACCGATGCGGTTTGCTGCCCGATGTGCGGGTATAACATGACCGGTTTGAAGGAGACGCGCTGCCCGGAGTGTGGTGCCCAATTCACTGTGGACGAGCTATATACTGCTCAGCATGAGCGCGAGCAGGAGTTGCAGCGATCGTGACCGTTCATTCGACGCATGACACGATTGCGGCGATTCGTTTGTTTGCGGATCGCTTTTCGTTGCAACTCGATGAGTTTGCTACGTTCGATGCGTCGATGCCAGCTACCCTGGCTGAGTCGATTCGTTATTCATTGCTTGGACCGGGTAAGCGCCTTCGACCGTTTTTGGTTTACGAATGCGGGCGACTTTGCGGCGCGGCGGACGAGGCGTGCTTTGCGCCGGCGGCTGCTCTTGAAATGATCCACGCGTTTTCGTTGATTCACGACGACCTGCCTGCGATGGATGACGACGATCTTCGCAGAGGCCGCCCGACGAATCACAAACAATTCGGCGAAGCGATGGCCATCCTTGCGGGCGATGCGCTGGTGACGCTTGCGTTTGAAACATTGACGACCAAAACGATCGACCGCAATCATACGGGTCCACTCGTCCGTGAACTGGCTACCGCTTCGGGCGGGTGCGGGATGATTGGCGGGCAGGTTCGAGATATCGAGGCGCAGGCGGCTTCGACGGGTGGAAGCAGGCCGCTGCCACTTAATGACATTCGCGCGATTCACGAAGGTAAAACGGGTGCGTTGTTCTCTGCCGCCTGTCGAATGGGCGGAATCGTTGGCGATGTTGATGTCGACACGTTGGAGCGGTTGGGCGCTTTCGGCCTCAACTTGGGGATTGCATTTCAAATAACGGATGATTTATTGGACGTAACCGCCAGCGCGGCTCAGATGGGCAAACAGGTTGGCAAAGATCAGGAAAAGGGCAAACAAACATACCCGCAGAGCGTAGGAATTGATCGAAGCCGCGAGTTGGGCTCAGAAGCGGCTCGGATGGCGATCGAATCGCTGGCGGAGATTGAAGGCGACACGAGCACGCTGCGGGCATTGGCGAAGTTCGCCCATCAACGTGACCGTTAGGGCAAGATGATTCGGTGCGTCTGGGACGCGCCCTACCGAGCGTGTCGCGCAGGAAGTCGATGTAGGGTCCGCTGTGCGGACCATCACGGGGACCATGTTCGATACCGAAAAATGGTCCGCACAGCGGACCCTACCTCTTTCAGAAGTTTTGACAGGCATAGCGCGGGAGGCTTGCTACAATCCTCGTCGATGAAGTTTGACGGTGTCGGGTTGTGCGTTGCACCGCTGCGTCGTTCAGAAATGTTCTGTCAGAGAAACAAACGTCCTACAGAGGACCGCTGCATGAGCTTGCTTTCAAATATCCAATCGCCTGCCGACGTGAAGGCGTTGTCTCGGGCGGACCTTCCAATATTGGCCGAAGAAATCCGCGAGCGCATCATCGGTGTGGTGAGCAATGGCGGTGGGCATCTCGCCAGCAATCTGGGCGTCACAGAATTGACCATCGCGCTGCATCGGGTGTTCGACTTCAAACATGACCGCCTCCTTTGGGATGTGGGCCATCAGTGTTATCCGCACAAGCTCTTGACCGGTCGGCAGGATCGTTTTGACACCATCCGAAAAGCTGGCGGACTCAGCGGGTTCCCGAGCATTTCCGAAAGTGAATACGATCTGTTCAACGTCGGTCACGCAGGGACCGCCATCGCGACGGCTGTTGGGATGGCCCGAGGTGATGCGATGCTCAAGCGCGACAATCGCGTGGTCGCTCTTGTGGGTGACGCAAGCATTGTCAACGGTGTTGCGTTCGAGGGTTTGAATCAGGGCGGCGTTCTCAAACGGCAATTCCTCGTCATTCTCAATGACAACAGTTGGGGCATCGCGCCGACGCAGGGTGGTTTCGCCGAGCATCTCGCCCGGTTCCGAAGCAGCCAGCGCTACGACGATCTCAAGCAACGCGCCAAGACTTTGCTGCCGAATATCCCGTTGGTGGGTAAGGCGTTGTACGACGCGATCGATCACCTCAAAGAGGGCATCAAAGCCACGATGGCTCCGGGGCAGATTTTTGAGCAGATGGGTTTTCAATACATTGGACCGGTTGACGGCCATGATATTGATCACCTTGAAGAACTGCTCGGACTCCTCAAGGACGTGCATCACCCCGTCTTGCTTCACGTTCACACCGACAAGGGCAAAGGTTGTCAATGGGCAGCCGACGATCCGGGAGCCTTCCACAGTCCGTCCGCGTTTGAAGTGCGGGCAGGTAAGGTGATCATCAAGAAGAACGGGCGCAAGAGTTGGACGGAGGCGTTTGCGGATTCGTTGATTGACCTTGCCAACGAAAACGAAAAGGTCGTAGCACTGACAGCGGCTATGCCTGCGGGCACGGGATTGAACAAGTTTGAAGAAGCCCATCCCGATCGTTATTTCGATTGTGGGATCGCAGAAAGTTGCACAGTAGACATGGCCGCCGGAATGGCGAAAGCGGGGTTGCGGCCTTTCGTTGCGGTCTACTCGACGTTTCTTCAACGGGGGTTCGATCAGGTCTTTCAGGAAGTGTCGCTGCAAGATTTGCCGGTTGTATTCTGTCTCGACCGCGCTGGTTTGGTGGGTAGCGACGGAGCGGTACATCACGGTTTTCTCGACATCGCATACCTGCGGGGTTTCCCCGGGATTTCGTTGATGGCACCGGTTGACGAGTCCGAGCTTCGGGCGGCGATGAACTTTGCGCTTGCACACGACCGGGCCTGTGCCATCCGCTATCCGCGCGACAATGTTCCCGTGGACTGCATTGCGAATTGCCCCCCGTTTGAGTTGGGTCTTTCGCGGCGCGTTCGCAGCGGAGCGGACGCCACGATTCTTTCGTATGGAACGGTCACACAAAATGCGATGGATGCGGCGGATTTATTGGCTGAACAGAACATCAACGTTGGTGTCGTCAACGCGCGCTTCGCAAAACCGATTGATCGTCGCATGGTTCGCGACGCCCTGATCGACAGGCGAGCGGTTGTCACCGTGGAGGACCACGCGCTGCAAGGTGGGTTCGGCTCAATCGTGCTGGAGACGGCGCAGGATTTGGGCCTCGATGCGTCCAACGTCACGCGGTTGGGCTTGCCCGATCGGTTCATCGAGCATGGTTCACGCGGTAGCCAACTGAGCGAAGCGGGCATCGACGCAACCGCGATCGCTGCCGCGGTGGTTGAACTTATCGATGGCTCGTCGGTTGCGGAAGTTTCGCGCCATCCCGATCGGGTTGCACCCACAAGGCGCATATCAATCGACGGCTAACGTTCTATCAACCAACGGCTAATACTCTGTCAATCAACGGCCAACATTATGCCCTCTTCGGTTCAACATCGTCGGGTCTTCGTTCTGGGCAATCCCGACAAGGGTGAAGTGCCCACGGCGATGAAGCGCCTGGAATCGCTGGTCGCACAGCACGCGGTGCTCGCCGGCGCCGAGTTGGACGTTCTCGCCCGGTCTGCCGTCAGCGCAAATCCCGACGTCATCATTGTGCTCGGGGGCGATGGCACGCTGATCTCCGTCGCCCGATCACTGGCTGATCAACAGGTACCGTTGATCGGCGTCAATTTTGGAAAGCTTGGCTTCCTCACACCTTTCTTGCTGGATGAACTCATCGAGCATTTTGATTCAGTCATCGCAGCGGAAGCGCCAATTTCAAAGCGCACCATGCTGAGCGTCCGCGTGTCCGGGGCGAACGGAAGCACGACGTTTGAAAGCCTCTGCCTTAACGACTGCGTGGTCCATGCGGGGCCTCCGTTTCGTATGATTTCCCTATCCGTAGAACTCGATGGCCGCAGCCTCACCCAGGTTGACGGTGACGGGATCATCGTGTGTACACCAACCGGATCGACTGCGCACAACATGTCGGCAGGCGGTCCGATTCTGATGTCGCAGGTGGAAGGCATGGTCCTCACACCGATGAATGCGCACTCGCTGACACACCGACCACTGGTGATCAACGCTTCGAGTCAATTGGTGATTGAGGTCAGCGAATGCAATCCGGGAACGACGGCTATCATGGACGGGCAGGTGCAGTGCCCGTTGACTCAGGGTGATCGAATTCACATCCAACTGGCTAAGCCGCGCGTCTCGGTTGTGCTCAATCCCCGCGATGCAAAATGGGAAAGCCTCGTCAGCAAACTGCACTGGGGTTCTTCGGATTAAGCGTGCTCTCCGCTCTTGGTGAACCCCTTGTAACTCACATCGGTTGTCCGTCGTTTATTCTTGGCAAAAACTTATCGGAATGCGTGGGATCGCGCGACGCTTGTAAGGAACTGTCCGAGCGCCTTGGCGCGGTGGACCTTGGGATGCGACTCTGTACAATGGCTTCCGTTGAAAATGAGAAGATAAGACTGGGTGTTGAACCATCGAGTGCAACCTGTGCCTGAGAGACAAATCGACATCGAACCGAACATCACGCAACTGTCTGTCCTCAACGAACACGCCGAGATTGACGAAGCCCTCGCGCCCAAACTGAATGGCGATACGCTCGTCAAAATGTTTCGTCACATGCTCGCAACGCGTCGGCTTGATGAGCGGATGATTAACTTGCAGCGACAAGGGCGGGTGGGAACCTACGGACCGTCGCGCGGGCAGGAAGCCACACAGGTGGGTACCGCGATGGCCCTTCGCTCCGACGATTGGACCGCACAGGCGTTTCGCGAAATGGGCATGACGATCGCCCGTGGCTGGCTGATGGATCTGACGATGTTCTTCTGGGGCGGCTACGAAGAAGGGAACGCGATAGCACCCGGTCACAACGACCTGCCGATTTCCGTTCCGGTCGCCAGCCAGACGCTTCATGGTGTGGGCATCGCGTGGGCGATGAAGATCAAAAAAACCGACTCGGTTTGCCTGACGTACCTTGGAGACGGTGGTACAAGTGAGGGCGATTTTCATGAGGCGATGAACTTCGCCGGCGTGTTCAACCTTCCGGTGATCTTTATCGTTCAAAACAACCACTTCGCAATCAGTCATCCCCGACGCAAGCAAACCAAGTCGCGAACGATCGCCCAAAAAGCGATCGCCTATGGATTCGAGGGCGTGCAGGTCGATGGGAACGATGTGCTTGCGGTCTACTCCGCAACAAGCAAAGCCGTGGCCAAAGCGCGGGCGGGTGGCGGACCGACGCTGATCGAGTGCGTGACCTATCGATTGAGCATGCACACGACGGCAGACGACCCGACGCGCTATCGCGACGACAAGGAAGTCAAGGAGTGGGAAAAGCGTGACCCGTTGATTCGGTTCACCAAGTATTTGC
>JAADIU010000048.1 GCA_013151185.1 Planctomycetota bacterium
GGTTTGTTGGTTCGGGGTGGGATGGCACCGCCCACACGGTTGAGTGCTGCCACAAGCAATTTGCGATCGAGTTGGACTTCTGTTCTCGTCATGGTAGCCGTCATACGGTCACCTCCTTTTTTGTCGTAGTGAGTTTGGGGGCGACGTACGCCCATGTGGGGATGCTTTCGTCGAGTCGTTCGATGGAACGGTTTATCGCGGCGACTTCATCCGCGATGCGTGGGTCGGTGCTATGCAGATGTCTGCGGTCCTCGGGTTGGATTTCATTCAATTGCAAAATCATGTCGAACTCCGTTTCTCCCGGCACGGCGGCACGGGAAGTGTGATGGACAATGAAAAACGCCTGCCCCACGCGCGCAACGATGGCGCATGAGGCAGACGCAACGAACATGAAGAGGGTGTGGAACGGATCAGCCCACTCGGGCTAACCATGGAGTTTGAGCTATCGCGATCGATCGTCGTGCGTGACGACGTAGGCGAAAGCGAGCAACCCCAGCAACATCAGAACTGCGCCACGAGGTGCGACGCGAAACACGACGAGCATGGCCAAAACGTAGCCGACGACAGCGAGGGACTTGTCACCGGTGTTCATGGCGATGTCCGTCGGTTGGGATGACGTTGGGCATTACCTCCTCGTCGCATCTGTCGGCGACGGTGGTCTTGTCGACGTCGCTTCTGTTGTAGGTGATGCGAGACCAATCGCCATGCGGATCGAACTAGATCCAAAACAGGTTTGATGATGAGATCCCGCACCGCACGCAGCCAGGCGTCGAACGAATCGTCCGGGGCGTGACGGTTTTTTCGTACAACCATGCTTATCCCTCCAAAGCGGCACACGTAGTTTTGTGCGGACACGTCGAACAGTTCATCACAGATGGATTGATGTGGAAGTATTCGCCGCAGATGGCCCGCCACACGTCACGGACCATGCCGTTGGTGCGACGGATCGAAGCAGGATCGGGTGTGAGCGTGTGACGCTCGACCTTGGGCTGTTTCGCCTTGGTGAGCACGATCCATTCAATCTCGATGGGCACGCCGAACGCATCGGCAATGGGTCTTGCCAATTGGCTGTACAGCAATTGCTGCGGTGCGGCTTCGGTGATCTTCGATGCCGACCAAGCCGATCGCGACGTTTTGAAATCGATGATGCGAAGCGACGTTTCTGTCAGAATCATCAGGTCGATTCGACCCAGCACGTCTGGTACACCGTCGATGATCGCCCCTCGCAATTCCTCTTCGACACCGATGAGCCGACACGAACGATCCAACGCGGCTACGTCGTGGCTTTGGAACGCGGTCAGCACTCTCCCCGCCAAATCACGAAGCGATTCGGGCGTTTCGGTCTTACCGAAGCGAACCGGTTGGGTTTCTTCTCGCCACACGCGGTCGTACACCACCAGCAGTTCATCCAAGCTTGGTGCTGCGGTACCGGTGAAGAGGCATGCAAAATGTTCTTCGAGAGCCGAGTGAATCGCCGATCCGAAGATCAAGCTGGACGACACCGATTCGGGCCTTTGCCCCAAAACGTATTGCAATCGAAATCGCATCGGGCACCGCATGTAGGTGCCGATCGATGACCAACTGATGTAGCTGCGGCCGATGAGGGCTTCGGCGAAATCGTTCGGTGCGGCGACGTGTTTCGTGTCCGAGGGCGGATCGCGTAGCACGCTACGCCTCTTGTCAGTGGTGTCGCCGACGCCCGCAATCATCGACCACCTCCGTTCGTCCCGTTGCTCGCCATCGACTTCAAATCATCGATTAGGCTGCTGGCTTCCTGAAGGGTCAATTCGTTCAGATCGGCGACGGAAAACTTCTGATTCGCAAGCTGACCGGCATCGCGGTTCTGGCTCTTGCAGATGGCCCGGATGGCACGAAGTTGACTCATCGTCGCTGCACGCCCACGAGGCGACTGGCCGTTGGTGGAAGGTTTCTGGGTCGACGTTTCGGACCGAGAACCCGCATCCGCGTTGAGTTCGTCATCAACCGACTTGCGGGCCAAATCGAACAGGCTGCGAACGCGGCACATGAGCCCGTCGGGATCGCCCGCCAGGTTTGATTCGACTTCCAATTCGATGTTGACGGTAGCACCACGGCTACCGTAGTTGGCTTCGCCGACTTTGCGGCTAAACCCTGCGTTGAGTTTGAGCATTAGGATGTCTCCTGTGATGTGGGTTAGTTTCGTTTGGAACGGGTTCTTCGTCGTCGGTACGGCTCGATGCGGCGCGAACGATGGCGCGACCATCGCGGACCGTGGGCCTGACGCTTGCGATGGGCGCGAACCGATTCGCTCCGCCGCAGCAAGTCGCCGATGGCATCGAACAACTGTGTGATGATGTTCATGGTGTTGGATCGAATGAGAAGTGGAGGTCACACAACGGCGAGATCGAGCAATGCCGACGCCTTGGCGTCGACTTCGCTACGCTGCCCTGCGTTGGCGTACTGCCCCGAGATGCGTGTGATGGCGTCAACGACGGCGAAAATTGTCAACGCACCGTGACCGCGTGCAATGGCCAGGGCGTCTTTCGCGAGGGTTCGCGTGATGCCTTGTTGGGCGAGGACTTTCAGCACATCGTCGGCGTCATCGCCAAGCCGCGTTTCCATGGCCCGCTTGATCACGTTGGCGAAACCGTCGCGTCGTTCATCACGTCGCGTCACGAGCCGCTCGATGATAGAGCGAATCGCTGCGATCGCTTCGTGAACATTCGCCGTGTGCTTGCGGGAAAACTCAACCACTTCGACAGCATCCCAAACGATGTGATTCTGGCAGACGGCTTGGAACCAGAACGTCTGCACACCGACGGATCGCCGACCGACTTCACTGTTCCACACAAAAAAGCCCGGAGCAAACGCTTCGCCATTGATCTCAATCCAACCCGTCGGGTCGATAAGAAAACAAAACATATCTTGTTCGCCGCAATACAGGCCCGTTCCGCCTTCGTCGCCGTCTCCGGCTTTCTGAGGTGGAACGAAATCCGTCGCAAACTCGCGAACCATCGTAAGCAGGTCCACGTTGAAAAGCCGCGTGTAACTGGCTCCGTGAATCGAGCGTACCGAGTCCTGTGTCGCGAACACCTGAAGCGGCTTCGAGCCGGGCGACAGCGTCTCGTCGAACACGCGGGCAGCCGTGGCGGGCGAGAGGCGATTGACCGTGTCGCGGTTGACCCCTGCAAGGGAGCAAAGCTGACCAAAACTCCAGTCCGTCATGCGAAGGTTGGCATCGCCGCCCAGTTGCAAGTCGAGTCGTTTCTGAAGTGGGAGCGCCAGGATATCTTCGGGCTGTGGCCAGTGTTGTACCGATGCTTCCTTCTCGTCGTGGCAATGCTGCCATAGATGTACAAGTGAATCGAATCGCTCGTCTGGTGAACGGCGGAAAAGCTCGTTGTGGGCACGTTTCAGTGTTTGCATGATGCGTCTCCTGTGTGAAAGAAAAGGGTTGGGTTTTTCCTCAATAGGTGCGTACAGAATCAACGGCACGGTGTGAAACAACCGGGGAACTGCGGGTGTGCGTTCGGTAGATTGGGGAGCGCGTTCAGTGGGAGGATTGGGCTGGTGTGACTATTTTGACGGTGCGATCGGCGAAGCGGATGCGCATGTGTCCGTTCGGCTCGACGCGGACGGATTGCCATGCAGGCTTCAACCCGCAAAGCGCTTCCATGATGTCGCGGCGTCGCTGTTCGTCAGGACCGTGCAACCCGGTCCAGAACGCATCCAACTCCCGCTCAAACTGGTACTCCTGCGTGTCATATGTGTCGCCTTCATCACTGAATCCGCCCAAGTGAAACCAGATCTCCGAGGAACATAGGCGGGTTTCGGCTTCGGCTGTGATAACAACGTGATCCTCCGTCCACGAAGGTTCTTTGTCCGGCGATGGCACGACGGCCATGCACACTCGCGACGAAAACGCCTTGCCATCGCTGGTGTGAACCGCGATGACAATCGAGTCGACGCAGGACAATTCGCCCGACCACACCGTGTCGCTGTGAAACTGCTTGCCGCATTGCACCTCGACCTTCGTGATGGTGGGCAACTTCGCCCAGGAATAGCCGAAGTATTTCCGCTGGATCGCCACCGGCACAAACGGTTCGTCGAGCGTCCCCAACGCAGTCAGCAGGTGTGCGTTCGCCTCGTCGATATCGACGTTTCTTTTGTTGCGGTCGTCGAAGCGATAGCATCGCGCCAAATCAAAGCCTTCCGGCATGACCGCTCGAACCGGTTCGGGTACATCGCCAGCGGGCAATAGGCCAACAGAATAGGTCGGCGTCGCTTCCGGCAAATCAATCCCACGTTGACGGGCGTAAAGATATTGTTCGTACGGCAGCGTGTGGTAGCCGCGACGCAGAACGTGGCGGTACACCTCCATCTGGATGGCGTCTTGCAACTGTGTCGTGGCACCGTTTTGAATCAACGCGGTTCGGGCGGGCAACATCAGACGAATGCCGGTGGGCTCGCCGGTAAGGTCGACCAGAACGTGAATGTTGCGGTCGGACACAGGATGGTAATCGAGCGCGACGACCTGGCCATGGAAGTTCACCAACACATCGTTGGTGGAGTAGCGGTCCGGATTGCAGGCTTGATGCCATCGCGTCAGATCCTCCGTGTCGCGAACTTCGATACGACAGCCCAGCACCGCATCGTGCGAAGCGGTCTTGCAGACGAAGTCTTCGCGGGCACACGGTTCGCCGTCCACGACAACATCCATCCCGGAAAACACGG
>JAADIU010000132.1 GCA_013151185.1 Planctomycetota bacterium
GCGTCGCGATCGAGGACGGCTGTCCCCATGCGAACATCTTTGATAGCAACAGGCAAAAGCGCTCGCGGTTCGCACGCTGTGATGCAAGGCATATCTGCACAAAGATAACAAGGCGAATCAGCCGGGATAATCGCAGGCGTACCTGCATCGATTCCCCATTCGGGCCCGAGTCGCCGGACGGCTTGATAGGGGCACGCTTCCTGGCAATCGGTACATTGCGTGCAAGTAGAACGGAATTCATCTTCAGCCCGCGCACCGGGAGGGCGAATCCAAGGACGCGGTGGCGCAGTTTCCTCCTGTGCAACGCTCGGCAGAACAGTACCGCGTACCGCATCGATCGTATCACACAAAGACGAAGCCAAGCCCCTGCCCAAGTGCGTAAAGAATTGTCTGCGGTCAACGTTCATAAACCTCGCCGAATGCAGGCGCCAGTAGGGTGCGTCCCGGACGCACCGAATAATGCACTCTAAGACAGTGCGGCCAAGCCACACGCTCCAAATGTCCCGCACACAAAAAACGTTTCCGGCAACGACACGCAGGACAGTTACATCGCAGAGGTTCGCATCTCCATAGGTTGCTTCAAGAGCCACAGGCTAAAGACACTGAAAGCGATCATACCCGCAAGCATGGGTAACTGACTACGAAACGTCGCTCGGGCAGTTCCAAAAAGTCGCATCGACGTTTGCTGCGCCACCCACAGGCTATATACATGACCGACCAACACAAGCAACACCTGAATCAACCATAGCTTATCCAGCGAGATCAAAGGCGGAATCGTCCACTGCGCGGTACCGAACACATTCCACCCCCAGCCAAACGGGTCCGAAATCATCGCCATCACTTTCGGCCCCTCCATGAGCAGATGCTCTGCGTTGTGGGCGATGTGATAAAAAAGAGCGATGGGCAGGAGCGCGTAGGCATATCGAATAAAATAATCGCGATAAGTGAGCGCTTCGCGTGCATGCGCTTTTCCGAGTCGCAGCGAAATACCGACCAAGACAGCATAGATGGCAATCGGAGCAAGCATGAGCAACGTCATACCCGCGCTAAACCCAATCACCCTGCCGACACCTGCGGAAGACCGAATCGCATCGATCAACTGTCGCCACGCGGGGGTCATGGTCAACCCATGGAATCCGGTGATCGCCAGCATTAGCAAAGCAAGGTACGCTTCGTCGCTGCGCGGTTTGCCTTCATTCGCAAGGTCGCTCCCCCAAGGCCGCAAGTTGACCGCGAGGTTATCGTGCGGGCACGCCTGAATGCACTCCATACATTGGATACAGTAGGTATTCGATGCGAGTTTACCTGGATACAAGAACGTCGGACATCCGTAGGCGGTATCGCTTCCGGTGATGCACTCCTTCGTCTTGCACGACGTACAAACCTCGGCGCTTTTGGAACGTACCTCGGTACTCGCGAACAGTGCATACAACCCGCTGACCCGTCCGACGAGGCAGCCGTATCTGCAAAAACTCTTGCGATCAAACAAGAGAGCCGACATCACAGCCATCAGCAACATACCGATCGCCAGGTAAGCCGTAACCCGCGGTTTCATCGTAACACCGAAACCCAACTCGACCCAGGTGAGACCCACGAACATGATCGTGGCGATGGAAATGTTGCGTACCACACGCGGCCACTTCCATCCGAGCGTCAACCCATCGTCGGACTTTTTCCAGAATGATACCCGCTCGGTCCAGCCCGCGATTGCGTCCCACGGACAGACGTAGCACCACGCCTTGCCTGCAAACATGATGAGCACGATAAGCAGCCCCCACCACACCGTCCATGTAAGGATCGGAGCGATGTTCAGCGCCGGGTTTTGATTCCCAAACAGACCGGCTGCGATAATGAGTAGGAACAGAACGGATACGAAGAGCTGGAGCGTAAATCGAAAACCGCGCGACCCAAGACACGCCCGAATCCAACCGACAGAAAGCAAATCAAAACGATCATGACATGACGCACACGACGAGCATCCCGATTGTGAAGGTGCATCTGCTAGTGCAGAAGGTGACCATGTCGGTAGAGCGATCGCCACCGCGCCAGCTCCACTTTGACCGATCTCCACAATTCGCTCACCATCACCGGCGATTGTATCCCTGCCTATAAATCTGGACCGCGCCTGGTTTTCGGTGTTGGCTACCGTGCGGGTTGCCTTCGGCGCAGATTGCAAGCGACTCATCCAATCGAACACGCCGAAGGAAACGATCAGCACGAGCGCAATCGACGCATAGTACAGCCATGTAGGAATACCCCACATACTGTGCATGAAGCAGGCAGCGGGGTCGAACTTGAATTCCGCGCGGTGAGCCACGCTACATAAGCGATACGTCTTTCCGAGGTATGTAGCTGGGTACGCGGATGCCTCGTCGATCGCTTCGTTACAGACCATGCACGTTTCTGAGAGGAATGTCGCCGGATCAGCTTTGAACTGCTCGCGACACCGTTTGGTGCAAAAGAAATACTCAGTACCCTCAAACTCGGCTTGGATGCCCCACGCGGAATTGACTTCCATGTTGCAAACGACGTCGACAAGATGCTGGTTGGTGGAATTCTCCGAACGCTGCTCAACCGAAGCCGTCATGTTGTCGCGGCAATGCTGCGAGCAATAGTACGTCCTTTCGCCATCGATCGTCGCGGTGATCGCTTGATCGTTATCGATGGTCATACCGCACGGAGCGCAGATACTACTTGGGGAGTGCTCAAGGGTACCCCGTCCGCCTTGCTTCAGGTTTGACAAGGCTATGATAGCACAGATGACGCCCAACATGATGTACGGGAACAACAATTTGAGGCGGTCCATCCTCATGCCTCCGCCTGCTTGAGTGTCGCCACGGGCAATCGAACAGCGACTCTCGCCGCACCGCGCGCTCGGCGGCGCTTTCGTTGTACCGCTCGAATAATAACGAGCACAACGACAAGCAGGCTACCGACCAGGATCACCATTGACATTGTCGCTGACGGTTGACCGACGACCATCAGGAACGGAATGACCTCCATCCGCCCCTCCACCATCACGGAAAGCTCAACAACGTACTCCCCATCCTCCGGAAAGATGACATGAAACTTGAACTCGTTGTCGAACGGGGGCCGCGTGGTCGGTGGCAGGATGGTTATGTTGTCGCCAAACGTACTCGTTTGCAGAACTCGCAACGTGACGGATTCTGAGAAGGCTACATTGGTGTCCCGGTTCTTGATATAGAACGCCAGATTTGCCGCTTCGCCCGGTGTCGGAATTCCTGGATACGACGTGAGAATAATGTCGTATGGACCTGTGGTAGCGGGGTATTCCAACGTCGGGCGCTGTGGGTAGTTCTCTTTGTAGGAATAGTGCGGCAAGCCGAGGATGTGGTGCGCTGCCGCAGTCGCTGGCAGAAGCATCCCACAGCAAAACGCGATCACGGTTGCCACCGCGACGTTCTTCTTCGC
Source organism: Planctomycetota bacterium (assembly GCA_013151185.1). Lineage (GTDB taxonomy): Bacteria > Planctomycetota > Phycisphaerae > UBA1845 > UBA1845 > UBA1845. Next base: position 3,433 of record JAADIU010000132.1, read on the forward strand.
ACGATTCCTGGGTGCGTTCTTCTGAAGCACAACAGGTAGTCCGATCGTAAACACGAGCGCCTTGTCGCCACAATGACGCAGACACACACCGCAGTTGTCGCACTCGATGGACTCCGATTCGGTGATCGGATTGATCCCGGCTTCACACACCGGAACGCATTCCATACATCCCGTACATAGGTCGGATTTGAGCTTGACTCGAACCGGTCTCGCCCATCCCAGCAACCCATACAACGCACCGCCGGGACACATCGTTCTGCACCACCACCGCGGTGACACGAACAACTCGAACAGTACAATAGCCCCAAGGATGACCAGCATCGCAGTCGCAGCCGTGCCGAAAATCCAGGCGTGAACCAGACGGCTTATGACGGCAGGCGGGTATATCAACGCAAAGATCGGCACGGAAACGCAAGCGGTTAGCAGCAAACCGACGACCAGCAGTATATATTTGTTTGCGTGCGAGTACTGAACGTTGGCTGGCTCAATCTCGGCCAAACGAAGTAGCTTTCGTAACTTCCCAGTGATCTCCAGTAGTAGGTATGCCGGGCAAATCCAGCTACAAAACACGCGTCCGAGAATCACCGTTAGTAGGACCGGAATGAGAATCGACAGCAGCATAGGCCAGTGAATGGTTTTTGACGCGGCAAGCATCTCAGCCGCGGCCAGCGGATCGCTGATGCTAACCCCAAATAAACGCATGGACCACAGCGTGCCCTTGGTACCATCGAGAAATGTCTGCGGATCGTCGAGCGAGTCAACAAAGGGGTGAATCGCTCGCGAGATAGCTTCGCCGCGCAAGCCAGCCATCAATTGTGGATCTTCCACAAATCGTGCGGAACGATAATGTGCATATAGGCTGAGCGACACGACTCCGCACAAGTAAAGTATGACTCCAATCTGGACACACCGACGCGTGATTTGGAGAATCATGCTGCGGCCTCCGCACTGTCACGCCTGCGTGTCCTGATCACCCTGATTGCGGGCTCTCCTCGCACCACAGTTCGACAGATATCTTCGCACATTCCACAACCCACGCAATGTTCCGTATGAACGACAGGCGCAAGAAATGAGCCTGGAATCAAAGTAATCGCACGGTTTCGCAACGGGCAAAACATGTAGCACTCGCCACACGGCCCCCGGCGCTCATGCTGGGCGGAAGACTCTGTCGGATCTTTTCCCAGCTGCATCAGCAATTCCTGCTCGTGACGGATCCGTTTGGCTTTGAACGACAGGCATAGATCCGGAATCAACTCGACCGAACCCATGTCCACGTCGGACTTGTCTGCAAAGGGAAGGAGCGCACCCGTCGGACATACCGGCCCGCACTTGTTGCACAACGTGCAGCCATTCTTCGCAGGATCAACGTACGGTGTATGATAGAGTTTTCCATCCGACTCGGTGTAGAATTGGATTGCGCCAGGTTCGCACGCATCCTGACAGAGGTAGCATCGAATACATGCCGCAACAAAATCACGCTCCGGTAGCGCTCCAGGGGGGCGGAGAATCCCGGAAAGTTTGGCGTAGGGTCTGCGCACGATCGGATACTTCGCAAGCCCTGTGCGCTCGAGCAGATTTACGATTCCTCCGATTACCGCAAAGCCTGTCGCAGTGGCGACCGCGCGCAACGCATCTCGCCGACTCCAGCGCATTATGCGTCTCCCGTCTTGATGCGGATGGCGTGTGGGTAGCGAATGCAGGCGCGTTCGCAGCAACCGCACCCAACGCAAGCATCGGGATGAACGGTCGGCTGCTCCCATCGACCGATGGTCATCGCCTCCCCAGCGAGCGGGCAAGCTCGGTAGCATGCTCCGCAACTCCAATTGTTGTAGGAGTAGCAAAGGTTCAGATCGAGTTCCGCAATACCGATCGCTACTTTTGATGTAATTTCCTCGCGGTTCTTCTTGATTAACTCAAGCGCGCCGCTAGGGCACGCCTCGGTGCATTTGAGGTAGTCACCCTCCTCGTTGGCGCAGAGCATGCAGGCAGCTTTTCGTGGTACCATTGTGGGCGTACCACCCGTTCCACCGGGCGAACTCTCCGGCATGGGGGTGAGTGCGCGATTCGGACATGCATCGACACACCGCATGCAGCGGATGCAGGTGGCGACGAAATCATTTTCCGCCAGCGAACCCGGCGGACGCAAAGGCTGGTCCGCGTTCGCCGGCGGGGTTCGACCCACACCGGCAAAGTATCCACCAACGCCAACGGTTACTCCGACGGCAGCGCCTTGCTTGATGAATGTGCGGCGGTCCAACGTCATTTTGGAGTTCCCCCCCTCCTCATTCGACTCAGATTTTTTCGATGCGTGCTGCAGACTTCTTGTAGTCACATTGCCCGCTGACCGGGTCCCACGCACGGTGACTGACCGCGTTGACGAGCCATTTGTTCTTGCGCGGATCGGCGCTGTCGGCAACGGAAAGATTCCACGGGCTAAACAAATACCCTGGTGGAACCTCCGTTCGCGCTGGCCGGATCATACTCATCTGCCCGACGGACACGCGCGCTTCATACGAACCGCGACGCGTAACCAGCCGCACGCGGTCGCCATCGCGCAAACCGTATCGTTTGGCGTCGTCGATGTTGAGTTCAACATATTGCTCGGGAACGAGTTTCATCGTGGTCGCACCGCGGATGGTCTTCGCAGTATGAAAATGTTCGTATACCACGCCCAACCCCAACCAGAAGGGATAGACATCCTGCTTCTTGTGGTCGTCGAGTGATAGGTTCTCGTCCTCGTAGGACTCGAAGTGCGGTAGCTCGGGAGGCAAGCCGGCATCTCTTGCCGCAACCAGGATTTTGGGTTTGCCTTTGTTGGGCCCATCGGTGTATACGTCGTCGATGAGAAACGGCCCTTCGCCTGGCCTGTTCTTGTCGCCGTACTTCATCAGTGCACCAGTAATTTCGTCGAGTTTGGTATAGTCCTGCTCGCAGAGTTTGAACCTGGCTTTACCATCCGCGTGACGAAATGCACCGTATGGCTTTCCGCCCCAGCCCTCCTGGCCAAGGTAGCGACGCGGTGTTCCACCGGCTTTTGCGACATCGGCGGAAGGTGCGGGCCATTGAATCCCGCGCAGCGCGCGAAGCTGATCGTAGGGCGTGGTTCCTTCTGATTTTTCGACGTCGAGGATTCCGGTCAGATCAGCGTCCGACCCTTTGCTTGCAGCGAGAATGTCGCGGAAGATGTCTTCCGGATCGTAGGCCATCAAGCCGTTGCCCATCTTGATACTCTTTTTGTATGGGAATATTTCGTCCGCGTTGAGGCCCAGCTTTGTTGCGAGGATTTTTCCCTTGTCGATGGCCATGTCCATGTCGGGGCGGCAATTGTCCGGCGGATTCTTCGTGCCATCGCAAACATATACGCGCCGCTCCGACTGGATATACGTTCCACCCGTCCACTCGCCCCAAGTCGCTGCGGGGAAGATAATGTCTGCATATAAATTGTTCGGCGCGTGGCGATAGATTTCCTGAATCACGACGAACATCTTACTCAGCGCGGGTCGTACCAGCGTGTCCAGGTCCGGCATGTGAACGTGCGTGGTGTACATCCAGAACATCGCATCAAGACCGCCCTTGAGCGCGCGCTCCATCATTCCGATGACCATGCCCGGGTTCGGCAACGCAGACGTTTGCGTCAGACGCTCGCGAGGAACGCGCCAACAATCGGCGATGTGGTTACGCCACTTCTCGTTCTTGAGCGACTGATTGAATGGCAACCGCCCGGTGAGCCCACCCATCAAGCGTTCGCTCATCGCATTGGGCTGGCCGGTTTGCGAGTGACTGCCACAACCCGGACGCCCGAGGTTGCCCGTAAGAAGATGCAGGTTGATGATGCTGATGGTGTTGTGCTGTCCGTGCAGCATCTGGTTGTAACCGATGCCCCAAAAGCTGAGCACGCCACCGCGCCCGCGCTTGCGACCCTTGATCGATGCCTCCGCCCATGTGCGGGCTACGTTCTCGATTGTCTCGACAGTGACCCGCCCCTTGTCCAGTCGTGCCAATCGTTCGACGACTTGCTCGGGTGAGTACCGCTCCAACACGCCTTTCTTGAAATCCTGCCAGTTGTTCGTGTGCTCCTCCAGCCACTCATCCGACATGCACGCCTCGGGGTATTTCTTCATCAACACATAGGCAATTGCATTGAGATAGCTGATGTCGCCGTTGAGCGTTGGAATGTGGTAGCTGTTGCGCGGATTGATATCTTCCAGCCCGATGACGGTTCCGGTCTTGCGCGGATCGGCAACGCACGTTGGGATGTCATGCTTGGCTTTGTGATCTGCAACGCGCCAAAACAGAATCGGATGCGCTTCGCGGGCGTTGTGCCCCCAAAACGTAATGAAATCCGCCTCTTCGATATCTTCGTAACTCGTTGGTGGTGCGTCGGACCCGTACGAATGAAAGTATCCGGTGACGGCAGACGTCATGCACATTCGGGCGTTGGCTTCGATCGAGTTACTACCGATGACGCCCTTCATCAAGAGGTTTTCGATCCACTGAGCCTCCATCGTGAGTTGGCCCGAACCGTTGAGCCCGACCGCATTCGGTCCCTTCTCCTTGATGATTTCTGCAATGCGCTCGGCGACCAGTTCCTCCGCCTCTTCGTATGACATCTCCTCAAAGACATCATCATCGAACCGCCCCTTGGTGGCTGAGATGTGCCCCCGCAACGGATCGCTCATGTCGCGGCGCACCAGAACCTTGGTGAGTCGGTCGATGTAGATGGGCTCGTGTGCGTTGAGACCTTTGATGCACTGAATGCCACGGTTCGTCGGATGCTTTTTGTCGGGCACCATGCCGACCACCTTGCCGTTTTCAACTTTGATCAGCGTGCCACAGCCAACACCGCAGTACGGACAGGCAGCTTGTAGGAGTTGCATGCCTTTGTCTGTCTGCACCCCAGTCTTGCCAGCCGCCTTCGCTTCGACGAACTCGCCGGGTAGCAGACTGGTCATGGTGACGGCAGCCCCAGTCCCCGCCGCCATCTTCATGAATTCGCGCCGGTCAAACGGATTCTTGTGCTTGACATGGCGGTGAATCGTGCATGCCGTTTGCGGATCATCGGAGTCAAGAACCGTCAGGCTGTGATCTTTCATCAGTCAATACTCCTTGAGTGCGTCAGTGTTGCCACCGCGGGTGTGTGATTCGATTGATTGCTCGACGCCGAAACGTCCGCAGTATCTGTATCTGTATCTGTGTCCGCTACATTTTCCGTTTGCGAACGCTTGGCTGGTAGTGTCATGGGCGAAGGGGTTAGCGTGGACCATTGACGCATGTACGCCACGATATCATCGATGTCCTGCGGTGACAGATCCGTCACCCCGTGCGAGCCTTTTCCGAACGACCGCATCGCCGTTCCGCGCCGACCGCGAACGATCGTCGCTTGCAACATGCCATCGGTGGCTGCGGCTAAGAACCCTTCGTTGTTGAGTTCGGGTGCCCATGAATCTTTGCCCTCGGTTCCGTGACAACCGGCACAGTTTGAATTGAACAGCTCGCGCCCGCGATTGATGTCCCACGGTATGACGAAGCGATGCGGAATTTCAGAACCATCGGGCGTATCGAAAGGCGATGCGTGCTCCCACGAACGAAGGTAGGCCACCACATCGTTGACCTCATCGCTGGAGAGCCCGAGGATCGATTGCGGGCTGCGTTTGACCGGGCGCATTTCCGTCCCGCTTCGCCCCATCGCCATCGTCGCCATCAAGAATCCATCCGACGCAAACCGCAGGAAGTTCGGGTTGGAAAGCGCCGGACCGCTCGCCCCTTCGCCCCGAACACCGTGACAACCCACGCAGTTCACCGCGTACACGCGCGCACCGTTTTCATGCCGGCCATGCGGTGATTTGGCTACGCGGTTAATTTCGTGTTCACCCGCGCGCTCGAGCAGTCGCAGATACGCAACGATGTCTTCGATCTGACGGGTAGTGAGTTCGCCGATGCCTTGTCCGCCCTTGCGAAACCCGCGCATCTCGGTGCCTTCTTTACCGTTGGTAATCCACTCGCGAAGCATCACATCGGAGGCGCTCGCGAGAAAAACGGGGTTGTTCAGTTGTGGGCCCGTCGCTCCTTCGCCATCGGTGCCGTGACAACCGGAACACTGCCCGACGAACAACTGTCGACCCGAATCCCAGTCGCCGCGTCCCACCGTTTGCTCATACCAATCTGCCGACTTGGAGGGTTCCTCCTGCCAGCCGCGAATGAAACGCACAATCGACGCCACATCTTCGTTCGTCAGGTGACGCCACGAAGGCATGCCCGTTCCGGGTCGTCCTGCGATCATAGTTTCGACGAGGTACGCATCGGGAACAACCGTCAAAAACGCCTGCGTATTCAACGATGGCGCAAGGTCGCCCGAACCGTCTGCCGCGTGACACATCACGCAGTTGGCTTTGTAAAGTATCTGACCGATCGCCGCCGAAACATCGTCGGAATCCGGTCCGTCGCAGAGCGCGAGCGTGCTTGCAACATCGCTTCGAGGCGCTTGCCACAACCGCATGAACGCCAGCAAGTCGCTGAGTTCCTGAGCGTCGAACTTTCGCCACGCGGGCATCGCGGTGTTTGGACGGCCATGGACGATGGTGTCACGCAGGAACGCATCGGATGCAACCGACAAAAAAGTCGGGGAGTTCAGCGAGTTTCCGATGGCCCCCTCGCCCGATGGCCCATGACACGTTGCGCAGTTCGATCGATACAAGGCACCACCAACATGCGCATCCCCAAGCGATGCAGAAACTTCCCCCGTCTCCGGCTCGGGTCGATTCCAATCGCGCAGGAAATCGACGAGCAAGGTAATTTCATCCTGCGATAATCCGCCTTCTCTCGCCCACGCGAGCATTTTCGTTCCGGGTCGACCGTTGGCGATAATCGCACGCAAGTAGTCTTCGCTGACGACATCCTGCGTGTCGTCGAGATTGAGCGATGGAACGGTCACCTCGATTCCGCTGCGTTGTTCGACGACGACATCGCGACGATCCCAGTCGTGCCCCCAAGGGTCCGCACCGGTCGGCCAAAGTCCTGCGCGCATGGTTGTGCCTTCGCCGTTTTGACCGTGACACGCGGAGCAAAACATCTGGTACAGCGTAGCCCCGCGAATGGCTTCGGGTTTCGCGGCTTTGGTTGGTTTCGGAATGTGGGCGCTGAGGTTGGCTTTGTGGTGCAGGCTCATCATGTACAACGAAAGGTCGCGTGCATCTTCGTCGCTGAGGTTCATTTCCGGCATCACGGTTTCGGGTGACACCTCGCGCGGAAACTTGAAATGTTCAAACAACCACTGCTCGACGGTGTGCTCGCCATCAACGTGCGTGAAGTCAAAATCGTGTTTGGTCTTGTCGCCCACATAGGTCAGGTCCGGACCGAGCGTTCCCCCCCGACGGCGGTAAGCATGACATCCCAGGCAACCCAGCTCGACGGTAAGCTTCTTGCCCCGCAAGAGTGAATCCGCGTTTGGCAGCATCATGCTTAGTTCAAACGCATCGATTGCCGCTTGCGCCACGGGTCCGTCATCCGCACCGCCGACTTCCGGTTCGGCAAACAGATCTTCGCTGCCACCATAGAGATCGACCTCTGCATGGCATCGTCCACAACTGGTATACACCGCTTGGCCCCGCAGCATGGGTTCGTCGATATGCGGAACAGGCGTGCCATCGTCATTCCAACCGTGGGCCTCTTCCTTGTGGACAGCCAGCCCGCGACCCATGTGGCAAATCGTACATCCGAATTTATCCACCGGATGTTGTCCGAGGAGGTTGCCCGAGTGTTTTCGCAGCGGCTGCTTTGCCTCTGCCATCGCGGGGTTTTCCGCGCCCAAGTGGCAGGTGGTGCATCGATCGATTCGATTCAGTTCGGGCAGGTATAACTGCTTGTGCTCGCTGCCAAACGCATTGGCAGAGCGGCGGGCGCTGTCGGTATCTGCATTGGCGACTAGAGCGGTCTTGTACGCGGCTTGGTGACTTCGCCATAAACCGCGAAAGTTCTCCTGGTAGGCGGCGCATATCAATACAACCAGCGAAGCCAGCGAACTGACCAGCAAAAGCAGCTTCATATTGCGAATATGTTTGGGATCCATGTTTGATTCCGGTCGATACTTTATTGTTCCGCCGTTGAGCCCAATCCCAACGCGCTCAATCCCAACGCGCCCAAATCAATGAACCGGCCAATCGCTCTGCGACCAATAGAAATCCCAGTTGGGACCGCGATGCACCGTCGCGAAGTAAGTCAAGATGACGAATCCAACGAGGAAACAAGTGAACAGCGCAATCGCGCCCATGCGGGTCGAGCGCGTCACCTTCACCACAACGATCGACCACAGCGCAAAGAGCGCGACAAAAACCGTGCCCGGATTAAATGCAGTAATGACGATCTGCGGAACGTGAGCCGTCGCTTCCCAATCGCGAAGCCAACCAAATTTCACCGTGAAACAAAGCATTCCAACGACCGTCACCGTCCCGAACAACACGCTGTACAGGGTGACGATTTTTCCCCGCTTCCCGCTGAACCAAACGCCCGCGTCTTCTTTCTCGCGATCGAGAAACGGAACCAGAGCGATCCCCAACACAACGATCGCCGGAATTCCCACACCACCCATGAACGCCGAATACGACACGAGTTCCTGCAATCCGAGGAAGTACCACGGTGCTTTCGCCGGGTTCTCAGGGACAGCCGGGTTCGCCATCTCTTTGAGCGGTGCATCGAACCAAAAGCCCAAAAGGAGCATCGAAAGCACCGTCACCATCGTCGCTGCCCCGATGACGTACAACGCGTTCGGCCAAGCCGTCACCGTGTTTCGCAGTTCGAGGTTTACCGCGGGCGTTCGCCCTTTCATAAGACCCATCAGTCCGTAAGTCTTCAGCGGTGCAGGTTCAGCCGACAGCACTGGAGCGACGGGCGGGGCGTCAGCTGCTGCGGGGCGAACCATGCCGCCGTCTTTGCGGATGCGCCAGAAGTGAACACCGATGAGAATTGCGGTGATCACCGGAAGGACAACGACGTGCAAAACGTAAAAGCGAATCAGCGCCTCTTGCCCGACCATGTGGGCACCGAGTAGCAATTCTTTCTGCACGCCGCCCACATCGAACACGCCCGTAACACCCAGCGCGTCGGTGACTTCCCTCGGTGATTGAGCGATGTTCGCACCGATCGTAACCGCCCAGTAGGCGAGTTGATCCCACGGAAGCAAATATCCCGTGAAGCTGAGGGCAAGTGTGAGCACAAACAACCCCATGCCCACCACCCAGTTGAACTGTCGAGGTTTTTTGTAGGCAGAGGTGTAGAACGCCCTGGCCATGTGGAGAAATACGCAGGCGACCATCGCATGCGCCGACCACCGATGCACGTTGCGAATCAGCCTGCCTGTCGGGACCACGTTCATGATGTCGAGCATCGAGCCATAAGCCTGATCGACCGCAGGTTTGTAGTAAACCATCAACAGAACGCCCGTGAAGCAAAGGATGATAAAGAGCACGAACGTTGCCACGCCCAACCCAAGGGTGGTCGCAGCTTTGAGCGAGTGCATGTGAATACGAACGGGCAGAATGTGCAGAAAGAAATTCGACATAACGACCTGCGACTTCGCGCGATCTGATGTCGGCTTGCCGTGGCGAACGACCGAATCGCGAAACTCGCGCGGGGTCGAAACGAGGTTGGCTCCGAATTCACGAAGCGGGCTGTCGCCTTTGTCGCGCGCTTCGGATGTCTCCACCGTCGCGGTAGAACCTTTGTCATCTTTTGTCATCAAGACACTCCTGCGTGCAACCGTCGGCAAAGGCGTTCAATGTGTGAATCTGTCAAACCGCGATCAAGCATTCAGCACGGTACCTCGGGGTACCTCCTGCAACGTGTCCGCAACCAGTTGCCCTTCCGGTGAAACCGTCAGCTCCACCGAGACGAGCCCTTTGGGTGCGGGACCGCCCGTCAAGTTGCCCTCCACATCAAACTTGGACCCATGGCAAGGGCAACTGAACTGACCGCCCTCCTTGCGCTCCACGATGCAGCCCAGGTGCGGACAAACCGACGAGAGTGCGTGAAACCCATCCTCCCCGCGAAACAACCAGAGACGTTGCTTCGGGAAATAGGTCGTCGAATTCTTCGCGAAAGCTGCGGGCCGTCCGAGCTTCGCACGCGAGTTCGATTCCGGGAACACCGAAGGCATCGGTAAACGCATCGCCCCAAGCATCGCCATCACAAACGCAGCGACAGCCGACCAGGCAGCAGCCAACCCTAAGAAATCGCGGCGCGTCGCAACCGGTTTGAACCGTTCACTGCTCTCCAGCGGAGCCTTGGTTTCGGACATAACAAGATTCCTCTTACTCAATCCAACGCTTCTAACACGGCGAGCAGGACCACTGCGCACCAAAGTTCAACCGCTCCATCGTGATCGCATCGACCGGGCATCGCTGCTCGCACAGTGCGCACCGGATGCACTTGTCCTCATCTTTAATGATCGCCGACATCTCCGACAGATCCACGTCGGCATAGCGCTCGCTCAGCAGTTCGGAAAACTCCGGCTCGCCCGTCAAACGATCACACGAAACCAACTTGAGGCATAGCTCCGGACAAACGTCGGCGCATCCGCCACACAAGATGCACCGCTCGGAATCGAAAATCGTATTCACACCGCAGTCGAGGCAGCGACTCGCTTCGGTCATCGCTTGTGTTTGGTCAAATCCACTTTCAACAACGCTCGACTGCGAGGTCTTGCGCTGCGAGGCGGCAGCGGTTGGGATTTCGGTGCGGGGGATTTTTTCGTAATCGCGCTCGCGTTTGAAATCGGGAATGTTCAGGTGAACCAAATCATAACCAACCTCTGGGCGCTCACCGGAAAGATACGCATGGATCGTTCGCGCACATTTTTTTCCACTGGCGACGGCGTCAATCAATAAACGCGGACCGTACGCCACATCGCCCGACACGAACACATCCTTCGCCGACGTCCGCACGGTGTCGTCGTCGCACTTGATCAACCCGCGCTCGGTCAATTCGATGCCGCTGTCCTTGTCGATCAACGACAAGTCCGCTTGCTGTCCGACCGACCAAATCACCGTGTCCACGTCGATGGTCGTCACGTCTGACTCATCGAACTGCGGCGCGAACCGCCCTGCCGCATCAAACACGTTCAGGCATCGCTTGAACCGCATGCCCGTCAACTTTCCATCATCGTCTCGGACAATTTCAATCGGCCCCAGCGAAGCGTGCAGCAACACGCCCTCTTCGTAACCCTCGATAATCTCAACATCGTCTGCCGGCATCTCGTCGATGCTTTCCAGGCAGCACAGATGAACCTCGCGCACGTTTGTTTGTCGCAACACACTGCGTGAAACGTCGTACCCCACCTGCCTGATCACCGTACGCGACACGTCGTACGCAACGTTGCCGCCACCAATCACCAAAATGCGCTCGCCAAGCTGCCCAAGCGTTGATTCCGGTCCGCGATTGTCGAGCGATACGTCGCGCAGAAATTCCACGCCACCAAGAACACCCGGACCCTCACCACCCGGAAGGGGAATTTTTCGCGATCGCTTTGCACCCACCGCAATCACGGTCGCCTCGTGATCCGCTCGAAGCTGCGCCAGCGAAATGTCTTTGCCGACCTGCGTATTGCAAACGAACTCGACACCGAGCGCACGAATCACTTCGACCTCGGCGCGAATCAAGTCACGCGGCAACCGGTAGGCTGGAATGCCCACCGCCAACATCCCTGCCGGTACTGATTCCATTTCGAAAACGACCGGTTGATATCCCAGCAGCGCGAGATCATGCGCGCACGCCAAGCCAGCCGGTCCCGACCCGATGATTGCAACTTTTTTGCCAACCGTCGGCTTGCGCAGGTCGTCGTTATTCCCGTCACCGATCGCGGTCAATTCTTCGCCACCGACACACGCCCGGGACTTTCGATCTGCAAACACGCGTCGAAGCATGTCGATGGGTTTGAGTGTTTCTGTGGTGAACGATTCCGCGCCGTGACGTTCGGTGACGAATCGCTTGAGTGCGCGAATGGAGACGGCTGCATCGATCTCGCTGCGCCGACATGCCGCTTCGCACGGCGCACCGCAAACGCGCCCGCAAATGCTGGCCAACGGGTTCGGCCCGCGTGCAATCAAGTAAGCCGACTCAAAGTCGCCGCGCGCGATCGCCCGAACATATCCCCGAGCATCGGTATTGACCGGGCAGGCGTACTGACACTTGACCTGCTTGCGCCAGTACTCCTCGTCTGGAATCTCAACCTTGAATTGCTGCATAAACCCATTTGGCGAAGTACGACGCGCCAGCCTTTCATCGCCTCAGTCAAATGCACTTGCCGTTTAGTGGGGTTTTCCCCGCCCTCTGCACCCACCCAAAGGATCAAATCGACCCTTCGCCCTTATATCTATATACATATAGACAATTGGCGACATGTCAAGAGGAAAAATGCCCTTTGACGCCCTGACAAGGCACAATCAGCCCTGCTGGCCACGAAGGTTGAGTCGCCCGACAGGCGAAGAACGCACCGAACTCGACTGGTGGCAGGTTATCAGGACGTATCACGGGTCAACGATTCAGGCTTTGGGGGACCCGCCCTTGTCTTCTCCGACGGGGTCTTTCGCTTCGATCAACTTTCTATCTTTGGTCTGTGATTTGGCGTGCTTTGTAGCCGCTGCCATCGGGGTTGTTGCGAGTTGGCAGGCTAGTTTTAGGGCGGCTTTCATGCTTCCTTCGTTGGCTCGGTTCTTGCCGGCTATGTTGTAGGCGGTTCCGTGGTCTACGCTGGTTCTGATGACAGGCAAGCCGAGCGTGACATTCACCGCCGAATCGAAGTGCAATAGTTTGATTGGGATCAGGCCCTGGTCGTGGTACATCGCGACGACACCGTCGTACTTTCCTTTTGCGGCATCGATGAACAGGGTGTCGGCTGGGAATGGGCCTTCGACTTTGATTCCGACTTCCCCGGCCATCACCATCGCGGGTTCGATGATTCGTTTCTCCTCATCTCCGAACTGCCCGTCTTCGCCTGCGTGCGGGTTGAGTCCGCACACGGCGATGCGGGGTTCTTCGATGCCCATCGACCGTCGAAGCCAGTCATCGAGCAGGTCGATCGGTTGGAAGACGCGGCCGATGGTGAATGAGTTTCGCAGCGAAAATAAACCTGTGTGCGAACTGGCAAGCGCGATGCGCATCGCCCCACCGACGAAAGCCATCGTGACACGTCTGCACCGGTAGGCGTCGGCTAGGTATTCGGTGTGACCGGGAAAGCGAACTTTAGCCATCTTCCAACTGGTCTTGTTGATCGGCGCGGTGACAATCGCGTTGACGAATCGCGCCTTGTTTGCGGTGACGGCTTCGCTTAGGAATCGCTCCGACGCGAAACCGCCTTCGGGTGTTGCGTTTCGGGAAAACGTTGCGGGCAATTCATCGAAATCGGCGACGACGACCCCGCTTCGGACCTCGTCGATTTCATCGTGATGAAGCCGAAACCAGTACGGTGCGATCTCGGCTTGGTCGGCTGCGTAGGTTAGCATTTCGTGCAAACCATAAACAATGAACCGCCCCAGCTTTCGGACTTGCGGATCGGCAAGCGCTTTAACGATCACCTCCGCACCGATGCCACCGGGGTCACCCATCGTGACGGCGATCAGGGGTTTTCGCATCGACGCGGATTCGGTGCTTTGCTCGTTTTGTTCGGGCGCGTCAGTCATAGGAAACCGTGCTCCCGCAGAGAATTCATCGTCACGGTGTCGCCTGCTTTGCGGAGCCTGTTCAGGTGACAAATAACCGAGCGGGCGATGATGTCCGACTCGATGTTGACGCTGTCTCCCACACGCCGATCACCCAGATTGGTCTGGTCGAGTGTGGTCGGGATGATCGCAACCGAGAATTCATCGCCTTCGACTTTGGCGATGGTGAGCGAAATGCCATCGATCGCCACCGATCCTTTGGGAATGATGTAGTCGCGCACGGATGGGTCGGGTTTGAGCCACAACACCCACTCTTTGTCTGAGGCGATTTTTTTGCTCACGCTTGCTCTACCGTCGATGTGCCCTTGAACGAAATGCCCGTCCATGCGGCTATCGGGTTTGAGTGCGCGTTCGAGATTGACGCGCCCGCCCGGACCCAGCGAGCCCAGGTTTGTTCGGTCGAGCGTTTCGGAAATGACATCGAAGTCGAGGAGCGATTTGCCGATCGATGCAACCGTCAGACAGACGCCGTTGATCGCGATGCTGGCGCCAAGTTTGGCGTCGCCGGAAACGATGCCCGCATCGATTGTGATTCTGCGTCCACCCGCAACCTGCGTCGTGGATGTCACCGTACCGGTTGTTTCGATAATACCTGTAAACATTGTTTTCGGACACCGTAGGGTGCGTCCCGGACGCACCGAATGCACGCGAAAGGTAGGGTGGGTCTCAAGTTCAACAGATGCTAGAAGCGGAAATCGCAACGTCAAGACACGCGGGCGGTGAACGGTAGTCTGAATCAGCCTTCTTTGATCGCTGCGATTAATTCGAGGATCGCCTTTTTCCCATCGCCGAACATCATCAGCGTGTTCTCTGCTGCGAAGAGCGGATTCGGGATGCCCGCGAAACCGGGGCTCAGGCTGCGTTTCACGACGACCACGGTGCGACACTTATCAACGTCGATAATCGGCATGCCTGCGATCGGGGAATTTGGATCGGTCCGGGCGACGGGGTTGACCACGTCGTTCGCACCAATTACCAGCGCCACATCGTACTGCTCCATCTCCGGATTGATGTCGTCCATTTCGCGGAGACGGTCGTAGTCGATATTCGCCTCAGCCAAGAGCACGTTCATGTGTCCGGGCATTCTGCCTGCGACCGGATGCACCGCAAAATCGACATGACAACCGCGCGATTCGAGCAGGTTCGACAGATCGCGAACGGCGTGCTGCGCTTGCGAAACGGCCAAACCATAACCCGGAACGATGACGGCTTTCTGGGCGGAGTCGAACAGAATCGCAACCTCTTCCGGCGACGACGTCTTAACGGTTTTGTAAACCTCCTCGGCATCGGGCGTGTCTGCCGTCGGCCCGAGCTTGGCAAAAATCACGTTCTTCAGCGAACGGTTCATCGCCTTGCACATGATCCCGCAAAGGATCAGACCGGATGCACCCACAAGCGAACCAGCAATGATGAGCACGTTGTTGTTGATGACGAAACCGGTCGCACAAGCGGCCAAGCCCGAGTACGAGTTCAGCAGCGCGATCACCACCGGCATGTCTGCACCACCGATGGGCGTCGTCAGCAAGATTCCCAACACGCACGCAACCAGAACGATCAGCCAATAGGCGAAGTATGGAGATGCGCCCGTACCCGCACTGGTGGTCAACCACCATGAGAGTGCAACCGCAGCCAACACCAACAACGCATTGACCATCTTTTGGGCGGGAATAATCTGCCCGTCGGGAACCCATTTGATTCCCTTCAATTTTGCATAGGCGACCAGGCTACCGGTGAGAGTCACCGCCCCGATGAATCCGGAGAGCGCCGTCGCAATCGATCCTTGCATTGAAACCGATTCGTACATCATTGCAGCGCCGGCCACGAACACCGAACCCACGCCACCGAAGCCGTTGAACAGCGCCACCATCTCGGGCATGTCGGTCATTTCGACCTTGACGGCTTTGTAGGCGCCGAGTACTCCGCCAACAGCCAAGCCGAAGAAAATCACCGTGTATGAAAGCCCGCCTGTTCCCAGCGCAAAAAAGACCGCCACCAACATGCCGACGCCAGCCATCATGTTTCCGCGCACCGCAGTACGCGGATGGGTCAATCCTTTCATACCGCGAATGAACAACACCGCAGCAATCAGATAGGCGATGTTAATCGCATCTTGCGAGAACCAACCCTTCGCATCCGCTTCGTCCGCCGCATCGCCAATATTTTTGGCATCGTCCGCACTTTGGACGCTGTCCGTACCCGGAACGCCGTCCGTACTCTCAACACCTTCCGCGCTCGTCTTGACGGCAGATGGGGATGGGGATGGGCTTGCAGACTTGTCGCCCGGATCAGAAGCCTGCGCCAACAGCACAAGCGGCATGATAAAATATGCAAAATTCAGCATAGAGATATCGCCAGGACTACCTTCGCTTAAACATGCTCAACATGCGATGCGTGACCATGAATCCGCCGACCGCATTGATGGTTGCAAACACCACCGCCAAAAACCCGAGCACCTGTGTCTGCCAACCGGGATGGCCCGCAGCCAAGACTGCACCGACCAACGTGATTCCGGAAATCGCGTTGGAACCGGACATCAACGGTGTGTGCAACGTCGGCGGTACTTTCGTGATGATCTCGAAACCGATGAAGATCGCGAGAACAAAAATTGTGAGTCCGGTGATCAGTGTCATGTTGCGTCACCTTCTTTCGTAACGGCACCCTCTTCTGCTTGCTCTCCGCCGGAATCCGCAGGTGGGTCCAACGGAGGCAACTGCATCAGGTCTCGGATTCGCGGATGGACAACCTCGCCACCCGTCGTCACGAGACAACCCGCCGTAATCTCGTCTTCTCTGTCCAGATTGATCGCACCCTCTTTGACCAAGTGCAACAACAGCGTCTGGATGTTCCGTGAGTACATCTGGCTCGCATGACAAGGCACACTCGCCGGCAAATTCGACGGCCCCATGATCGTGACCCCGTGCTCGACAACGATCTTGTCGCACTGCGTCAGTTCACAATTGCCACCACGCTCTGCCGCCAAATCGATAATGACCGAACCCGTGGGCATTCCTTCGACCATCTCAGCGGTCACCAACACGGGCGACTTCTTCCCCGGAATCGCAGCCGTCGTGATCACAACATCCTGAGTGGCTACGACACGCTTCATGAACTCGCGCTGCTTCTTGAGGAACTCGTCCCCCATTTCTTTCGCGTATCCGCCCTTGTCCTCAGCCCCGCCCGTTTGCAGGTCCATTTCGACGAACTTCCCGCCCAAACTTTCGACTTGTTCGCGAACAGCCGGGCGGACGTCGTAACCACTGACCACTGCACCAAGACGTTTCGCCGTCGCGATGGCTTGCAAACCAGCCACACCCGCACCGATCACAAAAACTCTCGCCGGTGAAATCGTGCCAGCCGCCGTCATCATCATCGGGAACATTCGCGGCAGATGGTTTGCGGCTAAGATCACCGCCTTATAGCCCGCGATGTTCGCCATCGAAGAGAGAGCGTGCATGCTCTGTGCCCGCGTGATGCGCGGAACCAGTTCCATGCTGATCGCGGTGATCTTTTGGTCTGCGAGTTTGCGGATGCGATCGAATTCGGTCAGCGGATCGAGAAACGTGATCAGCACCGCCCCATCTTTGAGCGGTTCGATTTCGTTTAATCCGGAAGAATCGGTGCCGGGCGGGTTCACTTTGACGACAATGTCCGCACCCGACAGCAAAGCCCGTGCATCGGATTCGATCGATGCGCCAGCGGCTTGGTACGCTTCGTCAGAATGGCTCGACTCGACACCCGCGCCGCTTTGGACGACGATGTCGAGGCCTGCTTTCTGAAGTTTGGCGCAGGCGTCGGGAATGAGCGCAACGCGCTTTTCCCCGGCTAAGCTCTCTTTGGGAACGGCTACCTTCATGGATTCAGCCCGATCGGACCGGAAAGCGGCGGATGAATCCACAAAGGGAAGCGACGCCGAAACCGGTCTACACTGTAAGCTGTTGAAACGACTGACGGACCGTCGAACAGCCACCGACCGCTCGGTGGCAATGGGCAGTCCACTGGGCGGCGAGTGTATCCATCACCGGATGGCACGCAACCGCACAAAATGGGTTCGCACTTTAGCAACGCTCGATTCAAGATGGGCAACCCTTTCATCCAGGTAACTCATCGAGCGCCAACTGGGATGGCCTTGACATTTCTTTGGTACTTTGTCATAGAAAATCGCCATTTGAAGCAAGCGAACGGGAAGATCGGAAGAAACTGCTGACATGATCGAAGTGACGAATCTATCCAAACGCTACGGCTCGTTGCAGGCTGTCGACGATATTTCATTCTCAGTGAATGAAGGTGAGATTGTCGGCTTCCTTGGGCCCAATGGCGCCGGCAAGACGAGCACGATTCGGATTCTGACGTGCTACCACCCCGCGACCTCGGGAACCGCAACGATTGGCGGGTTTGACGTGTTTACGCAATCGATGGAAGTTCGCCGATTGACCGGTTACCTGCCCGAAGCCACGCCGCTCTACCCGGAAATGCGTGTTCGCGAATACCTGCACTTTCGAGGCAAGCTCCACGGATTCGACCGCAGCGCCCGCAAGTCGGCCATCGCCCGCGTCACCGAACGGTGTTGGCTGGGCGATTTTGTGAATCGACCCATCGGTCAGCTTTCCAAGGGAATGAAACAGCGCGTAGGATTAGCCGACGCGATGTTGTGCGACCCGAAGGTTCTGGTCCTCGATGAGCCGACCATCGGATTGGACCCCACGCAAATTCGCGAAACGCGCAACCTGATCAAACAACTCGGCGAGCACCATACGATTTTGTTCAGTTCGCACATCCTCAGCGAAGTCGAACAGACGTGCAGCAAGATCATCCTCATCGCCAAAGGCAAACTCATTGCCCAGGGCACGCCGGCGGAATTGCGGGCGCGGGTGAGCGCCGATTCAAAAATTATTGCGGAAGTCAAAGGGCCATCGGGTGAAGTACAATCTGCGATCGGCTCGATCGAAGGCGCTCGCGACGTGAAACTCGATGCCGCGTCTGAGACGAAGGACGGTTGGAATCGCCTCATCATCACAGGCAACGGGCAGCGCGACATTCGCGAACCGGTGGCTCGGTTGATTCAGGACAAAGGATGGAGTCTCCGCGAGTTACGCAGGGAAGTCGCCAGCCTCGAAGACTT
>JAADIU010000051.1 GCA_013151185.1 Planctomycetota bacterium
CCTGTGTACTATGCACACCGCCACCAGCTTGAGCGGTTCCATCCTCAAAGCGGCAATTCAAGAAACGTGGACTGCTAGCGCGAACATACACCGCCCCGCCTTGGCGCGACTCGTTGTTGACGAATCGGCAGTCCACAAATATGGCGTCTGCACCCTCGGTGTTGAAGACTGCACCCCCACCGCCATCCGGAAACTCACCTGTGGAAAAATTGTTTCTGAACAAGATGCCGCGAATTTGAGGGCTACCACCCACGTTAACAATCGCAGCACCAATGTCATCTTCATCCTGAGCGGCTCCACTCGCCCGACCATCGGCCAAGGTAAACCCATCCAGTATGCCGGTGCTGTTGACGTTGCTAGCGATGACGATGTGAAACGTGTTGTCTGTCTCGTCACCTAGAACGCCAATGTCACCGCTCAAGATTGTTTCGTATGTAGTGATATCGCGTTGGACCCGGTTCGTTTCGTTACCTAGGAACCCGCCAAATATTCCCACCCCGTCCAGCATTCGGAAATGCTCGCTACGATCTTCTCCAAGGGTCGGATAGTACACACCCTCAGCCACCCAAATTTCATCCACCATGCCCGAATTCGTCGCTACCGTCAGCGCACTCTGCAAGCTGGTAAACGCGTCTTGCCAATTTGTACCAACATTGGTGCCTTGTGCATCCACATCGACGAAAATCACGGGCCCTTCGCACTCGTCGGGGATACTGTTTGCGTTCACATCCGGACTACTACCTGCCGCCAGATCACAACTATCGGGACGGGTGTTTCCATTGCAGTCCATGCTGGACCCCACGGCGATGTCGCAATCATCCGGTTGGCCATTCGAGTCGCAATCTGCTTCACACTCATCGGGAACAAAATTCGCGTTGCAGTCAGGCGCCCCCTCCGTCACATCGCAATCGTCCAGCCGATCGTTGTTGTTGCAGTCGAAGGCCTCCCCCGACGCAAGCTCACACTGATCCGGAATCACGTTGCCGTTGCAGTCGATTACATCGCCCGATTCGATATCGCAGCTATCCGCGATCCCATTTGTATTGCAGTCCGGTTCACAAACATCGAGGACGCCGTTCGCAGAGCAATCGAGCGACGGGTCGCCCGCGATTTGCACCGAATCCTCAGTTCCATCCCCATCGCAATCACGTTGCAACTGCGGAGTTGCTGCGAGCGAAAACCACTGCGGGCCCTCGGGAACATTACTACCGACGATCTGAACACGCCAAACTCCAGCGATGGGAGCGTCTACCACCACCTGCTCGACGTTGTTGATCGCGTCGGGCGCATTGCGAACCGCGAGCGCCGTTGGGATCGCCGGATTCAACGTCCACGGATAATGCTGCACCCCGTTCGGATCAATCACAACCAAGTCGAGATCGTTGATCAATGCGTTTACTACATTGGGTGTAGCAGGAGGATCATCCCAAGCTACCGTGACCTTCAACTGTAGTTCATTGGAAACTGTCACGAGGAATCCGGAGGTACCGGCTTGCTCGATTGGGAACTCGGCGGTACTCCCGGTTCTTAGGAAATCAATCGTATCCACTGCTCGGATCGAACCGTACCCCGTTTGATAGTCTGGTCCCACGGGCCCAACGTCGGCTGCGTTGTGGGCCAATAGTACCTTTAGCGTCGACGGCAGCGGCTCGGCCCGCTCCGGAAACTGGGCCCGGTAGTCTTCAAGTATCAACGCGATGATCCCGGTGGTGGTCGGTGTCGACATGGACGTTCCGCAGAACGTAGCGTAACCACCACCGGCAAGCGTGGACGTCACCCCTCCGTCACCGTCTGTCTGGCAACCGGGAGCGCTGATGTCTGGTTTTAGCCTACCATCGTCCGTCGGTCCCCAGCTGGAGAAAGACGTCGCAGTGTCGTCATTGGAATTTAACGCTCCGACGCCAATCGTATTCTTTGCTGCGGCAGGCGGTGCAATCGAACGGTACCCCTCGGGTGTATGCACACCTTCATCGATACAACGACAACAGTGACCGCCTGCGCATTCTCCCCGATCGCTTCGCTCGTTTCCCGCAGCGAATATGGTAGTGAGCCGCTCGCCCAGGTAGCCCGCAACGATTGCATCAAGCAAGTTTGCCGTCACACCGTAGTCGCCCGCAATTTCACACGGAAAACCATTGGCGCATGTATTCGTACCAAGTGAATTATTGGCAAGATCCACACCAAGCGCCAGTGCATCGCGGTAATCGCGTTCGATGTCGCCAGGATTCGTATAAAGGAATATGCCGTCGAAATTCGGCTCGAAGCCGAAACTCTCCATCACAACGCCCGGGGCCATCCCGCGGAACTGTCCGGCGCTTTCAGACCCGTCTCCACCGATTGTTCCTGCAACATGCGTGGAGTGAATCGCAGTCAGCGATAGGTCGCGCGGTACGAGGCGGCCTCCAAAATCTGCGTGCGCCGCGTCACCCGTACCACTGTCGAACACCAACACCGAAACACCGGAACCGTCCAAGCCATAGGGCGGTGACTGAGCTGCTTCCGCCTGAGTAACCACTCGATTCTGATCGTTCACGCCTTCCAGCGGAGGCAGGGGCGGCTCGATCCACTGAACGGCATCGCGCGCAGCCAGCCGATCAAAGTTTGCTTCCGGCAGATCCACAACCAGGACGTTAATGGACTCGACCCGCGACAGCACAATGCCGTCCGCCGCCGTCACAACGTTTGTCGCCTCGCCACCAAGGGACACGTCGGGATGAAACATGACGTTCAAGACGATCCGATTGCGCGCCGCCCGCGGCGCAACATCGCCCGCAGCCACCCGCCCGCGAATCCACTCCGGTTTCTCCTTTTGCATCAGCAGCGGATGGAGCTTCCACTCCTGTTCGATTTCAAACGCCCCGTTCAGCAGACCCATAGCGCTCAGACGGGTTGGATTCAGCGATTGCGAATCGACGACGGCAAAGAAACTATTGCCACCCAGGCATCGCAGGAGTTGCAAACCGTTGCGGGCTAGCGCACGCTTGTCTGATGGTTTGAGCGGACGACCGAATTGAACAACAACGTGGCACCGAGCGGCCTGCCTGGCGCGCGAAAGTTCTACCAGCGTGCGCGCCGCATCCTGCGGACTTTGCGACACGCGCGCAACCACCCCGGACCGCCACCGGATAGCCGCAGACTCCGCATGGACGCGTGCCACGGCGCACGTCATAAGGAGGAGCGCAGATGCGCATATTTGGAAATGGTTCTTCATCCCTCTCCGCAAACTCTCCCTCCGGCACCGCATCACCAATACCGCGTGACATGGCGCAAGACCTGCCATGTTCCCGTTAGGGTGATCCAATCCCTCAGGTGGACGCAATTCTCTCTCACGGTACACGTCGCCCACTCCGGCTATAGCGATTATACTCAGCCGGCTTGACAGGTTCCAGATAAACCTTGTCGTGCCCGCTTCTTGCAAAATACCGGCTTGTGGGGCGATCCATGGCTGTACGCAATCCAAGACACGTTGGCGAAACAGTTCGGATGGGTGAATGAATGGCTATCGGACAGGACAAGACGCTCAGGGTGAAGGTCCTCAGCACCGGCGGGACTATTGAAAAGGTGTACGACGAATACGAAGGCATCTTGCACAACGTGCCCTCGCGATTTGAACTCATCCTCACACGCATGCGATTGCCCAGCGTGGAAGTCGACCAGGATCGGTTGATGAGCAAGGATTCGCTGGTCATGACCGACGACGATCGCGTCATCATCAGGGAAGCAGTGCAAGCTGTCCCGTCCAATTTCGACGCGGTCCTCGTCGTCCACGGAACCGACACACTCGAACAAACCGGTGATGTGCTTTATGAAGGGTTGAACGATATCAATCGCCCAATCATCCTTACCGGCGCGATGCGTCCATTTGAATTTCGCGATACCGATGCGTATCAAAACATCTACGAGTCGTTGATCGCGTGCCGGTTGTTGACGCCTGGGGTGTACTGCGTCATGCACAGCAAGGTGCTGCAATTCCCCGGCGTCACGAAGAACCGCGACTCGCTCACATTTGAAAAGCGTGCCCCATAGCCGCTTACAGATATTCCTTCAGATACGCGAAGTCCGAGGTGAGTTGACCGCGATGCAGGATGACCGCTTTTTTGAGTGGTGCGGGTAAGTTCCAGTCGTCGAACGAATCGGGCGCGGGGTTCGCTACCAACCCTGGGATCATACCCACGAGCGCGTCGCTGAATGCTGCCGACGATTCGCGTGGCAATTCGGTGGGCAATATTTCGACGGCCATGATGACCGGCCCGTGTCCCTCGAACCCATCAACCGCAACATCCTTATTCGTATCGTAGACATACACCGGATTACCCGGATCGGTTGGCTTACTCGTCACTTCGATCGAGCCTTCCGGATCGCACGAAATGTCTCCAATCACCCGAAGTCGCGGTTGATCGGCTTGGGCGAATAGTTTGCGAATCGCCTCTTTCGTCGCCAGTCGCGGATACTTTGGCTCCCAGTAGATGCAGTTGATTAACAGGTGTAGATTCGGCAGGTAGCGTTCAAACACGCCGCGATACTTTTCCGGGTGTTTGTAGTAGTCCTGCAATTCAAACGGCTGACTCGAATCGATCGGTTCTACCATGTCGCCCTCTTTGAAAACGACTTTGCAAAACGTTGCATCCGCAGGCGGTGCGTCGAGTTGGTCGGGGGCGAGGGTTATAGGTTCGAGGATGTCGAATATCTCTTGT
>JAADIU010000079.1 GCA_013151185.1 Planctomycetota bacterium
GCTCGTCAAGCTGAGACAGCGGAATCGGTAAGGCACCCGCAGTGAGTTTCGTGATGCGGGCGGTGATGGATTCGTTGGTGATGTCGAGCACGATGTGGATGCCGATGACGGCTTGCCATCCTTGATAGTCGACCCGGGCACCGATGATCGCACGGTTGTCCTCGAATACGACCACCGGATCGCGAAGCCAATCGGGTAACCATGTCTCTGCGTCGGGGTACAATTCTGCTCTGGCGACGATCCACTCCGTCACGGTTCGATCGATCAGGGAGAATTCGAATTCCTTCCCATGCTGAATCTTCGCGTTGAGGGCGTCATAGGTATTGGGCAGGCTGTTGCGAACGCGGGATAAATCTGCGGACGCGACGTAAACGGGTTTATACCACGCGGGGATTCGTTGAAACGAAAACCACAGCGCGACCGATGCCGTCACCACCGCGACGAAGAGCCCAAGCGCGGTCCAGAGCAGGCGTCGTCGCCATTTTCGTTTTCGTCCCACCGGTGTCATCGAAGCATCGCGTGCATAAAGTTGTCGGAACCGTCCCATCGAAGGCAAGAAGGGCCAACGATCGATTGACCCGCGCCTTGGGGTCACCCTACAATCACCGGTTTCAGTCGTCCAGAGGCGCGAGCTTGCGCAGGTGTCTTTATGATTTCTCGACTTTCATTCATCGCGGTGTTTGCCTTTTGGGTCGGCTCGATGGCTTGGCTCGTTCACCATGACGTTTGGCCGGCATGGACGGCGATCGACGTACCGATGTATGACGGGGGTGATTGGCTGACGGACGAGATGATGCAGACGCAGGTTGGCGTCTCCGATCAAAAAGGAAACCGCGTTGGAACCATCTGGACGCAATATGCCCGAACCAAATCCGGATTGACGCGCACCGACTTGATGCGGATCGAGTCGGTCGGACCGTTGCCCATGCTTTGGCTGGAAACGGGAACGGACTTCACCGTCGATGGTCATCTTGACGAAATTCGATTGGAACTGTTCGGGGCGGGTGAGGTGTTCAAACTGATCGGTGAGCGATACAGCGGTCACCTTGCGTTTCAACTGACGATGGGACACCGCAAGCAATATTTTAAGGTGGATGCGGCAGTCATGGGAACGGTGGACAGCATGTTTCGACCATTCGCGATCCTGCCCAACCTGAAAGTTGGTCATTCGTGGCGAATGCATGTGTTCAATCCGTTGGCTGCGCTGACGGGTGTGGGATCAAAACTGATTCCGATGCTCGTCAAAGTGACCGATCGGGAGCGCGTGTCTACATCCGAGGGTGTTGTCGATTGCTTTGTGATCGATGCGGGCAGTGCTCGCGCATGGGTAAGACCCGATGGGGTTGTTGTTCGCCAGGAAGTGCAATTGCCCATCGGTGGCGTGTTGACCATCGAAGCCGAACCGTATGAGGAAGCAAAGAGAACCCGGGCGATGCGCATGATGCTTGCCCACTCGAAGGATCCGGGGAGTTGATTCGGTGCGTCCGGAGCGCACCCTACCTTGGATCTCTAGAGGTATATATAGGTAGGTAAGTGTCGAGTTAAACCCTGGGTGGGATTGCTCATTTCCCAGTTCGTGGCGGCTACAATGAAACCATCGATCGATATTCAGTCGGTACACAAAAGCTTTGGTAGTAAAGTTGCGGTGCGCGATCTCACTTTGAGCGTTCCCCCCGGAGAATTGTTTGCATTTCTAGGGCCAAACGGGGCGGGTAAGACGACGACCATCAAGATGATATGCGGGTTGCTTCATCCGCAGCGGGGTACCATTGACGTTTGCGGACATCGGATGGGGATCAACGGGCTCGCAGGCAAAGCGAAACTGGCCTATGTGCCCGATCAACCGTTCCTCTACGACAAGCTGACGGGTCGAGAGTTTCTCTCGTTCGTCGGAGAGATGTACCGCATCGCGAGTGACGTGCAGCATCGCGTCATCAACGAGTTGACCGAACAACTCGACATGGGTGATTTTCTAAACAACCTCACCGAAACCTACAGCCACGGGATGA
The DNA here is from genome assembly GCA_013151185.1 of Planctomycetota bacterium. GTDB lineage: Bacteria > Planctomycetota > Phycisphaerae > UBA1845 > UBA1845 > UBA1845. The sequence continues at coordinate 2,010 of JAADIU010000079.1, forward strand.
AGCAAAAGGTCGTTCTGTCTGCCGCCCTCCTTCACGATCCGGAGGTGTTGATTATCGACGAGCCGATGGTCGGGCTCGATCCGCGGACCGTGCGCGTGGTGAAGGATTTGTTTCGAGCCCGAGTGCGCGAAGGTAGGACCGTGTTTATGAGCACGCACACCCTTGGCGTCGCAGAAGCCGTGGCTGATCGCATCGGGATTATCAACCAGGGCGAGGTGATTGCCTTGGGGACAATGGACGATCTGCGCAGCCAAGCCGCCAGCGAGCACTCGCTCGAAGACATTTTTCTTCAACTCACACACCCCGAGGCTGAGACTGATCGTGGCGGGTTGTCGGAGGCGGGTTGATATGTCGCCAAGCAGTGATACGCACAGCCCACCGACGTTGGCGCCCATCGGGCTTGCGTCGCTTTTGCGCATCAAGTGGGTGGCCATTCGCAATCGACTCCATCAGGCAATCGTCAATTCTCCGATCAAATTCCTGTCGACCATCGTGCTACTGGGCGTCGTATGGGCGGGGTTGTATGGATTGTTTATGGCTGTGTTCATATTTCTGAAGCAGTCGCGGATGGAGGCGGCGATCGCGATTCCGATGGTATTCAGTTTCTTCTTCGTCGCGATGCTGGTCATGTTGACGATTTCCAACGCGATCATCGCGTACACGTCGCTGTTCGCCGTCGAGGAAGCGGCATATCTACTTTCCGCGCCGGTCCCTGCGAAAGCATACGTTTCGCTCAAGTACGTTGAGACGCTGATCTTTTCGAGCTGGTCGTTGGTGTTGCTCGGGTTGCCTCTCATGTTCGCGATGGCCAGCGTGAATGAGGGGGCTGGACAGTACTATCATATTTTCTTTATTTCGTTCTTCATCAGTTTTGTACCGATACCAGGAGCCGCAGGTTTGGTATTGGCTTGGGTCATCGCTCGGTTTTTCGACCGCAACGTGAGGCGGCGGATCATTCTTGTCGCCTCGTTCTTGTTGGTGTTTGCGTTGGTTTGGGCGGTGCAATCGATGACTGTCAACGAGCACAAACCGAACGAATGGCTGACGGGTTTTCTGTTGCGGCTTCGGTTTGCGCAATCGACATTGCTCCCAAGTACATGGGTCGTGCGCGGTGTGGAAGCCGCCATCGACTGGCGTACGTCCGAGGCATTCGCGTACCTTTGCGTGACCGTTGCGAATGCGTTGTTTCTGAGTTGGGTTGCGGTGGCGCTGGTTGCGAAGAATTTCATGTCGGCATTTGACCACGCGTTATCGTCGCGCGGTGGTGAACGGTCGACACCTGCTGCCCCGGCGCTCGGGCGGGCGGGCAAGGTGTTCTTTTATCTTCCGACCCACCAGCGGCTTATCGCGACGAAGGATTTGCGTACGTTTTTCCGCGACCCGATTCAGTGGACGCAGTTGGTCGTCTTGTTCGGATTGATGGGGCTCTACCTGATGAACATTCCACGGTTTTCCGGCGCGAATCCGCTAGAGGGGTGGGGCATGGTGATTCCGTTTCTCAACTTCGGAGCCATCACCTTCATCCTTGCAACATTCACAAGCCGCTTCGTCTTTCCGCTTGTTTCTCTGGAGGGGCAGCAGCTTTGGTTGATCGGCATGTTACCCTTGTCCACCTGGCAGATACTCATTGCAAAATTCGCTTTTGCGATGACAGTGTCCACGTTTGTCACCATCTCGACCACGTTGCTGGCGGTGATCATGTTGAAGATGCCGCTTTCCTGGGCAGTCTTGCAAGTCGTGATGACGCTGGCGACTTGCGTGGGTTTGTGCGGGTGCGCCGTTGGGATTGGTGCTCGCCTGCCGATGTTCGACCAACGAAATGCTGCCCGCATCGCGAATGGTTTTGGGGGTACGGTGAATTTGATTGCTTCGGTTGCCTTGGTGTTGACTTTGCTTTTTGGCATGGGCGCAGTCGGTTATCACAATCGATCGATGGGGTTCGAGGGATCGCTGGACGGGGCGACGCTACTGCTGGCGGGGGCAATGGTTTTCGTCGCGGTGTGCGCTGGATGGGCTGCTCTCGCGATGGGCGCGCGCCACCTGCGTCGCGTCGAGATTTGAGCGTAGGGTGCGGCTTGCCGCACCGTTTTGCAGTTATTGATTCGGTGCGTCCGGGACGCACCCTACTGGTAGCGGATCGATTTGGGCCTCTTGAGTGCCAACCATACACCGAATAGTACGAGACCGATGCAAAGTATTTTGATGGGTGTCGCGGGTTCGTCAAACAGAAGGTATCCCCAGAGGTTTGTGGTGGGCGGGACGATGAGAAGGAACATTGAGGTTTTGCCGGCTCCCAGAGTGCGTATGCTGGCGTTGAATGCGACGATTCCGAATGCAGTTGCAACGACGCCCATATAGGCAATGCACGCCCACCACGACCAAGGCAATTCAGCCAGTTCGTAGAATGGCGATTCCGACATCGCCCAGGGAAGGCTGGCGGCGGCTCCGAAAGCGAACACATAAATGCTCGCCGTGATGGGGTTGTACTTTCGATAGAGGTCGCGACCTATCAGGGTGTAGACAAGCCATGCGAGCGCGCCGCAGAGGATGAACGTTTCGCCGCGCCCCCATCCTGCGAGCGACCAATTCCCTTTTTCCAAAGCGATGATAGCGATGCCGATGATGGCGATGATTCCGCCAACGAAGGTGTTGATCGTGA
>JAADIU010000191.1 GCA_013151185.1 Planctomycetota bacterium
CCATGAGATTGTCCTCCTGATTGGGGGCGCGACTTCGCCCGATGCTATTGGTTGTCTTGACGCTTGGATGGTCGAACCGAATCGACCCGAACCAGCCGAGCATCGTATGGGATGGTTTGGGGTAAACAAACCAGTTTTGGTGAGTACCCGAGATTCGTGTCGGGACCGTTTCCGCACGTCAATGACTGGACCAAATTGTGAAGAAATAGCGACACTGGCGCGTATGGATAGAGAAAATCCGGCGACGCGGGCACAACCGATACTTACTTTTCCTCTGCGGCCTCGATGACTTCGATGGGCACGTCTTTGTAGATCAACTCGCCCTGCCAAGGTTCAAGCATATCCACCGATTCGCGCGCAAGTTTCTCGTTGCTGCGCAGGATCAGGTCGATCGATTCGAGCGAATCACCCTCTTGAATGAGTGGCTTTTCGTATTGCCATGAGAATGCCCGCAGGATGGGATCTTCGCCTCGAAGCCCCGAGAACGAGTTTTCTGAAATCTCCTCTCCGTTCACGCGGACGATGACGTCGAATGCGACATCAATCGGAAGGATCTCCGTCGCAACCGTACCTCCAAGTACATGGCGATCCAGCCTGAAATCTTGTGGATTAAAGCAGTCGAGCAGTTGTTCACGAAGGGCGGGATCGACCACCATCTTGATGAATTCGGCGGGTTCCTCCGCGAGCACCTCAAACTCCCCCTGCAGTTTGACTTCCCGCTCGTGCGCAAGAGTCTTTGTTTCCTTGTTGGAGTACGTCTTGATATCGAGAACGACCGTCAATGTGTGTCTTCCTGCGTTCGGGGGCTCAATGCTGCCCCCAATGCCCCCGCCGCTGTTGCCGCTGTGCGCCAGTGTGCTCGCTATGGATTGGACGGGGTTGCCGTCCAGCAATCTCACTTTGTGTGAAATCGTGATCCACCATGGATTAGACGGGGAATTCCCCATGCTTGTCACGCGATACCGCACGCGATCTCCGACGATGGTTTGCTCCCGCACCTTGAACTCCAGCCGAAGGATTTGTTTAAAAAACGTCGCCTCTTGTTCTTCCGACATGCGGCCCCGAACGTAGGCATCACCAAGGAATTCAATGTATCCCTCGAGCCTCGGGTTGAACTTCGTAGTGGCGGGCCGACCTTGCTCAATCAGACTCAGCTCGATCATCCTGGTTTGGTGACGCTCTGAAACATCTCCCCTTTTGAGTCTGCGGGTGAATTCAGCCCACCCCTTCCACGAAACGGTTGCGTTCTTGGATTGAATATCGTTGATGATCCAGCCGGTCGGTTTGTACGGATACCAGTTGACATTGCTCAGCATGCCGACAGACAGAACCACACCGAGTAACAGACTTACAACCCCCGTCGCAATCAAACCCGGGCGCTTATAACGTGTGCCGTAAACAATGGAGTCTGCCGCGATCGCATTGCCACACTCGGGACAGCGATCGCTTTGCAAACCCGTCAGGTTATACTCACATTGACGACAGTGCGGAGCTTCACCACGACGCCGCGGCCGCCAACCTCGCCACAGCAAGAAAATTCCCAATATCAGAAAACCGGGAATGAGCCATACGAAGAAAAATGTCCAGTTGGTCGCCATGCTGTCTGCCCGTCTTTAAGGAATCCGCCCATCCGCAGCAGCGCGGAACCCACAACTTGGGTACCATTCGCAACCTCGGTAGTTCCAGTCTACCTACGAACTCAACATCGACCAACCTGTCCGCAGGAAGATGCGCCACCCCAATCATCGCTTCGCGAACGCGAGATGAGTTCCAAACGCGGGCGAGCGGAGTCGCTGATTTACCTATCCACCATGATCCCGCTGAGCCACTACGATCCAGTTGCTGTCTTCTTTGTTCAAGAGCGGGTTCAGGAACGACCGCTGGTGGGTTCGTACGTCTGCGAACACCTCGCTCATACTGTCCAGCAGTTCCGTGTCCGGCGGGTCGGCTGACCAAAGCGCGAACACACCGCCAGAGTGAAGCCGCTGGACCACCGACTGCATTCCATTGGCGGAGTAGAACGCTGCGTGTGACGGCTGGAGGAGGCACTGCGGTGAATGGTCGATGTCGAGAAGGATCGCGTGGAACATTTGTGATCCGATGCCACGCGGCTGTGGCGCATCAGCCGCAAACATTGCGAAGAAATCGGCAAGAACAATTCTGCATCGGGAGTCGTTCTTGAGTTCCGAAGCCAACGGAACCAAGCCACGTTCGTGCCACCGGACGACTGGTTCGAGCAACTCGATCACCGTAACCGATCGAACTTGGTTTGCATCGAGAGCGGCTTTTGCTGTGTAACCGAGTCCCAGCCCGCCGACCAGCACGTCGCACTCCCGGTCGCGAACGAGCGGCAGCGCAAGGTCGGCCAACGCAATCTCCGCGTCGTTGACGAGGCTGGACATGAGGAATTCGCCATCCAGTTTGACCTCGAAAATTTCTGCTCCCCCAAGCGACGCCACGCACCGACGCCGCAGGACGAGTTCGCCCAACGGCGTTATCGCGTGGTCCAGTTCCTCAATCGATTTGGCCATCGCTCAGAATCCCGTTGATGTACGGTGGATCAGAATGCTTCCCGACTTGGCGGAAGACCCTGTGGTTGTTGCAGAACACGTCACGTCGGGCGAGGCTACCCGATGGGTTCAACGGATTCAAACGTCGTTTCTTGCGCTCGGTCTCAGACGAAGCCGCAGGTCGTCGGGGCAGCGAACTGACAGTGGTTCGACCGCGATTGGCATCAACAGCCCAATGAACGATTCCCGTCGCCGTCAAACGCGGCGCCCGAAAAGCCAACCGCACCGGCGACGGAAATCGGCTCCGGGCTGCTCGTCCGTGTAGAATAGGTAGCCTCGGGGAATCCGCCCATGACCACGATTGCGGACGTTGCTTCGTCGAGTCGATCATGTAGAATCCGGGCTGCGATGGGACGATGGGCTCGCGGCTGGCGTGCTGGCCTTGCGTCCGTTTTCGTTGACGCAAACCGAAGTTGAGACGTAGCCGTTTTATCCGATATAACAGGCTGTGATTTGCCCGCAAGCGACGCAATCACAGCCGGCGGAATGGCACAGCTTCGGGAATCGTTCAATGGGTAATTTGAACGAGCAGGGAGTGTGCCCGAGTTGGCCAAAGGGGACGGGCTGTAAACCCGTTGGCGTATGCCTTCGAAGGTTCGAATCCTTCCGCTCCCAGTTTCTTTGTTTGGATTGTTGAATTCGGCGGTTTGGAGAATCGTTGCCACGCCGTTCGGTGGCTCCCGGCTTGGGCGCGTGATCTTTCATTCCGACGCGGCACCTTTGGACTGGTTGTGCTTATGAAGATCATTGAGGCACTTCAACAAGACGCACCGTCATTCTCCTTTGAGTTCTTTCCTCCGAAGGCGGATGTCGGTTTCTGGGATCTATACAAGACCATCCTGGACCTCAAACCGCTGAATCCCACCTACGTTTCTGTCACTTACGGAGCGGGTGGTTCGACGCGACAGAAGACTGTCGATCTTGTTCGTCGCATCAAGAAGGATGCCGGCATCGAACCGGTCGCTCACCTCACCTGTGTTGGGGCGACGAAGAAAGAAATCGCTAGCGTCGTTGATGAACTGACGGCGGGCGATGTGCAGAATATTTTGGCGCTTCGCGGCGATCCACCGGCTGGTGAAGCCGAGTTCGTGCAACCCGAGGGCGGTTTCGCACACGCTTCGGATTTGATCGAATTCTTGCAGGATCGTTACGACATTTGCATCGGTGCCGCCTGCCACCCCGAGACGCATCCAGAAGCCCCCGACCTCGATGCCGATCTCACGCACCTCAAGCGCAAGGTCGATGCCGGCTGCGATTATTTGGTCACGCAGTTGTTCTTCGACAATACCGACTTCTACAGATTCCGAGATTGTGCAGCAAAGAAGGGAATCGACCTGCCGATTATCGTTGGCGTGATGCCGATCCTCAGCGTCAAGCAGGTCAAGCGATTCACCCAGATGTGCGGTGCGAGCATTCCGAAAACGTTGCTCTCGCAAATCGAAGCCGTCGAGGATGACAACGAAGCCGTTCGGCAGGTCGGCTGCATTCATGCGCTTCGTCAGTGCGAGGATCTTCTCGCCAACGGCGTATCGGGGCTACACTTCTACACGATGAACCGCTCGACAGCCACGCGGGCGATCTACCAGCACCTGCAAGAACAGTTGGTGAAGAAGTAAGAAGCGGGGTCGCGCTCTACTGCTACAGTGCTGTCCTACGAGTATCACGCCCACAGGAATCACACCGCCCCAAGGCGAATCGTCTCAAAGACAGCCCGGATCAAAGTTTCATACCGTATTGCAAGAAAGCGACGAAAAGAATGAGCGTGACCGAGAGGGCCCCCGTGCCTATGAAAAACGCCATCCACGATCGCCGGTTCAGTTCGTTGCGTTTTTGGCCCGCACTGTTCAACCCAATCGCCGCCCCGGTCGCGGCCAGCAGGCACGTCAGCGCGGTGGTGATAACCACGATGGGTCCGAACAATCCGTTTCTGCTGTAGACGACCGACATTTCGTCCTGCTTGAAATTCCGAAAGATCAGCACCGTCAGTGCCGCAACCCCGCCTACCGCACACAAAGAAATCAAGAACGCATACTTGGCTTGAACGTCGTAGCGACGCAAACTTCCTTTTGCCATCAGATCATCCCATCACGATTGAC
>JAADIU010000188.1:0-4666 GCA_013151185.1 Planctomycetota bacterium
GCCGGAAAGCTCAAAAGCCATCGGCGCCAAGTTGTTTCAATCTGCTTCATCATCACAACGGCTCCGCCACGACAAGGACAGATTGGATGGGCGGCTCAACGTCGATGATCGCCGGTCGAAACGCAACATCGTCAGAGAAAAATTCGAGACGGTAGCCACCGGGCGGTCGCTGAAACGAAAACGAACCGTCAGCCGCGGTCGTGGTAAACGTGATCGGATCGCCAAACCCTGCATCGGGATCGTTGTCGACGATGTCATCGTTCAAACGCAACCGAAACCGAGTCCGCAGCATCACACCCACGCCTTCAACGCCCGTCCCATCTGCAAGCGTCACCTGCCCTGCCACGGCTTCAAACGTCGCGAGAGCGGGTGGCGCATCGTTTGCAAACACTGCATCAACCCCGACGACATCCCACGTTGCATCGGGCGTATTGAACAACCCGCTTGCGCGAATCGCCACATCGACAGGAGTGTCCTGCGCCAGTTTGACGCGAGCCTCGCCCGGATCGGTATCCCAACTGACGATCGTATAGGTTTCGAGCGGCTGAACGTTGCACGCAGGTACGTCGAGAATTTCGCCCGCGACAACCGGTTCGCCAAGAACAGCCTCGCCATCGTCAAGCCCGATGGGCACGTCTCCATTGACCCGTTCGTAGATCAAAATCTGCAAGTCCAACGTATCGGGACAACCCACACCGAGCGCATCAACGAATCGCTGCCGCTGCGTGGCACCCGGTGGAAGAAGGTCCGTGCGAAAGTACGGTGTCTCGATCGTTTCGTCGTGGGCGCGAATTCGCAGCACGGCATAAGTGGTCTTGGAAAAATTCGTGAACGCAAAGCTCGTCTCGATGGGCAAGTCGGCGATATCGTCAACGGCTGTGCAGCCTAGCCAACCCGTCGAAACGACGAATAGCACCGCGACCGAACATCGCGTGCGACCACCGAACGATGCAACACGATGCAGAAAATGGCGGACGCAATTAGGAATCATCGCCCACCTCCATGATCAAACGAAATCCGTGGTATGCCGTCGCAGCGGCCGGTTCGGCGTAGTTTCGCTGGGCGTTTCGACAGCGAATTCCCGGCGAATAGAGAGCGCCACCCCGAGTCACCCGAAACTCCTCACCTGGTGAATATCTCGACGTCGTCCATTCCCACACCCCACCCGGCATGTCGAACAAGCCATAAAAGTTCGGCATGTGCTTGCCCACAACCTGCCATCCGGGCCGGCGACCGGCGCAGTGTGCGAAGTACCGCGCGTACTTTGAATCGTCGCCAAAAGAAAAACGCTTGTCGCTTCCACCTCGGGCAGCGTGCTCCCACTCTTCCTCGGTCGGAAGGCGATAACTTCGTGGCGGATTCATCGTGGCACCTTGGGCATTGAGCCAGTCGCAATATGCTTGCGCCGCATTCAGGCTGACCCAACCTGCCGCAGCTTCCTGCTTCTGCTCAGCAGATAAGCCACGCAACAAGCTGACCATGTCGCCCCCCTTATGGCCATCGAACACCACCGCAGCCGCAGGATCATCAAGGAATCGGTCGAACGCAGGCCAGGTCACCTCCGTCTCAGCCACCCAGCGTTCAGCCAACGCAACACCTTCCGTGGGACGTGTTTCGTCCTTAAGACGATCGGGATCTTCTTCGCCACTGCCACGAATGAACGCATCGTGTCCGGAAACTTTGACGAACACCGAACCACTCAGTTCATCAACGAAGCTGTTGGTCGAAGCGAACGGCGCAATCGGCTGGCCCAAACGCATCGCCGCCCAAGATGCTGCTGCCCGAACACCCGGATGCTCCGCCTCGCGGGCCCAGCGGGCGCAATCGTCCGCCAATGCACCGCCGGCTTGCGCGGTCTGCCCGATCAAACAAATGCTGACGTAGCGCTGCCGATCGGTGCCGTTCTCTGCCTTGTCGATCAACTGCGGCAGAATCGCTTTCGTCATCTCAGGCGGAAGGCTGCATAACTCCAACCACTCACCGTTTTTCCATAGCGATCCGCCGTCAATCGAATCCCAGAATTCTTCGGGAGCGACCAGCATTCCACCACGGGCGGCCATGATGCGTTCGGTGTACGCACTGGAACTGAGACTTCGCACCATGGCATCCTGCAACACCTCAGCCAGCCTTGGTTCGGCGACCGTTGCCCGCTCCATGGCTGTAAGTGGTTCATCCACAAACTGCGCCATGATTTGCGCGGCGCCGGCTTGGGCGATTTGCATTTGCTGTTGCCACCAACTCCATCCACTGAACGAAGCAATCGCAAGAAAGGCAACCGCAACAGTGACCGGAACACGGTGGCGACTCAACATCTTGCGCATCATATAAACGGTGCTGTCGCGCTTTGCTTCGATCGGTTTGCCATCAAGGTATCGACCCAAGTCGTCGGCAAAGGCATTCGCCGATTGATAGCGGCGGTCCTTGTCCTTCGCGAGCGCCTTGAGAACGATGGTTTCGATTTCGTCATTGATCCTCCGACCCACGGTCGACGGTTTCTTGGGATCGACTTCAGCGATGTTGCGCAAAATGTCCGCGACATTTCCGATGACCTGATACGGAAACTGCCCGGTGAGCATTTCGTAGAGAATCACACCCAACGAATAGATATCGGTGCGAATGTCGACCGAATTCTGATCGCCAGACGCCTGCTCCGGCGACATGTAGGGCAACGTACCCATCAATTGGCCGGTGACCGAGATCGTTTTTTCCTTCTCGATTTCGGAAACCTGCTCGCCCGTTGACTTGGCAAGGCCGAAGTCCAGCACAAACGGTTCACCGTTTTCGTCAACGAGAATATTCGATGGTTTCAAATCGCGGTGAATGATCCCGCGCTGATGCGCATAGCTGACGGCTTCGCATACCTTCTGAAAAATACCAAGCATGCGCTCGCGCGGAACGTTTTTCTCCACGATATACCGGTCCAAACGCTGACCGGGAACGTATCGCATCGCAAAGTAGTATCGCCCGCTGTCGATACCGCTTTCCAGAATCGTCACGATGTTCGGATGATCAAGCTGTGCAACCAACTCGACTTCGCGCTCGAAACGCAGGCGCGCTTTTTCCGATGCAAACGGTCCATCGAGAAGGACTTTTAGAGCGACCTGCCTCTTGGTCGAGTGCTGAATCGCAAGATAGACAAGCCCCATCCCACCGCGACCCAGTTCTTTCAGGATCGTATAGCCTTCGATTTCCGTGATCGCTTTGGTTGGCGCACCGACGTCGAGTTGAAACGAAGAACCGTCGATCGTGGATTGCTCCGCGATGTCGATGCGCTGCGCATCGTCGTCGAGAACGCGGCGCAACCCGGGCATCAAATCGTTGTCACTGCTTAATTTTTCGCAGTTGATCCGGCAGGGACGGCATCCTTGCAGGTGCTCTTCGATCGCGACCGCCCGATCAAGATCGCAGGATCCCGATTGGAACAGTTCGAGCATTTCGGATGAAGGGCAATTGGACATGGTCATCGCACCTGGCGAACAAGTTTATGAACTTCGCTGACTGATTCACATTTTCCATCTAAGCGGTACGCGAAAAAATTGCGACCGCACTCACCTCGGGCAAGCCATCAGCCCCCACGGCGAAACAAAGCGCCTGCACGTCGGGCGACTTGCTGAACAGTCTTGCAACCGACGCGGGTTGCCCCCGCAACGATGTGGCGATCACACGCGTTTTCAACCGCCGCGACAAACTGATCAGCAGCGCAAAATGAACACCCCACGGACCCGATAGTTCAGACACTCGGCTGAAATCGAATGCCACATACTTCAGTCGGCTCATCTCCGCCTCATCGAGCGCATTGATGATGTCAAGCAAGTCGCGAAGCTGCAAGATTTCCGTCCGCGGCTGAAGCACCACACCGGTGGAATCGGGACAAGTCAACTCGCACAATTCCAAAAGCCGCGACGCGCGTTGACGCATCCGTCTCGTAAGCAATGTCTTCAGCATCGTTCGCCTCCTGAACCAACATGGGTCACCCGGTATTGGCACTTGGGGGCGGGGGATCTTTCGGACGATGGGCTGCGTTGCGACTTTTTTTTGAAGAATCGGCGATTTGGACCCTGTGAAGGCGGATGGCCTACCAGATATCTTCCATTTTGGGCATGAGTTCGCGGATGCGCTTCATGATGCGGTGCTTGGCGATAAAGACAGCGTTCGAGGTCATACCGAGTCCGTCGGCCACATCTTGTGCAGGTTGGCCCTTCCACGCGAAGAGCTTGAACGCCTCGATGGATTTTGCGTCGAACTCCTTACTCACCTCCTCAAGGCATTGCCGCAACACCGAGTCGCGCCATTCTTCCTCCCAGATTTGCTCGAATTCGTTGCCGTCGTTTAGCCGAGCAAAAAAATCCGTCTCGCCCGAGTCGTTTGCGATTTGCATTTCCTTGCGTCGGGCACTCTTCTTGTAGAGATTGCGCATCTGGTTTCTTGCAATCCCGAACAACCAATGTCGAAGTCGCCCCTTCTCGCGGTCGTACTTTCCCTCTTGATATGCAGTGCAAAACGCCACAACCGCCTGTTGTGCGGCATCCTGTGCGTCGGCTTCGTTGAGGCCGAAGCGTCGCGCTGCCGCAACGATCGTCGGTCGATACCGCTCGACAAACTGCCGCCACACGGATTCATTCCCCGGATCTTTCAACCCGTCCAGGAGAATCGTGTTTGTAATCGT
>JAADIU010000188.1:4684-6805 GCA_013151185.1 Planctomycetota bacterium
GCTGATCCGACATGGCGTCCTCGATCGCTCAACTGCCGCGTCCGGCAGGCGGTGTTCTGATATGTCCCGTTTCGGAATCGCTGGCCCGTCAGCCCGGCGACTCAACTTCCGCTCCCTTATCTCATACGACTAGGTTATCGGCACATGGCTCACCGCGCCAAGAAGCACTTCCCACAGCCCCTACCGCCCATCAGCCACGAAGGGAACATTTTTTCATGCTCGCTGAAAGGCTTCAACATCCCCACGCCAACTGTACATGGGGGCTGGGCGCTAACGCAGCTCGGGGGAGGTGCGACAAAAGCTGCCTCAGCCCCCAAAGTTACCATGGGCCGATCGATGAATGCGCTTCTTCGATCGCGGGGGTGACGATTGCGCTGCCGGTGCAAACCACGCGCCAACCACACCGGCATGAACGCGATTGGGCGGCTGACTGTCTTTGCCGACGGTCAGTCGCACCTCCATTTTTACCTCGGGCATTTTTACGTCGGGCATTTGACCCAATGCACCATCTACCACGACCACTGAATCTGCACACCATAGACAAACTTATCATAGGTGAACGGCGAATCGCGATTGCTGAGAACCACATTGGACTGGGCGTCGGTCCAGCGGATCAATGCCCGCAGTACAACCTGTCCATCCTCGGGATCATCGAGAAGCGTGTGAACCCGTAGTCCGTAATCAGATCATCGCGCACGTCGCGCCGTCGATCGAACGCACTGGGGTTGCGATAGTTTGCGATCTGCCACCGGGCGTCGAAGCGGAATCGCAACTCGCGATCGGGGATCAATAAAAATTCTTCCGGCTCCTTTGGATTGACGAGTGGCATGTCCAATGCAAGCAGGAAGTCGTGCGTGCGGCGATCGAATTCGTCGCCTTCGGTGGCTATACGTCCGAATTGATAGGCGGCTGAAACGTCCCACACCCACGCGAAGTCGGCGATGGGTTGAATGTCGAAACTCTGCTCGATACCGACAAAGTGAGCCGTTCCGTCGCGATCCAAGTCTGGATCGGTTTCAAAGAGAAAGTCGCGCGCTTCAAAACGGTAGAACACCCGCGTGGTGTCGAGTCGAAACCAACTGCCATACCGCGTCCAATGGTAACCCAGCGACGTACTGAGCGCGTGGTTGGAAAGAAACGACTCGTTGTTCAGCAAGCTGACGTCGTAGTCATATCGAATCGACGCTTCCCAGTTGGAACCGAACCGACGGGAGTATCGCAGATATGCACCGTAATTTTGCAGGTCGAACTGCTCGATTTGAAAGTTCCGAAGCTGCGACGTGCGAAAGCCAGCCGCCAGCGTTTGATCCTTCGTCGCAATCGGAGCGAAGTCGATCTGTGCGGACGAGTCAAATGTGCCATTCCCCTGGCCCGCAACAAAACCCAGGTCGCTCGAACCACCGCCCAGAAAGCTCACATTGCTGTCGTAACCCAGCCCCATCGACACCGAAAAGTTGAACACGTTTCGCCGTGTCTTGGTCCGCGCCGAGAGAATCAAGCCGCTCAGTTCTTCGTCACCGCCCAAGTCCGAAAGCACGCTTGACGCCTGATCAAACGCACGAAGTGCCTCGTAGTGATCGCCCCGCCCGGTGAACGCACTTCCGCGATAATACCACATCCAGGGATTGTCCGGCTCGACCTGTTCAACTTCCGCAAGGCGGACCAACGCCTCATCAAACTGCCCAAGCCGCACATGAACGGCGGCTGCTTCCAAAGCCTGCCGAGTCTGATCATCAGCCAACGCAACCCCACAACAGGCCAGCATCGCGGACAAGAACACGATCAAAACAGCGCACCGCACCCGTCGCACAAGTGCGCGGCAAAGGCATGAAGATGAGGTTCCCCCAATGTGCATGGCTCGGCAGTATAACGTCACCACCAAAAGCACCAAACGATTCTTACGAGAAGGACCGAACGCGACTGAGCTGACCACCAAGGACGATGCAAGACATGTGGCAAACACCGCGCCACAAACCGGGATGAGCAATGCCCGCAATCCAACCCGCGCCAATTAAAGTGCGTGTTCCTCGAACTCCCCGAGTGTGTGTCCCTCGAACTCCCCCCTCGAACTCCCCTCCTCGAACTCCCGCCTCGAACTTCCGAACTCCCAGTGCGAACGCC
>JAADIU010000126.1 GCA_013151185.1 Planctomycetota bacterium
GTCGTACGCACGAACGTACAGCTTGCGGTTGAAATCGGCGCGGGTGGAAATCTTGATGGAATTTCCCGAGCCGCGAAAACGAAGCTCGCTTCCGTCGGCGACCTGTTCGAGTGCTTCGGACAGTATTTGCTTCACGCGCGCATCACGGAACCGGAGCGTCACGGGTGTGTCCGCGTCGATGCCCTGTGCTTCGAGCGCACGCCACACGACAATCACATTCGTCTTGGGCCCCTGCTCACGCAACCATTCAATCACTGATTCAAGGGGCAGGTCATCCCAATCAATCGAATCGACGCGTTTGTTCAACGTCGCCACTGCAGGCGAAACACGTCGCGATGTAGTCCGCGATCCACCAAGATTTCGCCGCGAACCGGGAAACAAGGGAGAGTCAACAGTCGGACCTGTCTTCTCGGCGGCCTTATGTTTGCTGTTTGTCTGCTTGCTCTTTGCCTGTTTGCTATTTGACTGGCCCGCCCGAGTGCCAGCCGTCTGGGCGTTCACCGCTGGGGAGCCCACGAGCAGAATCGCGATTGTCATCACTGCGGATCGAAGCATGCCATCATCTCCTGGAGTGAGTCCTAGCTAAGTGTTGCCGGTAACCAGTCGTGTTTCCAACGACATGGTGTTTCAAGCAACGTCGTGTCTGTCGCGAATGTAGGGTGGGCTGTGCCCACCATCTTGCCGTGCATCAAATCTGCGGTGGGCACTACCCACCCTGCCACGGCTGGCGACATCTACTATACAACATAGTACCCCATCGGCATCGCCAGAGCAAGAAGTGAACTCAGAATCCAATAGCCGGTCGAACATTCTCGCGGGGCTTTCCAAGCACACTGTAACCTCGAAATCGTCACTCGAAACGGGGGCTGGAAAAAAATTCTGCGGACGAGGCATCGGGGTAGGAGTTCTACCGTGCGCAAAATCACCCAGCCGTCAACGCCACGGGCAGCCCGCCACGCTCGACTCGGAGGAAAATAACGCAGTTTCAGAGCGCCAAGCCTAGCCTTTACATGAGAACGACTTGACAGCCACCTCTGGCAGAGCCTTGACATCGGCTGGCTGGCTGGCCAGAATTGGTGAAGCTCAGGTTCCGGGTGAAGCTTGCCTGCCACGACATCGTGGCCCGGCCATCAACGGAATCCGGGAAGCCGTTCAGCGTCGGCCCCGCCGATTGCCCACCCAACCGGATTATCTTAACCCATTTACTGATCCATCCCCCATGGATCAGTTACCCCCAAGGCCCGGCTCACCCCGCCGGGCCTAATTTCTTACTCCATCCTCGGACACATCTGCCCGCCCCTGCAAAGGTGCCCACTCCAAATGTCCGTTGAAGCAATGTATCCGTTGAAGAATTGAGAGGGCAGAGCTATCATCTGGTTGGCTGTATGCGCGGGTTTGCGCAGATTCCGGTCCCGCAGCAACTTTGGATGAATTGAAAGGTTCCTCAAATGGGAATTTCATTGAGTGAAGGTGCCGTCCGCGAGGTCAACACGATTCTGAGCCAACAGCTTGAACGGCTCAAGGGCGAAGCCAAAGAAGGCGAAACCAACGTCGAAGAACTGTTTCTCCGCGTGGGCGTTAAGGGCGGCGGATGCAGCGGTTTCAACTACACGCTCGATCTGACCGACCAAACAAGCTCTGAAGATGAAGTCTTCGAGCACGATGGCATCAAGATCGTGTGCGATCCGCGCAGCTACCTGTATCTCAACGGTGTCGCAATCGACTTTCGCGACGAGATGATGGGGCGCGGATTCGTATTCACCAATCCGAACGCCACAAGCACCTGCGGCTGCGGTAGCAGTTTCACACCGTAGGCAAATCCAGAAACCGACCCGCGTCAGAAGATCATGTTGATCGCAGAACGACGCAAGGGTTGCGCACGTTCCGACTAAAGTACTCGAGGCGGGACGTGAATGGTGGCGGTTCGACTTGGAACACTTGAACCGTTTGGGGCGATGTAGCGCACAAGCACTTCGAGTTCCTTACCGAACAAATCAAACGTTCCCCAATCGATGGATGGTTGATATCCGTGCCCGAGCTTGGTGGGATTTCGCTGCGGGATGTCTGACATCGGGCTCGACCATTCGTAGACGAGCTTGCGACTGGTCTGTATTTCGTCTTTCGAAACCACGTCAAACAGTTGCACCTGAATCACGCCGTCTGCCACCGCTCCGCGATCGGTAGCCGCAGATATCAGGTACAAAATGAAGGTGAACCCTTCGATGTTTCGATCGCCGGCTTGGTCGAAACTGCGCCACATGTTGGGCGGATAAAAGCAAACCACCTTGAAGATATCCGACGGGACGGATTTGTTTCGGCGTCCCAGAATGAAGGATCCGTTCTGTTCGTTGCAACCACCGGAGGCAGCCGTCAACATCAGAAGTACGCAGGCGACATGGAGAGCTTTCGACAATCTATCGCACCTCCACCATTTCGAGAACGAGCGGTTCATCGCTGTTGCGTTGATCGCTGCTCGATGGCGTCCGCATTGGTGAAACGCGACCACGCCGCGCAGATTGTTGCGTCGTCGTGCTTCGGTGGGTTGAAATCTGCGACATGGGCCCTGCATCCGAGTGATCGCTTCGCATGTGAGGAGAACTCGCAGGCGCGGGCGTCATGGCTTGCATCGACACCACCTCGGAGCCTTGCAGCGCATCGTCCGTTGAGGTGACCGCGAACGATGGTCGCACCGGTGTATAACTTGCCGGCAGCGCCGACCGCGGCGGGCCATAAATGGACGAGGCTGTCTTTCGAGAACCGATCGGACTCACAGGTCTCGCGGGTCCATATGTGTCGGGTTTCGGACCGTACACGGGAGGTTTCGCTGGACGACGATCGATCGGAACGCCTTGCTGCATATTACTTGGTGACTCGATTTCGCGCAAGGGTGATTCTTCAAACGAGGTTTCATCCGGCGGAAGAATCCGAAGCCCCTGCATGAGCGGGTTTCGCAGAACTCGCTTGGGCATGAAACCACTCTGATCGCGAAGACGCCGTGATTGCTCGCGTGCGTCGACTTCATCGCGCACCACGTTGACAGTTAACAGGATCAACAGTTCCGTTCGCCGACGCGTGCTGCTTGTTGCCCGAAAGAGATTCCCGATGCCAGGCAAATCGCCAAGAATCGGAACCTTCGTCTCGCGCTCGTCCTCCTGGGTCTGGATTAAACCGCCAATCACAATTGTCTCGCCGTCTTTAACAGTCACCGTCGTCTCAGCCGATCGAGTTGTAAAAATCGGAGCGGTCACCCCAGCCGAAATTTGCACACTGCTCCCCGTATTCAGCGCAGAGATCTCCGGTTTAATTTCCATGTTAACGTATCCATCTGGATTGATGTGCGGGGTCACGTCAACAATGATACCCACGTCTTCGTATTGAACTTGCGAGTTCACCTGCCCGTTGTTGGTCACCTGCGAACCCTGCACGAATGGAACGTTGTCACCGATCGTGATATTGCCTGTCTGATTATTGGATACGACGATCGTTGGAGCGCTCAATACTTCCAGGCTCCCGTCCGACTGCAACGCGCGAATCAGGAAGTTAAAGTCTGCTCCGGTAATCGCGAACGTGAATCCACCGAACGACCCAGCGCCAGCCGCTCCCACATCCGTCCCGCCTACGAGATCAAAGTTACCACCACGCACCGTCCCATTCGGACCTACTGTGGCATTCTTGCTGAACGCCAAATCCTGAAGGGCGAATTCCATGCCAAAATCAAGCGAATCATTGAGGGCCACCTCAGCGATCATCACCTGAACGACAACTTGCGGGGGTGGGCGATCGATGGCGTACAACATTTCCATCGTTCGTTGGTAATATCGCGGACTGACGCCGATCAACACCGTGTTGCTATCCTCATCGGACACGACGGTGACATTGCGTTCCGCCCGGCGCAGAATCGCCGTCTCGTCGTCAAGATCCCCAAGCAGTTCGTTCTCCTTGTCGAAATACTCGCTGAGCGCGGTTGCGATGTCCGTCGCAGGAAGATACCGCGCCTCATAGACGTGCCGAATTCGCTCGTCGACATCCTGCCCGTCCAACTGACGAATGAGGTCCTCGATCATATCGAGATCGACGGCTGCCCCTGTTGCGATGACGGAGTTGGTTCGTCGGTTGGCTGTGAATCGAAGTTTCTGCCCCGGCGCGGTCGCCTCCCCGGACGCCCCGGAAGCTGCGGGTGTCGCGCCGCCCACTTCGAGGCGGGTTTCCGGCCCATCGCCTTGCGTGTCATCTTCAAACAGGCTCGTCAACACGTCAACGACCTCTTCGGCGTCGGCATTTGCCAGAGGAAACAGGCGAATCTCATTAAGCACCTGCGGGATGCGATCAATCGATTGGATCATGTTTTCGAGCATGTCCATACTCGCAGCGGGTGCCATCACAAACAATGAGTTCGTGCGTTCGTCCGGTTCGATCGTGATATCCTGCCGCATCAACGTGCGGATTTGCTCGCGTCCATCAGCCGACGTCGAGAGGAATTTAAGGATGACGGCCTGCTCATCATCTCCCCCGGCCTGTCCGCCGCCATAGATCGTGCTGATCAGCGTCTCAGCCAATTCCGTCGCCAGCGCGTGGCGAAGCGTGATCACTTTGAGCATCATCTCCGGACCGGGAATGGACGTGTCCATCTTCTTGATGATGTCCGCGATGTTGGCCATCTCCGAGCCCGCCGCCCAAACGATCAGCGAGTTGGTACGCGGGTCGGCTTGGATCGCGATGACGTCAGCCCGCCCGTCACCACCTTCCGCCTGCGACGCAAAGAGCTCTTCGAGCGATGTCGCCGTGGGCTCTGCCTTGGCTTGCTTGAGCGGGAAGATCTGCACCTGCCGGCTAATGCTGGAGCGAACATCGAGCAAACTGAGCAGGTGCGCCACAGTTAGGTGATCTTCAGGCGAGGCGCTGCACACGATGCTATTGGTGGCTTCGTCGGCCATCAGAAAAATCGGCGTTCGTTCGGCATCGGCACCTTGGGCCCGACCTTCAAAAATGTTCGTGATCTTCGTCGTCAGCTTGACGGCAGACGCTTGCCTGAGTTGATAAACCTGAATCGCAGACTTCGCCGAAGCAGGCACGTCCAACGATGCAAGCATGTCGGTTGACCGCTTGATCGCATCGCGCGACCCGGTCATGATCAGCGTGCCGCTCATCGCGTCGGGCACAATCGTCGGGGCCTTAAAATCACCCTCCGAATTGCTCGCCATACCTTCAAACAACGTGTCCATCATGCCAGCCAGCTTAATGGGGTCGGCATTCTTGAGCTTGAAGATGCGGGTGTCCGCGTTGACGAGCGGTGCGCGATCCGTATCCATTTGCAAAATGAGCTTTTCAATGATGCTCAGATTCGTTTTGGAAGCGCTCGCGATAACCGCGTTGGAACGTGAGTCCGCAACCAGCGAAACTTTCTGCCGTTGCGCGACGATTTCATTTTCGGAACCGACAGCCCCAAGGTACAAGCCCTCTTCAAACAACTCGTCGATCTTGGTGGCGACGTTTTCAGCTTGGGCGTTCTGCAATACGAAGACCCGGATAATGCCCTCGGGGTCGAGTTCGGCGTCGAGTTTTTCGATCAACTTCAACATCTCGTTGTAGTTGTCTCTTGAAGATGCAACGAGGATCGTATTCGTCACCGGCTCGGTCGCGATGGCCACGCGATCCGACGGGTTTTCCGTCTGCCCCTGTGCCAATCGCTGTTGAACCCGTTCGTCAAACAATGTTTGAAGCATGTCGCCGATCTGCGTGGCGTCGTTATTTTCCAAATCGATCAAACGAATTTCAGCAATGGGAGCCAATGGTTGCGATTCCAACTGCGTGACCAGACGCTTGATTTCTTGAAAATCGTCCGGACCCGAAGCGATCACCAGCGAGTTGCTGCGCTGGTCGGCCACCACGACGGGCGTATCCTGCGGAATGTCCGCTTCACCGCGCAGCTCGGCTTTTCGTTGCCATAGCTCGTCGATCTTGGTTTTCAAATCACCCGCCGACGCAACCGTACAGGTGAGGATGCGGATCTGATCGCTGAAGCGTTCTGGTGCGCCGTCAAGCGTTGCGGCCATCGTCTTGATTTCGTCAAAGTTTTCCTGCGTCGCAGAGATAATCATCGAGTTCGATCGAATGTCGATTGACAGAAACACCTTCTCGCGGGCGAGGGCAGCCTCCCCGAGTTCCATCGGTTGCATATTCTCGATGCGTTTTTCCCACAAGTCTTCGACGATCTTGCCCACGCGGGTCGCGTCGGTGTTGGTCAACGTAATCAACCGAAGCGGGTACTTGATTTCGGACATGGGCACGTCGAGCTTTTGCAGCAAGCCGTCGACCAAAACCAATTGCTCCGTACGGCCGGCGACCACCAACGTATTCGTCCGAGCGTCGGCTGATATGGAGATGTTGTAGACGAGCGAACGCCCCACCGGATTGGTCGGAACGGCTTCGGTGGTTTCATTTCCGGGAGCGGGCTTTGGCAGATCCTTGCCCGACTCGAACATTCCGTCGAGCAGTTCCTTGGTGCCCACCGCGTCGGCATGTACTAGCGGATACACACGAATGCTTTGCTCCTCGGCCAACGGGACGCTGTCCAATAGCTTGATGAGTTCGCCAAGCGGCTCGATATTTTCCTCCGCCGTCGCGCAGATGATCGCCTGCGACTCGTCATCTGCAATCAACTTGATCTGTCGTTCGAGGTTCAGCGGAGGCAGTTCGACCTGAGTACCATCCGGTGACGCCTTAATCATCCGAAGCCGGCGAATGGTTTCCGTCAGCACATCGGAACTGCCTGCTGTTTTGAGCAGGCTATCGAGCACATCGACCATCCCCTGCGCTTTGCTGTTGATCAGCGGAAAATGAACCAGCGTCAAATCGCCAAAACCCTTCATGGGCTCGACATCAAGGCGATTGATCAACTCCTGAATCTTTCCATGTTCGGTCTCAGGAGCGATCACAAACAACGCGTTGCTCGCATCGAGCGGGGTGATCGTGATCTTGCTTGCGGGGTCTTCGCCCTGGCGCTGGCGCAGTGCGTTGACCAACTCCTCAAGCTTAGGAGCGGCTTCGATTGCCTTGATATGCTTGAGTTCATACGTCACCGAATCAAAGTCGGGGAGCCCAGCATCCACATCGTCCAACTGCGCCACCATGCGCTCGACTTCGTCCAAAACCGCTTCCGGACCAGTGATCAAGAGAATATTGCTCGCGATGGTTTGAACGGAGATTTCTTCGTCCGGGCGAGGTGATGGCCGCTGCATTTTCATCGCCGCTTGTTGAACAACCTGTGCGATGTTCTGCGCGTTCTTACTTTGCAGCTTGATGACGCGATAACCCTGCGGCTGATAGTCGCCGTCGAGACGGTCCATCAACTCTTCAAAAATATCCAGGTCACCTTCGATACCTCGGATCACAACCGAACCCCCAACGACCTGCACGCTGACCTCCGCCCCGCTAAGATTCAAATCGAGCGGTTTGGAATCGGAACGCTCTGCGCTCTTGTCATCCGCATCGCCGTCATCCGCATCGTCAGCGCGTTGGTCAACTTCGGAATCGTCGCGCGTATCAGCCACTCCTTCGTCTTGCGTAGCCGGATCGCGGTCGCCCGCTTGTTGCGCTGCCACCAATCCCGGTAGAAGCATCAAGCCAACGAGCATCAAACCCAACGTCGGTGAGCCTAGTATTGATCGCGTCCACATGGTGTTACCCTTTATGACTCATGCACCCATCGCTCGTTCCCGCAACATCCGTGTCGCTCGAACGGTATGGGTGCTAGCTGTGAATTCAAACCGCCATCGCAAACCCAAGTTGCACCGCAACCCGGTTAACCCGCGAAGGCAGATCAGATATCTATTTGTATAGCACAAACTTATCGCCGCCGCCCGCGCCGCGGCTGCCTTCTCGATCCCTGTGACTTATTCTTATTCATCATCTCTTCAATGACACGCTTAAAATCTTCAGGACTCATTTTATCTGGTGTGAGGATCAGCGTCCGGCGTCCGCCAGCCGGTCCTTGCTCTTGAATCTGGGCAAGAATGACCTCAGCCAGTTCGAGCTGCTTCGCGTCACCCGCAATCAAAAGCGAGTTGCTCGAACGGATTGGCTCCACCGACAGGGTGGAACCACTTCGTCCGCCTCGTCCACCACGCCCGCCGCGTCTGCCTCTTTGCGAACCAGAACCACCCCTCGGACGGATCGCCGCCGCCAAGGTAGCCTCCAACGTAGCCGCTAGGTCTTCCGCGCGATATGCCGACGACAACTGAATCAGCTTGACCCGGTCGCCTCCCGATTCCTCGGAGTCCAAAGCCAAAGCCAACCGCTCGATCTGGGCATAGTCACCGGGGTTCGCACGCACGATCAACGAGTTAGTCACGTCATTCGCAACAATCACCGGCGTCATGCTCGAACCACTTCCACCGCGTCCCGAACGACCTCGCCCGCGACCGCCTCTGCGCCCCGCGTTCTCCACGAACAATTCCGCCAAGGTCGGCTGAACTTCGCTTGCGATCGCGCGCTCGAGCTTGATGATCTTCGGGCCCGACTCGGCTTCCATCTCGACGTCGATCTGTTCGATCAACCCAGCCACGCGCTTCAAACCGTCTTGGTCACCGGTGACGACCAGCATGTTGCTCGACTCCAACGTGCTGACGCGAATGCGGCCGAGCAACTCACCACCGCCGCCGCCACGCCGACCTCTGCCACTTCTGCTTCCCGGTTTCCGCAGATAGTCTTCGATGATGCTCTGCATCTCGTCGGCATTGGTATACTTCAATGTAAACGTGCGAACAGCCCGGTCGGTATCATCCGGTAAGACATCAAGCTGCTCGATCACTTTCGACAGTTCTTCAAATTCCTTTTCGTTCGCTTTGATCAGAATCGCATCGGTCCCTGCGGCTGCGGTCACGCTGATCGTTTCCTGACCCCGCGTGTTTCTGCGACCCCGCACGAAGATTTCCTGCAACGCACTGGCCACATCGCTCGAATCGGCATACTTGATTTCAACGACACGCACCTCGCGCTCGCCGCTGCTTTCCTTGTCGTATCCTTCCAAGAACGATTCGATCTCCGCAATGCGTTCGGGTGATGCGGCAATGATCACGGAGTTTGACCCCCATGCCGGAACCACCGAAACCTGATCGCGAGGATTCATCTTCCGCCCTCCGCGACGCTGACCGAACAACTGCTTCAACGCTTCCGAAGTCGACCAGACATCCGCAAATTCCAACCTGAACGACTTGACCTGCCGTTCGTACTTTTGCGGGACATCGAGAGCCACGATCAATTCATTGACCGCATCCAACTCCGCTTCGTTCGCAAACACCAGCAGCGAGTTCGTGCCCGGGTCAGCCACAATATTTAGCCCCGCATCGTCTCGCCGCTTACGCCTTGTGCGCTGAAGGATTTGCGACAAACGCTCGGCCATATCCTCTGCGTTCGCCTCTTTGAGTTCGATCACATGCGTCGTTCGTTTGACGGAGGACTCGGTATCAACACGGGCAAGCATGTCGGCAACTTTGTCGTGGTTCTCAGCCGTGGCGCTCACCACCAAGCTGCTCGTTCCCGAAATGTAATTGACCTTCACCTCGTCCTGTGGTTTGGCACCGCGTGGAGCTTTGAACGTTTCGCGAACGGTGCGCACCAACGACTCCGGCTCGACATACACCAACGGATAGACGCGAACTTCGATCCCGGTTTGCGTTTCGGGCTTCTTGTCGAGCGCCTTGATCAGCGGCAGCAGTTCCTCGTAATCTTTTCGGGACGATGCAATCACCAACACGTTTTGCTCATCGTCTGCGACCACCTTGATCGGATTTTTTCCGCCACGCGAGCGTCCGCCAAGCATCTTGTTAATGAGTTCAGCCACGTTCGATGCGCGGGCTTCGCTCATCGCGTAGATTTCCTGAACAGGAGCGGCTGCCCCGCCCGCAATTTCGTCAATCTTCTTGATGACCTCCGCATCGATCTTGGCGAGTTGGCCCGCTGTGCCACGGATGATGAGCGTGTTTGTGGAGGCGTTGGCTTCCGCCTTGGGCGGTTCCAGTCCGTCCTCCTGCTTTCCGCCATAGAGACGGTTGATCATCGCGGCGATTTCAACAGCGTCGGATTTGCTCAACGCCACGATCTTGGTCTCAATCTGCATGGGGGCAGCCGCTTCCACGTCGATTTCAGCCAGCACGCGAGCCACCAACGCAAACGTGATCGGACCACCCATCACCACCAACGAATTCGAGCGCACGTCGGCTTCTGCGCTGAACGGGTCCAGCTTGACGCTCTTGCCCGAAGCGCGAATTTGCTGCACCAGCTTGGTCACCATCGTATTCATCTGCTCCAATACCCTTGGCGCTTTGGCGTACTTGAGCTTGAAGACTTTGATATCGAGTCCGGTTTGCGGCACATCGATTTCAGCAATGCGCGCCTTGATTTCCGACCTCATGCTTTCCGGCGCTCGGACGAAAATCTTCGAGCTGCCCGAATCTGCAATGAACTCGATGCGCGAACCAGCCCCTCCGCTCTTGCCCTTTCGACCGCCGCCTTTAAGGCCGTAAATCGCTTCGAGTGTGCTCGCGATGGTGTCCGCATCCCCGTTGAGCACATCGACGGTCACCAGGTCACCGTCGTCCTGCGGAACGTCGAGCTTCTCAATCGCTTCGGCGATCGTATCGAACGCGCTGGTCTTGGCCCGTGCAATCACCGTGTTGTTGGCGGTGTCGGCGATGAAGATGGCCTCGATGTTGTCGGGGTGAAAATTGCTCAATCCGCCTTGCTTGCCAGCCCGCCCGCCTCCGCTGGCTGCAAACAGTTTATCGAGCACACCGACGACCGTTTCCGCGTCGCCATGCGCCAAACGAAAATCTCTCGTCTCGATCGGTTCCGGAGCCTGTTCTTCGATTTTGTCGATGATCTCTTCCGCCACCTCCAAGACTCGCTTGGGAGCGCGGATCATAATTGTGTTCGTCACGTCGTTGCTGGCGATGGTGATCGTCTCGGTCGAACTGATCATCCCACCGTTGCCACCCATCAATCCTTGCAACGCCCCTTGTTGCTGCATCGCCGCTGCGACGGCGGCTGCGTTGGCACCTTGCTTTCGACCGCGCGGTTGAGGACGCTGCCGTGACTGTTTCTGATCAAGCCCAAAAATCTGCTTCAACTGCATCTCAACATCCGAAGCAAGCTGGTTGTTGATCTTGAAGAAGCGATAGTCACTTTCGGAATCGCCCTTACGGTCGATCGTCGCGATCAGCTCTTCCAATGCCGGATAAATCTCCGTCGGCGCCTTCACGATGATGGCATTGAGCGCGGGGTAGGGGAAGACCTTGATGTTGTAAGTCTGCTTTGCCGCCGAGCCCTTGGCTTTGTCGTCTTCTTTTCCCTTGCGCTTGTCGCCTTTGCCGTCTGAGTCACCGCTCCCTTCACTGTTCTTCTGCATCGCCTTCATTTGATTTTGCATTTTTTGCTGCATTTGCAGAAGCTGCTTCTGAAGGTTGTTCCCTTGTTGACGAGGATTCACACGGGCCTGCGCCCTCGCTCGCCCACCTGCGTTGAACATCGATTCCAACACCTGCGCCGCAACATTGGGATCAACATGCTGCAACTGCCACACTCGAACATCAGGCAACTGAGGAAGTTTTTCGAGTTCCTCAATGATTTTTTTCATCTCATACTCAGCGTCGCTGACCGCATCGGACCGCCCGATCAAACTGATCGAGTTCGTGACCCGGTCCACAACGATTCGCACTTTTTGCTGCGGCGAATCGTCACCAGTATCATCAGCATCCGCTTGAGCGGCTTTGTTTTGTCCGACCTTGGCATCGACCAAATCCTGAAGCATTTTCGCGACCTCAGCGTTCGGATCTGCGTCGCCCTTCTCCTTCGCACCTTCTGCGGCATCATCCCCGGCATCATCCGCTGGAGCAGGTTCAGCATCGCGCTCTGATTCTTCTGCGACTTGCTGCTCCTCTTCCGCAGGTGGTTCCCCCAACGACAACAGCACCGCTTCCAATCCAAGGAACATCGACGAAGGAACAACGCACCGATCGGCACCTGAATCCGGTGTCAGAACTTTGATGCGCGGACCACGTTCCGACGCTTCGAGACCTTCGATCTCCACATCGAAACCAGCAAGCCGCTGCAACAACATCGCAGCCACCAAGTCAACGGGCTTGTCCTTGATGCCCGTCACGACCGTTTTCGTTTTGTTCCGTTTGTCAGGCAGATCGATGTTCTTTGCGATCAACTCTTCAATGCGTGGCAGGTCTTCATCCAAATTGCGACTCTTGACGACGAGCATTTTAGAATAGGGAACGTAGTCAACTTTCGGCTTGTCCTTGGTCCAAAGCGCGTCGATGAATTCCTCAAGGGCGAACGACGCGTCGAACGGATCGGCGTACTTGAGTTCAATCAATGCGCTGGGCAGTTCCTCGCGTGTTTCTACCGCGCCCGACTCGTAAATCTCAAACAACGCATCGATCCGCGCCAAATCCTGCAGCGAAGCCCACACGATCATTTCACCGGAAAAATAGTTCGTGGTGAGACTGATGTTGCCTCCCCTTCTTGGACCGCCAAAATTGAAATCGTCCAGGTCGGATGCCTTACCCCCACCCTTCGGGGCAGCCCCCGCGTCGATCACCATCATGATTTCGTCGGCGAACTCTTCCACGTCTTTGCTGGTGAGTTTGTAGACCTTCATCTGCCGACCCGTGTTGGCTTCTTCGTCGAGTAGGCGAATCCATGTCTCCACCTTGTCCACTTCCTCGGCTGGGCCTTTGACGACCAGGGCATCTCCACCGGGTGCAGCCACCACCGTGACAATTCCGGTCGTCTTCATGGTGGGGGCGCTGCGTTTTTTGGCACCTTTTTTTCCTGATCGACCCTTTCCCTTTGTCTTGATCGCACCGGGTCCCGCCCTGCCTGTAATCATGGCGTTGATTGCGATGGCCATCTGATCCGCAGGGGCTTTGAACAATGGAACGCGCCGAACGACATCCTCACCGCAGCGACCCGCTTCGATTTGGGAAATGAGTTTTTTAAGGTCTTCGATCAGAATCTTCGGACCGCCATAGATGATCCGCTTCGCCCCAGGGTCTGCCGTCAACGTCATGTTCGATTCTTTCTCTGACGCTTCGGGTAGTTCGCCACTGCGAATGTACGACAGGCGTTGCAGCTCGATCATCGGTTCCACAATCTCAACGATCACAACGGGATCGCATTCGGCGAGATCGATGAATTCCACGTCGAATCCCGGACCGTCCACGTTAGGCCGCACCAACTCGATGGCCTCTTCGATTTCATCAAACATAGTCACGGGGGCGGAGATGAATATCTTGCGCGTTTCGGGCTGCGGAACGAACAAAATCTGCGCAGCCCCGCGCGACGCAACTGCCGTCACCGGCTTGGTGCCTTTCGACCGCTTCCTATTCTTGCCAGCGGACTTGCGACTCGAGCTGACGATGCGGCTATTCCTGGGGAAAAACTGCGCGAGCGTGCGTGCCAATTCGGCCACGTTGGTTCCAGGCTCAAAATCGTACGACCGGATCGCCGTTTCATCTTCGTTGCTGTCAAATTCTTTGACGAGTTCTGCAATGCGCTCCATCTTCCGCGGTGAAGCCATCACATGAAGTTTGTTTCCGCGCTCGATGAATCGAACGGACGATGTCTGCGAAGCCGCTGCACCTTTTTTCTTGCCGCCACGTTTCGGCGTCGGTATTACAGACGGCGTGCTGATCATCGCTTCCAAGAGCGGAACCAATTCCGACGCATCCACATATTCCAGCGTGAACGTGCGACGAACCTGCGCCCCGGTCTCAAAAACATCCACGTCGATGCGAAGGAGAATGTTCTTCATCGAAGCCAACTGCCACTCGGTCGCATCGAAGACCATCAAACCACCCGCCGATTCCAAATACGTTGGCGACGCCATGCCTTTGTTCGGTGAATCAAAAATGGATTTGAGCGTGGCGATCGCTGCTTGCGGTTCGATGTTGTGGATGGCGAGCACGTCGTATTCCAACTCGGCTTTGAGATCGCGGTCGAGTTTGACAATCATGGGTCGATATTTTTCGTCCCAATCGCTGTCCGTACAAATGACGTAGAGCGTGTTCGAAGCGTCGTCTGCTTGGAAGCGGGTGGTACCCGATCTTCGTCGCCTTGCTGCACCCTTCTTCTTGCCCTTGCCTGCGGCCTTGCGCGGCGCGGGAGAACCGCTGTCCCACTGCGTTAAAATGCTAATGAGAGTCGATGGGCGTGCGTTGATCAGCTTGATGCTATGGGGGTCTTCGGCTTCCTTGTCCGAAACGACATCCAGCTTGGCGATCAAATCCTTCGCTTCCTGCACCGCGCCCTGGGCACCGATGATGATGACAGAATCGCCTTCCGAATCGACGGTGCAAGTCACGCGGTCACTACCGGCGGCACTCAGCAATTCGTTGACAAGCGCCACCAACTCCGTCGGATCGCGATGCTCAAGGCGGACGAACTCTCTTGTCGTGTCGTCCGACATGTCAAAACGCGCGATCAGCGCACGGGCTTCTGCAACTTTCTCTTCGGTCCCCAACAGGATAATGCTGTTTCGTGGCGGGAACTCGATCATCGTGAGTTCTTCAAGCGAAGCCCTCGAACCAGCCGAGGCCCTGGTCTTCCTGCGGGGCTTCTTAGCCCCCCGCTTGGACTTGATTTTCTTCTTGGGTCTTGGCTTGGCCACAACATCCGTGGTCATCATGGATTGAACGAGCGTCAGCACCTCGCCAGCTTTTGCGTGCTTCACCTCGACCACGACAGGGTCGAAACGAACGTGGTCGGGAAGCAGTACATCAACGTATTGAAGAAATTTCTCAACCTCCTCAATCTTCTTGCGCATTGCATAAAGAAGGAGCGTCTTCATCTCATCATTTGGAATGGCGATGATACCCCGCGCCTGAGCCGTCGCCACACTCGCCTGGCCTTTCTTCCGCTTTCGGGCGCTGGCACCCTTCGCAGCGCCGAACCCATCCACCAATTTCCTGAGAGATTCAAGCGCTTCAGAAGGCAACACATGCTCGATTGCAAGTACGCGAATCTCGCGCGGGTCTTCCGGATCGCCCGAGAGTTTCTCGATCAGCTCCAGGTATTTGTTGATATCGCGCACCAACCCGAACACGTTCATCTGGTTCTTGTCGGGAACTTGTGCGATGCGCACATAGTCTGGCATGAAATCGCGAAGCGGCTCAAGGGCGGCGACGGACCCCGATTCGGGCGTGTAGACCAACATCGCCATTTCGTTGTCCTCGAGATCATCGGCTCGGTACTCCTCCACTGTCGGGTAAATGCGTTCGAGCGGGAGAGGCCGCGGGCCTTCGCGCAGGGAGTACAACTCAAGATACTTCCCGGCGCTCGACTGCTTGAAGTCAATCCAGTACATGTCCTGCGGATTCCTGAAGAGGAGCATCCGAACCCGCCCCAGCGCCGACTTGAAGTCCATGACTTCCGAGCTGACAAACTTCACGTTGCCCGATGGCGCTTGTCCCAAGACCGGCAAACCCGACATGCGCGAAAACGACTCGATCAACTCAACGTAAGTACCGTCAATGCTGAACGTGTAGGTACGCTGATCGTACGGCTTGAGAAAGTTCTCCGCGTCAACATTCAACTCCGGGCGCAGATCCACACCCTTCAAAGGCGTCTTGCTATTACTCCGCCCCTTCTTGCTCTTTTTTCCTTTTGAATTGCGAGAGCTGGTCTTGCCTTTTCGGCGTCCTGTCTTTTTCTTCTTGGTTTCCTTCTCGGATTTGGATTCCCCGCCAGTCATCCCCTTCGACCGCGATGTGGGCTTCTTGCGCGTGGCTTTTTTCGGGGTGGACTTTTTCTTGCCGGTGCGGGCCTTGGCTCCATTCTTGGTAGCCGCTTTTTTGGTTGCAGCTTTCCGAGTTGGCTTGGCGGAGGTCTTGGAGTTCGACTTCTTCTCCTTCGCCGCGCTGCCTTTCATCGCTTCGCTTCCTTTGGCAGCTTCCTTCTTCTGGTCCAGCCGTTCGCGCACGACCGCCTTTTCCCATAAGATTAACAGCTCATCCATTTCCTGAATTTGAGACTCCGAACTTTCTTGGGCGGCCAGTTTCGTGATTCTTGCGAAGATCTCGTCAGCCGTCTCATCTTCGTCGGCGATGGCAATTCCGGATGCGCAGCACAAGACGAACATCGCCGCAAGCGCGCAGCGTACCCCGCGCGCAAACTGACGGTGGCGGTCGGCCGTCCAACTGCTAAGCGAATCTTGCATCACCGGTGAAACTGGAGAGCGACGCATCGGATGAGTGCTGGAGATCTTATGTGTCTTTGGCATGACGTTGATCCTGTATCACTTCGGTATGGAGTCTTTCTCTGACTCGGTGCTTCCCGAACGTTTGTTACCGGAATTCCCTTTCGCGGGAACTTCTTTCACGTTTGCGGACTTCGTACTCGCCTTGCTCTTTTTGTCATCCGGCTTCATGTTTGACCGACGACCGGTCGCCGCGGTGTTCTTGGATTTTGAACTCGAACGGTTTTCTACGGGTTCTACCCCGTTGGTTGGCTGCGGCTGCACGTTTTCGGAGGACGCTTGTTCAACGCCCGTGCTGGATGCGTCCGATGCAATCTTCTGGCCTAGCCCTGACGCTTCACTTGGATCACGCGCCATCTCAAGCCCGTTGCTCCCAGCCGGTGGACCCATCAATTCCATCAGCATCGCGGTCTCTTCCAGCTCTTTCTTCTTTGCGGCTTCTGCTGCCGCGCGGCGATCCTCTTCCGCAAAGTATCGCACCATCGCGCCTTGAATTTCCGGCCAATCGACCGCATCTTCCAAAGCGATGGCTTCCGACACGCGCGAACCCAACGGGTACACGCGATAACCATGCCCCTCTTTGAACGCGACCACACCCAACGCCTCCACCAGCAGCAAGGTACCACCATCGAATTCCTCGCCCACTGCAATATGCAGCGTCGACTTGTTGGACTCATTCACAAGCCGCACTTCGTCAACACCATAGCGCATCACCATTCGCAACACCCACTGCGAACCATCGGGCCACGAAGGTTCTCCAATTGGCCTGGGAGTCGGCGTCGGCGTCGGGCTGGGACCTGGTGGTGGCGTTCGTTTTTTCACGTCCCGCTTGTAGTACGGTGTGAATGGTTTCCAGCGCTTCAGCTTGGTCAAACTCATATCGTCGTCGTACTTGTTTTTTTCCTTCGGCTGCTTTCCTTTGGGTAAGTCGAACAGGTCATCTTCGGGCAGCACCATCACTTCGATTTCGCCTTCGAGCTTCACTTCATCGTGCCCCTTCTTTTGTCTCGCAGAAGTCGGCGTAAACTTGAGGGAATTGAACCGCGCAACATAGGGGATGCGATAGAACGCACGAACAAAACTGACGCAGTCCCGAAACGTTCCCGTCGCAGACATCGAAATTCCGATGGTGACGATCTTCGTGCGCTTGTCGATCTTGGGTTCCCTTGGGCTGATCCGGGGTTTTTTCAACCGCGACTTCTGCACCAAACTACTGATGCAATCGTAGAGATCATCGCGCACCTCGTCGGGTTCGACGGTCTTGTTGCGAAGGACGTAGGTGTCGTACTTTTTCTTCAGATCAAGCTCGAGGTCCTCATGCTCAGTGTGGATCTCCTCCAACTCGAACATAGCCACGCGAATCTGCTCGTCTGACTTTATCAGAGGTTGAATGAATACCGGGTTCACAAAGCTGTACGCCAACCCCACACCGGCCACGGAGGCAAAAACAATCAGGAGCGTTTTCTCTCGTTTGTTCATGGTGACCTTTTCTGGTGTACCGCCAACAGTTTCTCACTGCCCTTTTGCTTCGGGGAAACGCACAGGCACTACACCCGTTACTTACTCGTGTGCCCGTTGATCACAATTTCCATCCGCCCCTGCGTCGGATACTGCCGTCCCTTGCCCGGATTGTCTGTCATCCCGCCGGCTGTCCCGTTGAAATAGGGCTTGTCGTCGCCTTTCAACCGGTATCCGTCGATGCTATCGACCGCACCCAACACTGTTTTTCGATCCGTGGCCTCAAGGCTGATCTTGATGCTCGCGTCTTTTTCGTTCATGTCGATGCGTTTGAGAAGCATCTTTTCATGTGGGGGCAGCAACTCCGAAAGGCGGTTCAACTCGTCCAGCCAGACCACCTGCTCGCCGTCGAATGCATCGATGATGTCCATCTTGCGATCCTCAAATTTCTCCAACGCTGCGATGCTTTCCTTGAACCCATTAATCTCCGCCCTGATCTCCTCGAGCTGTCGTTTCTTGGGTGCGATCACGCCCCAATAAACACCAAACCCCGCACCCACAACAATCAAAGCCACCGTCGCAAAAATCGGCGCCTTCTTCAGCCGCCGCTCCGTCGCCGTCACGGTGCGCTTTGGATGAAGAAAATCAAAATCAAGCTGCGTGTCGCCCGCGTGTGCAGCCACCAACCCCAGCGCCGCCGAAAATGCCACCGCCTCCGCACCCTTTTCCTCTGGCCAACCGAACTGGGCGGCTGGGTTGTAGATTTCTACCGTTGCGGAATAACGTTCGCGCAAGGCGCTGGCAATCTGCTGTTCGAGACCCACACTGCCCGCCACCACGATCATGTCCACATTCACACCCGGTGTCGACGAACGGAAGGCCTCAATCGTTCGCGTGACTTCCACCAGCAGCGCACCGACCACCCGATCCATGTCCGACGATCCGCCGACTGCTCCGGATGGCGGAAACTGAATGATCGAAGAACTGGTGGAGTCGTCCACGGACAGAATAGCCGAGTCAGGTTGCAACTGATCGCTACCCGGCGCGGTCGGCCTTGGCACCGTCACCGACCCCGCCCTGGAAAATGCGAGCCTGCCCTCCAAGACCACATCGATTTCGGTTAAGCGCGGACCGACATCGACGATTACGACACACGAATGTCGCCCCGCACCAAGAACGCCGTGGACAGCCTCGCGATTCGCATAGGGGCGAAGACCAAGGCGCACGAGCTTCAATCCGCCCGCCTCGCAGGTTTTCTGATAATACTCCACCACCTCGCGCCGCACCGTGGCAACGAGAACATCCGCCGGACCGTCTCCCGCGACTACTTCGGGCATCGCAAAATCGACGACGGCTTGCGCCAATGGAAACGGTAGTTCCTTTCCGATTTGGAACTCGACCATCGCGGGTAATTCGTTCGGCGAAGTCATCGGCAATTTGAGCGTGGTGAGCAACACCTCGTCTCTTGGCACATCCAGGATGACGCGGTCGGTGCGAATTTTTTGTTGCTTGAGCACTTCGCGAATCAACCCGCCCAACTGTTCCGCGTTGGACATGTCGACATGTTCAGGCAAATCAACGCTGAACAGGCGCTCAATATCTACCTTGCCCTTGCGCAACCGCGCATGCACAAAACGCACGAAACGCGCATCCCAATCAACCGCCAAAATGGATCGATCATTCTTCCGCAAGGACAAGCCTCCGTTCTCCCTGAAGACCCCGAATCGGAAAAGCCAACCCCAACCGAGTCAGGTCGCGCTGATAGATGAGCTGCGACAGCGGGCCACGCATATTCACCACGACCTGCAAACGCGAAAACACACCGATGTGATCCGCAAAGCCGATGGACTCAATCGTAAATTGCCGCCCCCGCGCCGTGATTTGATTCTCAACTTTTGAAAACTGAAAGCTATCCAGAATTTTTTCCGTCACCAGCCAGCCCGTGGTCGACTTGATGCGCCCGGAGAGCATGGCCCGCTTCTGCACGATCAGCGGAATCGCCTCCGGTGGAAGATCAACAATGCACGCAAGAACCCGCGGCGGGGCTGTGTTGATATTGATCAAGCCGAACTGCTCGGGAATCTGGCTGAGTGTGCAGGAATCAAAGAGTTTCGCAGCGTCGTCGCCCTGCAATGGCGAAGATTGAAGCGTGTTGTCGATCGTGCGATCTTCCAGATAAAGCGCCAACGAATACGTCTTGGACGTGCCCCGACTTCGGGTGGCTCCGATGAGAAAATCTACAATCTCAGGATTGTTGAACACTTCCTCAAGACGTGGACGAACTTGCGCTGCATCCGAGAACATATAGATCCGCGGCTTGTTGTCGTTGCTTACGTTAAAGTCCTGCGAGTACACGGTGATATACGGCAACAATCCGAGATCGAGCACGCCATCGCCATCGTCCTGGGGAAACGAGGTGAGTCCGTCGTCTTCGTTCGGGGTCAGCAGTCCGTTGCGGTCGTAGTCCTCACCGTAAAGAATTTTCCCGTCGAAGCCTTTGACCATGAGCAATTCTTCGACCGTTTCGAATGGAGCGTTCTTCGTTCGGTGGGGTGTTGTACGGGATGCGTAATAGGTTTTTTCAGCGCCGAATTCGCGCGGTTCGTCGTCGGAGTCACGCCAATCGAGCAAGGCGTGAACAAGCTCCAAAGGCTCCCTGCCATCCGTCACAAACGGGGCGATCAATTTCAACAACTGCCCCTCACTTGCAGTATTGATGTTGAGCTTCGACGATTCATCGGTGATCCCGTATCGCACCAGTTTCTTGTCCTCGAACGGATTGTCTGCGACCACCGAGTAGCGAAAGACCATCCCCGAAGTCAACTCCGCTTTGTTCAACTGCCCCTTGCCCAAGTCCTCGGGGCGCGCTGCCGCGCTCCATACCAACGCCTGATCGAACAGCGCGGGATTGTCGTACCATGCGGCTTGATTGTCGCGCTCTGTTCGCAACAGATGGCGCACCCGTTCGATGCCAGCCTCTGCCGCGAGGCGACACTGCAACCGATGCGAAAACGCAACGCCCGCCGCGTAGTCGGCTTGCACTTGAAAGGCATAGCTCGCAGACAACAGCGCCAACAGCAACAAGACCACAAGCACGACCGGAAGTATGAGCGCGCGCGCTTTCACGGCACCGATCGATTTCCCGGATGACATGCTCAGCCTTGTACGCATAGGTCGATTTCCATCACCCGACTGTGATTCAACCTGCTGGGACATTACCCAACAATGTAGGGTCCGCTGTGCGAACCATTCTCAGTATCGAACATTGTCTCTGCGATGGTCCGCACAGCGGACCCTACCAAAAACCTCGGACGAAGCATTGACGAAGCACGTTCAAATGAAAATAGCGCCCGTCCCTCTTCTTGCTTCACGCCACTGCTATGAGCCTTCACTGAACGCAGAAGCCTCTCGCGACATCCGCGAACCGAAGAACACGTCGGCTTGCTCGGGTCGCACGAGAATCGAGTACCGATCAAGGGGCAGCGGGTCGACCTTTTCTTCGCCTTCGAGAAAATCATCCTCGACAATATCCAAATCCTCCGCCTCCGGGATCACAGGTTCAAAACCGATTGTGATCCGCACGATCTGCGGCAGGGAATTCCCTTGCGTCAGTTGCCACGAATCCCACCACGTCGCGCCATCGAAGTACTTCATTTCGAGAAACCGAATTTCAGGGGCGTACAATTCTTCCTTGAATGCCAGTTCCGCCTCGTCGGTCGCTTCAGCCGCATCGTCGACTTCCTGACTGACAACGACCGCATTGCGCAGGTACGTCTTGCTCAACCGTCGAACCAAACCAAGCGCCCGCGGATTGCCTTCGTCGTCGAGATTTTCTTCATCCCACGCGATGTAGTATCGAATCTGCTGCAAATCGAACTGCGGCGGCAGCCTGCGATTCCGTATCGATCGCCGTTCGCTGAGCTTGCGATCGGGCAGGACGATGGTGTTGACCTCAACTTTATCCTTGAATCCAAACACGCCAACGCCATAACCCGGAATGGCTCCCACCGCCTGGCGAATCTCACGCGCCATCCGTTCGAGCACGACGCGGGCCAACTGCGCTTTGCGGCTTCTCTCTGCGCCTTCCTCGCGCTGCGTCAGTGCGTTGTCATAAAACGCAAACAGGATCGCCATCAGCATCACCATCAACGCGATGGCGATGATCACTTCCAAAAGCGTGAACCCACGTCGCGAATGCTTGCGCAGATGCAGCATCATCTGCCCC
>JAADIU010000239.1 GCA_013151185.1 Planctomycetota bacterium
CCGTCCCCACCGACTGTCCCAGCCACATGCGTGGAGTGATCGGACAATCCGGAACTATCCCTCACCGTCGCCCGCCCACCGAAATCCGGATGCGATGCGAGCACCTCGCCACCATCATAGATCAATACCGAAACACCCGAACCATCAAGATCGTATGGAGCGGCTTGAACAATGTCGGCCCCGGTGATCACACGGTTGCTGTCGTTCATGTTGGCGAATTGCGGCAGGGGTGGTTCGATGTATTGCACACCATCTTCGTCCGCCAACGATTTGATTTGAGTCGCGGGCAGTTCGATCACCAACCCGTTGATGGATCGCATCAAGGATTGAATCCGTGCGCCATGTTTGAAGACGATACCCGGAGCCTTCGCATCGAGATTGATATCGGGATGGAACAACACATACACAGCCACAACGGTTTCGTCGGCTGGTGCATCGCTTTTTTCTTTATCGCCCGACGCGCCTTTCTTTTTGCCCGCGACGATGGCCCACGGATGAATCTCATCTCGGACCAACGACGGGTGCAACTTCCAATTCCGCTGAATCGCCAGCGCCGCCCGCAGCGATGGAACGTTCCGCATCGCATCTTGATTCAAGCCTGCATCCTGAAAGGCCGCGAAGAACGCATTGTCACCCGCGTAGTTCAACAGGTTCAATCCTGCCGCCCTCATCACCGCGCGCTGGGCGTCTGTCACCGGTGCATCGAATTGAACGACAACGTGCTTCGCGCTCGCTCGGCTGAGAGACAACACCATCAAATCGGCGGCTGTTTCCGGAGGCGTCTTCAACGTTGTCGTGACTTCACCCGATCGCCAACGAATTCGCGACGATTCGGGGCCCGCGGGCTGACCGAAAACCGAGCAACTAACGACAGCAACACAAAAAAAAGCCGCAAAGGCGCGCACTGCCACGGTACGATTGATGGTAAGCATCGTCAGATAATCCTCCTTACCGCTTGCCACAGATTTCGCTGTGGAACCGGTTGTGCCAAAGATATGGTTCACCACGGGAGATGTGGTTCAATCGCTGCGCAGCAGAACACCACACTGCGATGTCACCCACTTTCCCCGGAGATCGCGTTATGCGAATCCTAATGGTACCCGCCAGTCGCACAAAAACTCAAGCGAGTTGTTTTTGAAATCTGCCGAAGGGAAGACCAGAGCGGAAAAACGCTGCACCCGCGAACCGCTGCTCCGCCAAAAATACTGCTGAAAAGTGTTGCTGATCGCGTCGTTACCCCGTGCTCTGCATAGCCGCTGCGATGCCGTTGATACTTAGAAAGAGGGCGTCGCGCGTGGCTTCGCGATCCCCGGATTGATCGCGATAGCGCTGTATCAGTTCGATCTGCAACAGGTTCAGCACGTCGGTGTAGGGATTGCGATTGTAGATGGTGCGCTGAATCGCGCGGCTATTGTCAAGCAAACGCTCCTGCCCGGTAACTTCGAGCAGGATCTTCTCACTGATCGCGAACTCGTTTGCAATGCGATCGTGTAGGTCATGCTCAGAAAATTTGGCATATCGCCGAGCCACAACCATCCGGGCTCGCGCCATTTCTTGTTGGGCATTGTCGATGACCGTGTGGAAGAAATCCCATCGATTGTAAAGCTGCTGAATCTTTGCGAGCGCCGAAGGATCGTCGTGCGTCACCTTGTTGATCGCGGACCCGAAGCCGTACCAACCCGGAACGGTGTAGCGCGTTTGCGTCCATGCAAAGACCCATGGAATCGCCCGGAGGTTTTCAAATTCGACGGCTTGGCCGGTTCGGGCGACGGGGCGCGAAGCGATGGGCAATCGACTGATGTGCTCGATGGGTGAACAGGTTGTGTAGAAACTCCAGAAATCAGGATGGTCTACAAGCTCTCTGTATGCGGCCATCGAGTGACGCGCGATGTCAACCATGATCTGAGATTCTTCATCCGTCAGTTCCGCTTCGGTGGGCGACTCCGTTTCGTCAGCATCCACGGTTCCGACGATCATGGCGTTGACGATTTGTTCGATGTGACGGTGCGCCATCGCAGGCAGCGCGTAGCGGAACGTGATGATTTCGCCCTGCTCGGTGAATCGGATGCGGCCATTGCGACTTTCGTTTGGGCTTGCCAAAATCGCACGGTTGGCCCGGCCGCCTCCGCGCCCAACAGTACCGCCCCTTCCGTGAAAAAAACGAAAATCGATCTTCTGATCGCGCATCGCCACCGCCAAACGACGCTGCGCCACCTGCAAAGCCCAGTTGCTCATCCAGAAGCCGCCATCCTTGTTGCTGTCGGAGTAGCCCAGCATGATTTCCTGACATCGCTTGCGGGCTTCAAGGTGCTTCGCGTAGATCGGGTGCTCAACCAGTTTGGTCATCAGATCGGGAGCCCGATCAAGATCGTCGATGGTCTCGAAGAGCGGAACGATATCGAGAGCGGCTTCTACTTTTTCACCGCACATTCGCCACAGGCCCGCCTCCTTCATTAGTACCATCACAGTGAGTACATCGCTCACATCGTGCGTCATACTAATAATGTAGCTCCCGATGGAAGCCGGCGTGGTATGGTAGGTTTCGCGCAGGGTACCATATAGCTCCAACAGCTCGCGTGTCACGTCGGACACGTTTGCGTCGCGCGGTAGTAGCGGGCGGGGATCAGTCAATTGCTCGCTGAGCAGGGTACAACGTTGATCTTCGGAGAGCGCAGCGTAATCGTTGTGGATGCGGGCGATACGCAGCAGTTCCGCGACGACCGACGTATGCACACCGCTATGCTGGCGGATGTCGAGCGCTGCAAAATGAAACCCGAACGACTCAGCCCGAACGCGAAGGTCGCGAAGACGGCCATTGGCGATGACAGCCTGCCCGGCATCGTCTAAACATTTGTGCATCAGGTCGAGGTCGTCGACAAACTGTGATGCTGCGTACGCAGTGGCGTCTTCGCGTGCCTCCTTCAACTTGGAAAGTATCTGCACGATGCGCATGCGGTAGGGTTCGAAACGCAGGTTGCGTTCGTCGGAATCGCTGAGCGGACATCGCAAACGGTCTGCCTCAATCGCTAACACAAGCGCCGCAGGCACATCGACACATCGCGACGACAGCGAAAGCTCGTGCCGCAATTCTGCCAATTGCGTGGTAAACCGGTCGATGACGGCATGCCGAAGGTTCAACAGCGTTTGCCGCGTGACGTCGTTGGTGACCAACGGGTTCCCATCGCGATCGCCTCCGATCCAAGTTCGATAACGGAGGAAGTTCGGCAACGATGGCGTCGCATCGTAGTACGTTTTCAACGCATTGCGCAGATCGCGGTAAAGCTGAGGCACGGCATCCCAGATTGCACCGTTGAGGAAATACAACCCGTTGCGCACCTCGGTAATAACGTGTGGGCGCTCCGCTCGAACTTCGTCGGTTGCAAACAACAAGAACACGTCCCGTAGGATTTGCTCATCGCTGTGTTGCCTTTCGCTCAAAGCAATGCCGCTGTCATGACGCCGAGACAACGCGTCCGCAATGCGTTTCTGATTGCGCAGGACACTGCTGCGGCGTGCCTCGGTTGGATGCGCAGTCAACGTCGGTTGAATGTCAAGCCGACCCAGCACCTTCAGAACGCGATCGAGCGACCACCCGCGTTTGTGAAGCTGCGCCACCGCCTCCGCAATCGACTCGGCGCGCGGCGCTTCGGTGCTGGCTTCACGCTCACGCAAACGGTTGATCCGAATAATCTCCACCTGCTCGGCTTTGTTGGTCAGGTGAAAGCGGATCGTGAGTGATTTGAGAAGGGCGCGGATCGTATCGAGATCGAGCGCTTCGATGCGCGACGCAGCCCGATCGTGATGCCGCTCATCACCAGTGTCCTGGGCCTGCTCGCACAATTTGACAAGCTCGGCAAACAAACCGTGCGGACCCTCGCCCTGGCAACGGTGAACGACTTTCTGAAGCAGGTCGTCCAGATGTGCAATGTCTTCGCCCAGCAATTGGGACATGGTTCGCGCTCCGGTCAGTGTGGTGCAAATCGAACCAACACCATAAAGCCCAAAGGCAGGCGAGTCGAATGCGGACGAAGAAAAT
This sequence comes from Planctomycetota bacterium, assembly GCA_013151185.1. Lineage (GTDB taxonomy): Bacteria > Planctomycetota > Phycisphaerae > UBA1845 > UBA1845 > UBA1845. Next base: position 4,037 of record JAADIU010000239.1, read on the forward strand.
GCGATCCAGAGAACCGACGCAACCTCCCGTGGGTACTTGCTTATTTATTGGAAGACTTATTGAGAGACTTTGGTTGGGTCGCCATAACCCTAGCAATGATAACCGAAATCAGCACATCATCCGATTGAACGCGTTGGACCCCCGCTCGAAACGCGATTGTCTCACCTGGCACAACAATTGTACTGTTCGTAAATCTTTGCGAAACAAACAACGGTGCATCCAAATCGTCCACAATGAGCACGCCGCTTTGGGTCACCAAGTCCGACAACTCTACAGACCAAAACATATGAACGCCTTCTTCAGGGCTCGAACCGATCCATTTGGTACGCAGGTCGATCTTGCAACCAACTTGCTCGTAATTTACCTGGGAGTTTGTCCGACCGTCTTTGGTCGTTTTTCGATTCCTCACGAATGGTTCATTGAGACCCGTGGTCAAGCTCAACTTGTCGTTCACAACCATCGGCGTTTCAAACGTATAGCGCACGCGCCCGGTACCCGCCTCCACGGCGCTGCGGGCGGCATCGACAATCTGGCGATGACCGGGCTGTTGATCCGTT
>JAADIU010000353.1 GCA_013151185.1 Planctomycetota bacterium
AGCATTGACGCAGTTCGGTTCTCATCGCCTCGTCGAACTGGCGGACGACAACACGTTTGCGGGAACAAGAAACTTCGACCAACTGTTCGATTTGTTCTCGCGATATAAACTGAGGTATTTCACCGAAGCGGATTGGCGCATCGGTGAAAACCCGAGCCTGTTGGCGGGACTTGCGTCATCGGGTTGCGTCCATGTGTTGGTCGGGGTGGAGTCGTTGGTGTACTCTCATTCGGGGATGGGCTTGAAGAATTCGTCGGTGAACCGCGTGATGGACGCCATCACTGCAATTCAGGAGCATGGCATTGCAGCGACGGGATGCTTCATCGTAGGCAGTGATGGAGAAACCAAAGAGTCGATTTCTAATCTGGCCACGTTCCTGCTCGAATCGAAACTCGCCGACATCCAATTGACGCTGCTTACACCCTTTCCCGGAACCGCTCTCTATCGGCGATTAAAAAAGGAAGGCCGTCTTTTGCCAGATCGCGATTGGTCTTTCTACACGCTGTTCGATGTAACCTTTGAGCCCGATCAAATGTCCGTCGTCGAGTTGGAGCAGTCCTTCCGAGATTTGGTCAAAACCGTTTTTACCTGCGACGCGGTCAACAGGCGATCGCAGTTGAGAGACGAAATCTGGAAGAAGAATCTGAAGACATGCAGCTAACAAGCATTCCAAAATTCCTATTGGGTGATCGACAAGCGATTCTCGATATTGCGAGAAGCAAGAATGGCCTGCTCGTGGGTGCCCTGCTCGTGTTGTCTGCCGGATTCGCTCGCGAATACGACGCCGAGTACCTCGTCATGGAACCATGGCATGTTCTCATCCCGCTGGGTGCCTCACTGCTCGTCGCCCTCCCGATGTTTGCATTGCTTTTTGTCATTGGTAAGCGAAGAGGGATTGGCAAGGTTCAGTTTTTCAAAGCATTCCGGTCGTTCCTCGTGTTGTTCTGGATGACCGCACCACTGGCGTGGGTCTACGCCATTCCATTCGAGCGTTTCCTCGATCCCATCGGTGCGACGTACGCCAATCTCTGGATGCTGCGAATCGTCTCGATTTGGCGCGTTGCTTTGATGACGCATGTGGTATCAGTGTTTTTCGGATGCAAACCCGTACCGGCATTCTTCTGCGTTATTCTCGTCGCCGACATCGCGATGCAAGTCGCCCTCGATTTTGCTCCTTTCCCTGTCATCAATTTCATGGGCGGAATACGCGTGTCTGACACCGCAAACATTGTCGCCAATGCGGCCTCCGTCATGACGCTGTTCGGAATACTGAGTCTACCGATATGGCTGATTGGTGTACTGGTCGTGATTTGCAAAACGCAACCTACATGGAGCGTCGTTGACCTGACGCCACAAGCACCTTTCAAATCGCAGCCAGCAATCACACTCGCCGCCACAGCCGTCCTCGCCTGGTTCACTGTGTTACCCTGGACCCAGGCGGAACAGCGCTTGCGGTATGAAACTGAGTCGCTGCTGATCGACGGGCAAATCGCCAAGGGACTTGCCGTTATGTCGCAGCATCAGAAAAACCATTACCCACCACTCTGGGACCCACCACCACGCCCGCACTTTCGCGTCTACGAACCAAATATTCTGGACGTCATGCTGGTGATGCTCGACGAACCGCCGGCTGATTGGGTGCGGCCAATCTACGATGAGAAATTCGAGCGATGGCTCGGTACAGGCGGACGCTATCGATATAGGCGATTGTCAGTGATGAAGGTCGAGGACTTTGAAAGGACGCTCTCCATCTTGGAGAGAATCCCAGCAGGATCAGAATACGCAGTGGAGATGATGCCCGCGATTGAAGCCGCCCGCGACAGACTCGGCGATGCCCTGGTCAACCGGGCAAAAAAACTCGCAGACCAGAACTAATGCTCGGGTCGATGACCCGACCTACTTGGTATGAATCCGCTATCGAATGACGTACCCGTTTTCGTATGTTGCGTATTCGGTGGACCCTTCGTCGGGGCGGTTCATATCGACGATGCTTCCGCGTGGATACCAGTATTCGATTCTGCGTGAGTTGCGCTCGGTAATTCGCTCGACGTGGCCGTCAAAAAACACCGAATTGATTCCACCGCGATGTCGATAGCTCAGCGGAATGTTCGCTCCCCCGCTTGGGCTTCGACGCCCGTAAGCGCGCGACTCCGTCCACCACGCACCCGCACTTGTGAACGATCCGAACCAGTGCGGTTTGAAATCGTGGTCGAAATCCAAAATCAATCTCGGTGGGAGGTATCGCGTTCCATCGGCCACCGCGATCTTTTCTGCCGGGGTACCCACCTGATTGAGACGGCTCTTGTAACTCTTGACCGCGACTTCCCAATCCGGCGGATTGCGCTTGATCCAATAGACCACACCCGCACCCGGTGGTGCGAGCGGATGCTCCGCGATATATCCACCAAGCTCGGTTTCCTGACCCCACTGCTGAAAGTGGACCGGCATCAAATAGCTGATGCCATAAAACGCTCCCCGTTCGTCCACCTCCTTGACAAACGACTCATGGTCAACCGGTTGCTGTTCCTGATTCTGCGGATCGACGTACAGGATCGATTTGAACTTCACGCTGGTGCATCGATAATACTCGAGCAGAAAACGAAATCGCTGCGCCCGTCCCACCGGTAGCGCGGTGCTGTTCGACAGGATCGGCGTCATCCAATCGTAAAGCTGCACGGGGATGTTCGGTTGAGCCATCGCCGACCCATCGCCCGGATAACCCGTCGCCCACGTCGCCATTCCGCTGGTGTTGCGCCCGGGAATCCACTCGTCGTTTTCGACGAAGTATGTGCTAAAACCGTTCGAGAATCCCCTCTGCGTGCCCATGCACACGACGCCCTTCGCCTGCTCCCGAGCCGTCCTCAAACTGGGCAGCAAGATGCTGATCAGGAGGGCTATGATCGAAATCACCACCAGCAGTTCGACCAGCGTGAACGCCTTGCGTTGACGATGCGCGTGCAGATTGACCATCAGATTTGAGATCCCCGTCCCGGCGGTTGGCCCGGCCCAGCTTGGTACTGCTTCCTGTTCGACAGCGATTGTACCACGATCGTGCCCCAAAACGAAAGCGGCCTATCGAAGGCGGTTTGCGGGCGAACCGGACGGGGTGTATCGTCCGATTATGAAGCCAAAACGCATCCGCCCCGCATCCAAGCCGCTGGATTGCTCCGTTCGCATTCCGGGATCGAAATCGCTTACCAACCGGGCGCTTCCGATTGCTGCGCTTGCGGATGGGCCCTCTACTCTGACGGGAGCGCTTTTCTCCGACGACACCGAATTGATGATGGCTTGCCTTCAATCGCTCGGCATCCGCATCGATGCCGACATCGACGCCTGCACCATCTGCGTTCACGGGTGCGGTGGAAACATCCCTGCGTCGCGGGCGGAATTGTTCTGTGGAAACAGCGGAACCACGATTCGCTTTTGCACGGCGCTTTGCACGCTGGGCCAGGGCCAATACACGCTCGACGGGAACGATCGGATGCGACAACGCCCGATCGGCGATCTCGTCGACGCACTGCGAGTAGCCGGCGCGGTCGTCGGGTACGAGGGCGAAGACGGCTATCCTCCTGTGGTCGTTCGAGGCGGAGGGATGCGGTCGACGTCGATCGCTTTGCATTCGCCTCCGTCAAGTCAGTACGTCAGTGCAATTCTGATGGCCGCACCATACGCAAAGGGCGATATGTTCGTCGAGGTCACGGGCGCAATCAGCGCACCGTACCTTTCGATGACCACGAAGACGATGGAGGCTTTCGGCGCATCCACCATAACGAGCGTGAAAGGGTCAACGCTGCGGTACGTCGTACCCGCACCTCAACGTTATGCGGGTCGGGCGTTCGCCATCGAACCCGATGCTTCCAATGCGTCGTACTTTTTCGCAGCGCCGGCTATCGCGGGTGGGCGAGTCACCGTTGAAAACATCGGAACCCAAAGCGTGCAAGGCGATATTCTGTTCGTCGATGCGTTGGAGCAGATGGGATGCGAAGTGACTCGAAGTGCGAACGCCATCACCGTATCAGCACCGACGGACGGATCGCGCGTCCGAGGAATCGACATCGATCTGAACGCCATGCCCGATACGGCGCAAACGCTGGCGGTCGTCGCACTTTTTGCCGACGGTCCAACGTCGATTCGCAACGTGGCCAACCTCCGCGTCAAGGAGACGGATCGGTTGACGGCACTTTCAAACGAACTTTCAAAGCTGGGAGCCAAGGTCGAAGTCACCCAGGACTCGATCACAATTCACCCGCCCAAAACCCTTCAGCCAGCGACTATCTGCACATACGACGACCACCGAATGGCAATGAGTTTTGCGCTGGCTGGGCTGAAGACCGAGGGCATCGAAATCGAGGATCCGACCTGCGTGAACAAAACATTCCCGGATTTCTTCGATCGATTTGAAGCGATGTATGAATGATGCGGGTGGTACGGTCCGAATCGAAATACCTACGGGGCGACGAGGTTTTCCTTGCGCAGATCGATGGTGCGCTTCTTGGCACCGGTGGAAAACTTCACTGCTTGTCGGCCCGAGTCGATAAGGAACAGAT
>JAADIU010000082.1 GCA_013151185.1 Planctomycetota bacterium
GACCTTTTTGGAATTGTTCGGCATCATTCGTTTTGGTCAGCAGCTTGCGATCATCTTGCGCTGTTCTTCGGGCTTCGGATTGCCGTTTGGGGGCCGTTTTTGTTAACGATCCCGCATAGGCGACCCCTTTACCCAGTCAACGCACCCGCAAAATGCAGAATGTTATACGTCAGCGCGCACCACAGCGCGATGCACCTCGCTTGCACCAAGCCGCGGACGCGGAGAACCCCCGCCACCCGTCGCCTTGGGAGCCACCACAGGCTCAATCTGTTCTGCATCCATACCGGGCAAAAAAGTAGAAGTTTTCATGCACCCGCTATAGCATAGCCGTCAAGAAAAATTCCCAAACTCTGCGCGGACCAGCACAGAGACAATGTTCGACACCGGGAACTGGTCCGCACAGCGGACCCTACCTCGTTGAATAATGTCCCAACCGGTTGAAGCACACGACTGGCGCAACCCACCAATTTCAGAATTTTTGGGCAGAACCGAGTTTGAACGTTTTCCCTGGAGAGACCGGACATGACCCTTCGACCTACCCGCGATATTTGTGTGATCTTCGCAGTGTTTGTGACAACAGGCCTACAGCAGCGGGTAGTCGCTCAGCAAGACGCTGCCCTGGAGGCATCGAGTACCCTCGCAGATGAATCCTTGCGTCAACCCGAAACGCCTGATGATGCGTACGTTCCGGGACCTCGAGAGGAAGACAGCGCGGCACGCGGTGGTCCACAAACGTTCACGCGGGGTGGGTTCGTTTCCGTGCAGGTCAACGTGGCTCTATCGGGCCACAATCTCTTCGGCGATGCGGCCAACGAACCCTCCATTGCGGTCAATCCGGTTGTCCCCGGACAGATCACGATCGGTTGGCGACAATTCGACAGCGTCCTCTCCAACTTCCGCCAAGCTGGCTGGGCCTATAGCCACGACAGCGGTGCGACGTGGACCTTTCCCGGAAGAATCGAGGCGGGCACGTTTCGCAGTGACCCGGTGCTCAACGTCAGCCCGGAAGGCGTGTTCTACTATTACAGCCTCAAGAACGACTTCACATGCGACATGTTTCGATCGTTTGACGGCGGGGTCAGTTGGGGACCGCGCATCCCTGCGTTTGGCGGTGACAAGGCGTGGATGGCCGTCGACCACACGAACGGTGTCGGTCGGGGCAACATTTATATGTCGTGGAGTTCAAACGCGGCCTGCTGCGGTACGAACATTTTCTCACGCTCGGTTGATGGCGGTTTGAATTATTCAGTACCCGTGCCGGTCGTGCAGAATCCACGCTTCGGCCAAGTGGCGGTTGGTCCGGATGGCGCGGTGTACATCGTGGATCGGGCATTCGGGAATGTCGCAGTCCTTAAATCAACCGATGCAAACGATCCGCCGTTTCCCGCCACGTTTGTGAGTCAGATCGCAAACATCGGCGGATCCACCGCCTTCGGAGGCGTCAACCCTGCCGGCTTGCTGGGGCAAATGAACATCAGTGTGGATCACTCCGATGGACCAACGCATGGATATGTGTACATCCTCGGGTCAGTCGATCCACCCGGGAGCGATCCATTGGACGTGATGTTCGCGCGAAGCACCGACGGTGGTACAAACTGGGACCCGCCCGTGCGCGTCAACGACGATTCGCTCACCTCCGACTCTTATCAGTGGTTCGGAACGATGTCGGTATCCACCAATGGCCGCATCGATGTGATCTTCAACGACACGCGTGCGAGTGCAGACGATTCACGCTCCGAATTGTTCTACACGTCGTCAACGGATGGCGGCCAAACTTGGGCAATCAACATTCCCGTCAGCCCATCTTTCGACCACAGCGTTGGATACCCGAACCAGAACAAGCTCGGTGATTACTACGACATGGTTTCAGATGATTTCGGTGCCGACGTGGCGTACGCTGCGACCTTCAACAATGAACAGGACGTGTACTACTTGCGTATTGGCCCACCCGACTGCAACAGCAACGGAGTTGATGATCGCGACGATGTCACGTCGGGAACCAGCGACGACTGCAACAACAACAATGTGCCCGACGAGTGTGAGGAGGATTGCAACGCAACGGGTGTCCCGGATGATTGCGACATTGCGAACGAAACCAGTGAGGATTGCAACTTCAACAACCGCCCCGACGAATGCGATTTGGTAGGCAATGACTGCAATGCGGACGGCTCGCCTGATGATTGTCAGGCTGTCGAGCTTTTCGACTCTCTGATGGGGCCTGCGAATTTATCGGTGTGTCCACAAGCCACGTGGCCTCCACCTTTGGTGGCTTGACGTACCAATGGCTATTTGACGGTGTGCCTCTGGTAGATGGTGTTGACGTCGTGGGATCTGAGACGGCCACACTCACTGTTCTCAGCGCCGACTTGACGAACTTGGGCATATACTCCTGTATTGTCAGTGACGGCTGCATCTCGACCGAGAGTGGTTCGGCTTCGCTTTCGCTCTTCGCCCCAGGCGCCATCGTGCAACAACCGACACCGCTCGCAACGACATGCACGGGAAATATCGTTCTACTTTCCGTGGGCGCCTCGGGTGACGGCCTGATCTACCAGTGGTTGCAGGATGGATTGAGTCTCCAGGAGCAACCGGGAAAGTATGAGAACGTTGACACGGCGACGCTGCGCATCGTCAACGCCAACGTAGCCGACCTTGCCGAATACACCTGCGTCGTCAACGACAACTGCGGTGGCGAAGAGACATCGACCTCTGCCTTCCTGCAATTTGGCGACATCTCTTATGTCGTTCAACCTTCACCCGCGTGCGCCGTGCAAGGCGACAATGTATCATACACAGCGAGCGCAGAGGCGGGCGGGTTTTCGATTTTTGTGCAGTGGTACAAGGATGGAATTCCTCTTTCGGAGGGTGGTGACTTTTCCGGTGTGTTCACTGATACACTTGTCGTGCAGAACGCATCGGTCGGCGATGAGGGTGCGTATTCCCAGCGGGCACTGTCCCTTGGACCCAACTGCGTCTTGTTCAGCGACGAAGTGAGCCTGCAACTGAATTCGTGTTTCTGCGTCCTACCTGGAGATATGGATGCGGACGGTGATCTCGACCTTGTCGACATACAGCGGTTTGCGGAATGCTTCGAGGCCAACGTGGCGAGCATTACCAATTGTGCTTGCGCCAATGTGGATGACACGGACGATTCGGTGAATCTTGCGGACTGGGATGCATACGCTCCAATTCTCACCGGGCCCTGAATGTCCGCGTGGTGCCAGCAACATGTCACCCATTTGATCCGAGCGGTGCGAAGCCACACTTCGCTCAGTTACTTGGAAACGATCAGGACACACATCGGATACGAAACCGTATCTCGGCATTTGCGCTTGTATCGTCCGGTTGCCCCCCCATACAATGGCCAATGGGTTAAAGGGTGCGTGCAAATCGTGGCTAGGCGAGCACGGGTGTGCGCCATTCGATATATCAAGAAACTGAAAGTCGTAAGCCTTTGTTCAGGGCGATGGGCATGTTGACCGAACAAGGTCCGTGAACCATGCGCCATCGGTGGCCGTTTGGGTCGCCGGCATTGGCTCGACTACAACTGGGAGACGACGACATATGAATTCAATGAGCTCACATCGATTGGTCAGGACATCCGGCACTTGGGTCGTTGGCTTCCTCCTGTTGATCGGAGCCACTTCGCAATCCGCCAACGGCGCAAGCATCTCGGTAGAGCGCGACGATGAACTGCGCCCCTTGGCAGCCGAGGCATTCAATCTGCGCGAGTTCAGCATCCAGCAACTCGACATTCCCCAGGCTCTCGATCGAAGCGTGTCGATGTCGGTGAGGATTGGCGACACGGACCACGATATCGTTCTTACTCCGTACCGCGTGTTTTCTCCTGACTACAAGCTGCTGGTTGACGTCGGTGAAGGTCGCCTCGAAGAACGTGCGATGGGCGAAGTCATGACGTTCCGAGGTTCAGTCAAGGGTATCCCTGGGAGTATTGTCTCCGGTGGGCGCGTCGGTGAGGGCGTGGTGGCAAAAATCTCGCTTGCGGGTGATGAAACATTCTGGATTGAACCTCTTGAGTTCACTGTCGGGCGAGCGACCGGCCAGGAGCATATCGTCTATCGCTCTGAAGACTCATTGCCGCACGGAGGACTATGCGGAACAATCGACGACATTTTGAAGGCAGCAGACAGTGGGCAGGAGATCGAAGGTGCCGCCCGCGGAGCCGGTTGCGGTGGTGGTGTTTGCGTGACCGACCTCGCCTGCGACGCAGACCTCGAGTACTTCAACGATTATGGAAGCGTCGTGAACGTGCAAAACCGCATCGCATCGGTGATCAACGCGATGAACGTACAGTACGAGACCGAGGTGGGCATCACGCACCAAATTGTGACGATCATCGTTCGCACCGTACCAACTTATGGAAGCAACAGTGCTGGTACGCTCCTCGACCAATTCATGAGTCGATGGCAGAACAACCACACCGGGATTGCGCGCGACATCGCCCACCTGTTCACGGGCAAGAGCTTGGTGGCTCCCGTCATCGGGGTCGCCTGGCCCTCGACAATTTGCGCCAACCTGGCGAACGGTTTGGGATACAGCCTCGCCGAGTCTGACTTCAACGGCAACTTCGCTTGCGCTACTGACTTGTCTGCCCACGAACTCGCGCACAACTGGAGTGCCCCGCATTGCGGTTGCCCTGGAAACACGATGAACTCGAGCATCACATGCGCAAACACATTCAGCGCCGCCTTAACGATTCCCGGCATCATCGCCTTCCGCGACTCGCGCACATGCCTGAGTCCGCTCGAATCAGGCACAACACCCCTTCAGTTCTTCGACGACTTCCCCTCGACCACACTGGATGCAACGAAATGGACGGGGATCGAAGGCGCTGTCAGCAACACCGGTGGAAACGGTGAACCCAGTTCCCCGAACTCTATGAATCTACAAGGAAGCGACCAGATTCGCTCGGCCATCATCGACACGTCTGTCCCGCTGGGCCTCGACATTTCGTATTCGTGGCAGCGCACGGGAAGCGGGAACTCGCCCGAAGCCGGTGAAGACCTTACTGTTGAATACCTCAACACCGCCCAACTTTGGACACTGCTCGCCAGCCATCCCGGTGCCGGGCCCGATGGCGACCCGTTCAACGCTGAACTGTTCGTTATGCCTGCCGACGCACTGCACTCGCAGTTCCGCTTGCGTTTCAGGGGAACTTCACCCAATGCCGGTTTTGACGATTGGTTCATCGACGACGTTGGCATTGACGGATGCTTTGGTGCCTCGGTTGCACCGCAGCCTCAGTCGACCTCCGATTGCCCGGGCACGAACATTCAATTCACGACCGTTGGCACGGGCGGGCCGCCAATCAGCTATCAGTGGTTCAAGGATGGCGTGATGCTCAACGATGGTGGAGGAATCAGCGGAACCGCAACCAGCACGCTTTCCATCAACACCATCACCGATCCAGCCGACGAAGGAAATTACTTCTGCGAGATCACCAACGAGTGCGGAACGTTGTCGACCGACACCGTCCCGTTGGTCGTGTTTGATCCCGTCGCCATCACCACCCAGCCGCCCGCGACGATTTCTGCATGCACGGGTGAAACTGAGATTATCACCATCGCAGCAACCGGTGATGGATTGGTTTACGAGTGGCGTAAGGATGGTGTCTTGCTGCTTGACGGCGGAAACATTTCGGGCGCGACCACTTCTGCACTGGCGATCGCAAATGTTTCGCTGAGCGACACGGCAAACGCCCCCGGTTATGTTTGCACCGTGCTCGATAACTGCGGGAACTTTCTAGCCAGCACCGCGACCGAGTTGGACATTGTCGGCGCAGAAGTAACCAGTCATCCGGCAGACTCTTGCGTCAACAGCGGTGACTTGGCGACGTTTACCACAGCCTTCACAGCACCCGGCGGATTTTCCACCTTCGTGCAATGGCACAAGGATGGTTCTCCGATTTCCGATGGCGGGAATATTTCGGGAGCATTCACCAATACACTGACAATCAACCCTGCAACGGGCGCAGACATCGGCGGGTACTCGCTGCGTATCCTGGTCATTGGTGCCAACTGCATCGCTTTCTCAAACGAGGGCCAACTCACCATCGACAATTGCGGATGCGTGTCTCCGGTAGAATGCGATGACGGCAACCCATGTACGGATGACACCTGCGACGCAATTTTGGGTTGCCTCAATACAAACAACACCGATCCGTGTGACGACAGCGACGCATGCACAACAATCGATACATGTTCAGCCGGGGCGTGTGTTGGTTCATCACCGCTCGATTGTGATGACAGCAACGCTTGCACCGACGATTCCTGCGATCCCGGAATGGGCTGCGTCAACGCGAACAACACGGATCCGTGCGACGATGGCGATGCATGCACAACAGTCGATGCGTGTTCAGCCGGGGCGTGCGTGGGTTCTTCACCGCTCGACTGCAACGACAGTAACGTTTGCACGGACGACTCATGTGATTCGGGGATCGGATGCGTGAACACGGCCAACGCTGATCCGTGCGACGACGGCGACGCGTGTACAACCGTAGACGCATGTTCAGCCGGCGCGTGTGTTGGTTCCTCGCCACTGGATTGCAATGACAGCAACGCCTGTACCAACGACTCATGTGATCCCGGTACCGGCTGCATCAATGCTAACAACACCGACCCATGCGATGACGGTGATCTGTGTACGACCGTCGATGCTTGCTCAGGTGGTGCGTGCGTTGGTTCATCACCGCTCGACTGCAACG
>JAADIU010000300.1 GCA_013151185.1 Planctomycetota bacterium
CGGGGATGATCTTAAAGATCTTGCCGAACCTGGGGTGGGAGTCCATGGCAAAAATAATGGCCAACACCGCCAGCAGCACCGACAGGATCCCGGCTGGCTCTTCGAGCAACGGTGGGGCGATTTCTTGCGGGAGCACTCCCGATGACCCGAATAGATTCATCCGCGTTCCTTCTGATTTCAGGATGGCCAAAGCCAATGTCAGTCGTGGTGTTCAACAGAAGGGGCGGATTATAGACGGGCGATTGCCGGTTCGTCGAGTGTTGGGTTGGCCCTGTGAGATTCGCTTCGGCGTTGATCCATGCGAGCGGCTTGATTAGACTGGCATGCACGCATTTACAACCGCTTTGCATACACCCACAACGAAAGTGAGCCGTGATGGCGCAGACGACGCAAGGGGACGTGTTGCCCAAGACGTGGATCGTTCAACCTCCCTGGGAAGGCTGCGGGCAAGCCGCCAAAAAGTGGCGCGTTCCGCAGCTTGTTGCTCAAATTCTTTTCAATCGCAGCGTGCGCTCAGCAGAAGCCGCCGGTTCTTTTCTCGACCCGAACCTACAGGATTTGCATCCGCCCGAAATGCTTCACGGTGCGGTCGATGCAGCCCGACATCTGGCCGCGGCAGCGCGCGACAACAAACGCATCATTCTCTATGGCGACTACGACGTTGATGGCGTCACGGGTGTGGCGATTCTATGGCACGCGCTGAAGATCGCGGGGGCTGACGTTTCGTTCTATGTGCCGCATCGCGTTGAAGAGGGCTACGGTCTTAACATGGAGGCGATTCGATCTCTTGCCGATGACGGTGCGTCGATGATCGTTTCGGTAGACTGCGGTATCACGTCGGTCAAAGAGTGCAAGCTGGCCGAAGAACTGGGTGTGTCGATGATCATCACCGATCATCACGAACGCAAAGCGCAGTTGCCATCAGCGTCTGCCCTGGTTCATCCTGGGTTGGACGACACCTATCCGAATCGAAATCTTTGCGGTGCAGGCGTTGCGTTCAAAGTTGCGTGGGCGTTTGCACGGGAGATGACGGGTTCGAGCAAAGTGTCACCCGAATACCGCGAATTTCTCAAACACGCACTATCGCTCGCCGCACTTGGAACCATTGCAGATGTGGTTCCGCTTGTTGGTGAAAACCGCATCATCGCCCGGTGCGGTTTGGCTCGACTTTCCGAATCGCCCTGGCCGGGCGTGCTTGCGCTGCTCGACGTTTCCGGTTTTTCTGCGGGCGACAAGATCGACGGTACAGACGTGGGCTTCAAAATCGGACCAAGGCTAAACGCAGCCGGCAGAATGGGCCATGCGCGCTTGGCGATCGAACTGTTGACCCGTGCCGACGAAAACCGCGCACGAGAAATCGCCATGTATCTCGACGAGCATAACCGCGCTCGCCAATCCCGACAGCGACGCCATGTCAAAGAGGCGTGCGAACTGGTCGAACGGGCGGGCATGGATGGCGATACGCATCGCGGGATCGTGCTTGCATCCGACAAATGGCATCCGGGAATCATCGGGGTCGTTGCGTCGCGCCTTGTGAATCGATACCACAAGCCAACCGTCTTGATCGCACTGGAGAACGGCGAGGGAGGTGCTGGCGGCAAGGGAGGCGAAGGGCAGGGCTCGGCTCGCAGTGTGCCGCATCTGGCGATGAACGAGGCGTTCGAGGCGTGCAGTCAACATTTGATTTCCCACGGCGGACACGCGATGGCCGCAGGTCTGCGGATCGAAGCCGAGCGCGTGCCCGCGTTTACCGCGGCGTTCGTCGAATACGCCAACAACACGCTGTCCGGTGTCGCCCATCATCCGAAATTGCAGATCGATGCCGAAGTTCCGCTGCAATGTTTGGACGATCGCACGGTGACAGCCATTCGCAATCTAGGCCCGTTTGGTGAAGGGCACGCGAAACCGCTGTTCGCAACCGACTGGTTGGAACTGGCTCAGGAACCGCGCTGCGTCGGCAAAAACCAAGAGCATCTGCAAGTCGTGCTGGGCAGCAACGGTCAGGTCATGAAAGGGATCGCCTTCGGCGCAGGCGAACTAGCCGAGCAACTCAAAGAACACCGAAAATGCCGAGTAGCCTTCGAGCCCATCATCAACGAATTCCGAGGCCAACGCTCAGTAGAAATGCAAATCGTCGACTTCAAATTTCCGGGTGATGCGTAGGACGTTAAGGCGTATCGTCGTTGTGGGCTTCAGGCGTGATCACCATTCCGCGTTTTGTGTCTTCGACCAGCCGGAACCCAATGTCGGGCGGATGGTACTTCCCCTTGCGAATTGTGAAGTCGCCACCATCGTCGGTCTTGTTGCGGCCTACGGAGTAAATCGTGATACCGTCTTCGGTGGTGATGAAGGAAAGCGGCTTGCCGTTGAACGGATCTATTGGTTCGGATTCGAGGTAGTTCGGCACGAGGTCTGCGAAGGATCGCGGCAGTTCGCGATTGTCCAGGCGATAGCGCTCGGCGGCAAGTGCAGCCAGCGCGCACCGAAGCTCTGCGTAACTCCGCGCTGTGGCTTGGGCGAAGGCGGTGAGGCTTGGCATCAGGCTGCTGACAAGATATCTCTTTCGCAGTGACTTGAAGATCGGAGATTTTCTGGTGTCAAGGCGCTCAGCAAGCGCCAAGGATTCGATATCGGATCGTCAGCCACTTCTATTTGCATCGTCCGTATTTTTGCGAACGCGACTTGAGCTGCACGGAAGTCGACCCGAGATACCGGGCCGATCTGAGAAGCAGAAGCACTGTCAAACACATCTGCGAGCTTTAGCTTTCCGGACGAAAGGCTTTCAAACAGCCCAACCATACAGGCCCTCTCGCCGCGCATTGCGTCCTTGGGTGAGATGGACCTGAGTTGGCGGTTCATCATTGCCGTAAGTTCATTCAGCTGTTCTTGCCTTAATTCATCAGTCCGAAGCAAACATTCGACGGTCGATAACGCACCTCGAATAATACTCAACCGAACGAAGCGAATAACCGAACTTGGTTCACTGCGTAACGTGCTCGCCACACCGAATTGCGCGGAAACGGCCTCGAAGGCGGAATCGATGTCGCCTTCGATCAGATGTGACAATGCCGACAAGCGTTTCAGTTTCTCTGCATTCCTCCAAGGAAGAATAGACGGGATCGTGAAGTCCAGCGGGTTGTCGCCCGTGAAGTCGTACGAGAGGATTGTGAGGCGGCCATCGGTCACGCCCCGCAATTCTGAAAGGGCATCTGTCGTGGGGCGATGCTCGCGGAGAAATGCTCGCATGGGTTCGATTGCGTCTTCCGGGATTCCAAGGAAGGGGTCGATTCGTAGGAGGTCTTCGTGGAAGAACGGTAGCTGTTCTGGTGGTTCCGCACTCAATCGCTGCAATTGTTCTGCCAGCCGCTCAATGACGAGCGCCCCGTTGTCTTCGGGTAGAACTGTTGGCCGCCGAGCCTCAATGTCAGCCAACGTAATCGGTTCGCCAGCGGTAACCAACTTGCTGCGACACGCTTCCCATGCCTCGTCCGCCCGTTGTCTGGAGCCCGCCTGCTTGACAAAATATAAGATCGGACCAGCAACAATGACGAAGAGCAGCAGTATGCGGTTGATCCACGGAGAGTTTTTTGTTTTCATGGTCTTCGCCGCTTTCGGCCTATTGTCAACGAACTCCAATGCCGCTGAGCCGTCGAAATGCAAATCGTCGATTTCGAGTTTTCCGGTGCTGCCTAGGTCGCAAAAGAATCAGTGGTCCACTGGTTTTCTTGCAAGACGCTGGGGGCGGATGCGTTAAGGCGTATCGTCGTTGTGGGCTTCAGGCGTGATTACCATCCCGCGTTTTGTGTCTTCGACCAGCCGGAACCCGATGTCGGACAGAGTATATTCTCCTTTGGTAATTGTGAAGTCGCCCCCGTTGTCGGTCGTGTTTCTTCCGACGGAATATATCGCGATACCTTCTTCGGTCGCGATGAAGGATAACGGCTTGCCGTTGAAGGGATCGAGCGGCGCGGCGTCGAGGTAATCCGGAAGAAGATCCTCGAAGGACTTGGGCAGCCTGCGATTGTCGAGGCGATAACGCTCGGCAGCCAGTGCGGCTCTTGCACACCCAAGTTCGGCGTAGCTGCTCGCGGTGAAAAGGGCGAAGACGGTGGGACTTTGCATCCACCATTGCATAAGGTTGTCGTTCATCCCAACCACCATGGCGAGCAAAGACTCTTCTTCTTTCAGGCGTTCGGCAACCGCTATGGATTTGACAGGATCTTCGGCCACCTCGATTATCTCGGTCCATATTTTCGCAGTCGAGGTTTGGGCCTCCCGGATATCCGATTGCGTAAATGGGCCAAGGGTGGACAGGAATTCGTCGTCGATCAGATCAGATAGTTCGATCTTGTTGGATGCCAGGCGTTCTAACATTTCGAGCATGCATGCCCTCTCTGCCCGCATCGCATCTTTGGGGAAAATTGACTCGAGTTGTTGGTCGATCAACTTGGTAAGTTCGTCCAGTTGCTCGTGTTTCAGTTCGCCAGCCCGCAGCATGCACTCGACCGACGACACCGCACCTCGAATCGTACTAACCCGAATACCCCAAATCTTCGAGTTCGGTGCGTTGCGCATCGTGGCCGCCACACCGAATTGCGCGCAGGCCATCTCAAAGGCAGAATTGATGTCCCCATCGACCAATCGCGACAACACGAACAATTGTTGCAATTTTCCAACGACGAGCCACTGTCGTAGCGAACGAATTTTGAATTCCAGCGGATTGTCGCCCAAGAATTCATACGAGAGGATCGTGAGTCGACCGTTGGTGACACCTCGCAACTTCAAGAGGGCATCGGTTATGGATTCGTGTTCCCGGAGAAACGTTCGTGTCGGTTCGATGGCACCCTGCGGAATTCCGACGAACGGATCGAACCCTCGCGAGGCGTTGTGAATAACCGGGATCAATGCCGACCGATCTACATTGGGGAATTTCAATTCGTCTGCAAGCGCCTCGATTGCGAGCGCCCCATTGTTTTCGGGTAGAACTGTTGGCCGCCGAGCCTCAATCTCCGCCAGCGTGAGCGGCTCGCCAGCGGCAATCAGCTTGCTGCGGCACTCGTTCCATGTCGCGATCGCTTGTTGCGACTCGGCAATCTTGACAATGTTTAGAGTCGCGTACGCAGCCGCCAAGAGGAGTAGCAACAGAGGGATCAGAAGTAGGGGGTTTTTTGTGTTCATGTTTTTCTGTACCTTCAGGCGCGTGGATGCACAGGTCGGGTTCTATTTCAACTTGTACCGTTCCCGGTCGGCGAAGTAGTCCATGACTCGGACTTGGGTTGGGAAACTGGCTGAGTGGATTGTGTCGGCTGGGATGTGGTAGGAATCGCCTGGGCCGTATTCTTTTTCGATGCCGTTGATGGTGAGTTTCATGCGGCCTTGGAGGACGACGCCCCATTGTTCGCCGTGGCTGTGGGGTGCGATGTCGCCGATGGGTTCGATGTCGAAGAAGCACACCTGATGGTCTTTGGCCTGCGAGATCCAGCCGCGCACACCGGGGAAGGGGATGTCGGCTTCGGGTAGGTTTGTGATGGCGGCTGGGTAGTATGGTTCGGACATGGCGTGTGCTCCGTGAGCGAGGGGGATTTGTAACCTCGACCATTGTGGTCACGGATCGCCTTGGGTCAATTTCGCGTACCGCTCGCCCGCAGAAACATGCACCGCACTCGCAAGAGATGACCGACGCGCGACAACGAAGAAGACCGACAAGCGTGCGGTCAACGTGGCTTTGTTCTTCGACACGGGCTCTGCGTTTTGGGACGGAACTCCGCGCGGGCGTGTCAGCAACGTCGGACTCCCTTACCCGATTCCGCACTGTCGAATTGCCGGAAATTGCGATTGGGCATCCTTGATCTGATTCTGGTATCCTCTCGCGTTTGGAAATCAGGACAGCCCAAACACGAGCGTGGACGCATTATGATTTTGACAGCTTTCTTCTGGATGGCGCTGCTTTTCGCAGGTGCGGTGATTGTTCGGCGGGTGGCTCCCGAGATATTTGAAGGGGGGCCGATGGCCGTCATTGCGCTGGGGTCCGTCGCAGCCCTCGCGGTTCTCTCTCCCGTTTCGATCTTGTGCTATTTGATTCACCTTCCTGTGATGGTGTTGTCGATCGCCTGCATTCTTCTCGTGTTGTGGGCGATCTACTATGCAACGCTCCGGGGCTATTGGAAGGACCTTCGCACACTGATGATCGGCGCGGTGTGCATCGAGATGGGGATCGTTGCATTCGACATGTGGACGGGTGCCCGCGTCGGTGCCAGCACGGGTGGCGACGCTTCGGTCCACCTCGCCCGCATTCGATTTCTGCTCGACCACGGGTTCAGTAACCGCGACCCATACATCGAGGTGCCCGCGTTTTTCTCGGTGTACAATACCAACATCATCCACGCACTGATGGCCGCTTGCAGTCGCATTTGCAGAATCGACCACCTTGGCACCTGGGTTGCAAGCCTGGCTTTCGCAAAGCTGTTGACCGCGGCTGGCGCATATTTTGCAGCTTGGAGCGTGTTCGGTCGAAGGTGGCCGGCATGGATCACCTGCGTTTTTGTCTTGATGACCGCAAGCACCATCACCTTTGTGATCTACCCGAATCAACTGTGCGTCAACTGGATGATGCCGATGATGCTGGGGTTGGTCGTGCGCGCGTGCAGCCCATCCGTCACCCGTTCGTCCATCATCGCCCTTGCCGCAGGTGCGTTCGTTTTGGGTCAGGTTCATGGGTTGTATTTGGCGTTCGCGCTGTTGATCTTCGGTCCGGTGGTGGCGGTGGTTGTTGCGTTTCGGCATTTCAAACAGTTGCCCGATCGCTGGCTCGTTACGGCTGCGTTGGGGGCGCTCTTGATGGGTGCGCCATTCTCTGTCATCGCCAAGCTGGCAAGCCCGAAACCCGTTGCTTCAAAAACGGAACCCGTTGACGACGCATCCAGTTCAGCCGAGAAGCGAGCCAGCGAACAGTTCATTGAATTGGCCAGTGGTTCGCACATGTACGATCCGCAGTACGTTTTTGGGCGAAGGCCCGCCCTCGCGATTGCCTTCATCATCATCGGTGTTACCTGTTCGATGGTCGGATCGCGCCGACGCGAAGCGCTGATTGCGATTGGTGCGCTCGCCGTGGTTTCGGTCATTCTGTTCGTACCGCCTGTTTGCACGCTGACGCTAAAACTGCTCGGCAAGAAGTGGATCCTAAGCCGGCTTAGTAGTTCGTTCGCGGTGTGTATGTGGGGGATTCTACCGGGTAGCGTCGCGCTTCTGATCGAGCCATCGCTTTCCCGGTGGTGGCTTCGGGGGTTGCTGAGTATTGCGATGGCGATCGCGGGTGCGCAGTTTTATGCGCGCACCGGTGCATACACATGGTCGAACTATTGGAAGAGCGTTCAAAAAGGGAGCTTCCTGAGCGACCGGAATCTGGGTGCCTTTCGAAGGAACAGGGAGATACTTACGGAGGCTTTGCCGGGAGGATCGTTGGTGCTGACCGATCGGCGCAGTGGCCGCTTCCTGGTCACGATTTATGATTGCCACATTCTTTCTCCCGATCGCGGTAGCCCCGGGGTTGCTTCGCTCCCGCAACGGCGGATCGATCAAGAAACGTTGCTCGCGCCCGATACGTCGTGGGACGTGCGCAAGAAGTTCCTCGATCAGTACGCGATCCGGTTTTTTCTTGTAACGCGCGAGACATCGAAATCGTCCGGCTGGCTGAATGGTCGGGTGGTGAACCAATGGAAGTATGGTGGCGGACTCTTGGTCGAGTTCCACACCGATTGAGACACGGTCAGGCCGATTGGGTTCGACGTTCAGTTGGACTTTCGACCTTTGGCTTGATCGATCAATCGACGCATACCGATGATTTCATCGCGTCTGAAGAACCCGACAGCCCACAGTAGGAACGGATAGCAGAGAATCAAGCCCACCTTGCATGTGATCGACCACCAGAGATTCGGGCTGGCTGCGTAGATTCCCGTACCAAATACTGCCGCCTGCACCAGGAATACGAGAGCGAGGCGCGACCATTCGTAGGCAATGGGGAACAACCGCCAGTTGATGATCATACTGAGTATGTGGGTCGCACCGAACGAACCCAGTGTCGCGGCTGCTGCTCCGTATACTCCGTATGCGGGGATTAGCACCCAAACCAATGCTACATTGACGATGGCACCGAACAGCATGTACCAAGCCGACCAACCTGTTCGTCCCCTGATGAGGACGCCGGCTTCGATGATGGGTTGTCCGCTCCACAAAAGGTAGGAGAACGCGACGATTGGTATCAATGGATAGGCGGCTTGGTACTCCGCTTCTGACATGAGGACCAGTAGTTCCTTCGAGAGCAGCGCGACGGCTAGGAACAGCATTCCGCCCACCGCATATACATAGGTCAGCGCTTTGGCACAAAACGGCTTGAGGTTGTCGTCGTCTTTGACCGCGAAAAAGAGCGGTGTCCATGTCAGCCGAACGGGCGTATGAAGACCGAACGACAGAATGCGGCCAATCTGATAGGCGAGGGTGTAGATTCCGACGTCGCTCAGATTGCCGTACGCTTCGAGGAACAATTGGTCGACGAATTCGAGAACGACGGTGAACAAGCCGGCCATCACCAGCGGAGCGCCGAACCGAAGCATCGCCACCGCGTCGCGCGCGACGAAGTTGAAAGCGATCGATCGGCGGACGGCAAACAGTACGAGCAACGTCGATGCACCCATCGCGATGATTTGCCCGAGAAACACACCCTCGACACCCATCGAGCGATATACCACGAAATATACGATTGCCCCAATGCGTGCGAGCAGCGTGGCCACTTGAAGAACGGTGAACCACGCCGATCGTTCTTGCGCCCGAAGCATCGCCAGCGCCATCCGCGATAGAAGGTCCATCGCGGTCGTAGCACACACATAGATCAACAGTCGGCTATGGTCGGTGTGGTCGAAGATGGCCATCGATATCTTCGGCGCCAAGAGAAAACTCGCACCGGTTAGCAGTAGCCCACCGAACGCCGTGAGCAACAGTGCCGTTGAAAACACGGCGTTCTTGGTTGCCTCGTCTTTGTGATCGGACATCGACCGAAACAGACTCGTTCGCAGGCCGAATTCAAACACGACGCCCGCGACCAGCCCGACCAGCGTGACGAGTCCCACGACGCCATACTCTGCGGGACTCAGTGCGTTTGTATAAAGCGGGATGAGAAGAAACGCGGCGAGTTGCCTGATCGAAGAGCCAAGACCGTACACAACACCGTGTCGGCCAAGTTTGCGAAACTTGTCGAAGAGCGTAGCGTCGGTAGGGTTGGCGTCTTGGTGCGTATCAGACATGATCACTCAGGTTGGGTCTCGATTGTCGTGTGATTGTGCGGGGCATTATTCAATGATGTAGGGTCCGCTATGCGGACCGTTCTTCGTATCGAACATCGCCTCCGTGACGGTCCGCACAGCGGACCTTACCAGCGTATGTTCAGGAGCCGGTCTTTGCCCATTCGTTGAGCCTGCTTCCATACTCCTCTCGGATGATCTCGGCCATCCGCGCGGTCATGATTTTTGTTCCGAATCGTGTCAGGTGGCAGTAGTCGTAGAAATACTTGTCGGGAATTCCCACTTCGCTTGCTTTCTCGAAGTACCGTAGCGATACGTTGTCCATCGCGTCTATGGCCTGATGCACGGTGGCATAGGCTTCTGGATACTCCGCCTTCCAAGCGGCTATGTACGCGTCACGCAGCGGAGGGTGGAATACCATAACCTCGGGCCCATCTTTTCGGATGAGACTGATACATTCCTCTAGTGCCGCGACTTGTCTGTGCCCCAGTTTGAACCCGCCGAACTGCCCGCGCAACCGGTGTGCGAATGTAATTTGCTCTGGGCCTTCATCCATCTCTTTTTTTCGCCAAACGACGCGGCCATCGTCGGCGATTGGAAGATCACCCGTCTTGCCCAACAGCGGAGCGAGCAAGACGCCTTTGATTTGTACGCGGGCGTCGAATGTTCGCCATACGAATCCAACCAACAGCGAAAGCCTTTCACTGCCTTTGAACCATTTTAGCCGATCGCTCAAACTACCAAAGCACCGATCGCGCGACGACGGTGGAAGGCCCTCGGCGAATTGCCACGTCTCAATGCTCAGCACCACAAGCCGCGCCTGCGAGAATTTTTCTCGGTGCCGTCGGTATTGTCTCAGCGCATCGAGCGACGTTCCGCCGGTTAAGGCTAAATTCAAAACGGACCCGGTCGGCAACCCCAGTTCACTTTCCAATTGTCGCGGTGCGATCGCGTCGCGCACGCGGCTTGAGCCCATGAATATAATTCGTGGGTCCGCGGCCTTGTCGATGACGTCCTTCTCCATCGCAAAGGCGACCCCGGTTTCCGAGCGCGGTACGACGGTCCAAAGCCAGTCTTGACGGGCCACGGCGAATTCAAAGAGGAGCAGGATCGTCAGCGCGAACAGCAACCCGCGCGGTTTGTCTCCGCCCAGATGAAGCGTGTCAAAACTGAAAATAGATGAACGAGACATTCGTTTCCACTCCCAGGATCAGCAAGGCGAACACAAAACCGACGTACACCAACCCGCGCACAACCCAAGGCCACCGCAGCATAACCGTATGGTCGCGGCTTACATACTGCGGAATGTCGATAAACAAAAGCAGCAGCGTCATGCCCACGGGCATCAAAAGCAATTTGAGTTGCAGTCCGCCGCGAAACATAACAATGCCCGAGAGGATTTCGCAGGCACTGCCAAAGTCGGATGCCCGGAAAAATATCCACGCGAAACCCACCAACGCCATCGTCAACATCCAGCTAAGCAGGGCTTTGCCAATGGCGGTGATGCTGCCGAGGTTTGGTCGATTGGGCACGGTGCGTTTTGCGACCCAGAGTTTGTGGATCGCCAATCCGACCCCGTGTAATCCGCCCCAGATGACAAAGTTCCAACCCGCCCCATGCCACAGCCCGCCCAGAAGCATGGTCAGGAACAGGTTTCGGTAGACGAACCATGTCGGTCCACGGTTCCCTCCGAGCGGAATGTAGAGGTAGTCCCGCAGCCACGACGAAAGTGAGATGTGCCACCTCCGCCAAAACGTGGTGATGTTCGTGGCGAAGTATGGGTGGTTGAAGTTCTCCATCAATTCGATGCCGAGCATTCGGCTTGTGCCTCGGGCGATGTCCGAGTAGCCCGCGAAGTCCCCGTATATTTGCAGGGCGAAGAAGAAAATGGCGCGCATCAACTCGACGCTGGTGCAGTCACCTGGCGCGACGAACACCTTGTCCACTTCGCCCGCAAGCACATCTGCGATTGCTACCTTGCGCACTAAACCAATGAGGATCAGAAGGGCTCCCGAGGAAAGCTGCTTCATGTTTATCCGACGCTTGTTTGCGGGAGATTTTCGGGGCGTTCAATTGGACCGGCGACCAACTGCGGGAAGAAGCAGACGTACACCGCGAAGTTCAGCGGATCGCGCACCGCCCGCAGCTTGCCTCGGTAGATGTCGATCGTGTACGCCATGGTTTGAAACGTGTAGAAGCTGATCCCGACTGGCAGAATAATGTGCAGCGTCGGTAAGTTCGCCTGCAAGCCAAACGATGTTAGCACTGCTGCCGCGGAGTCTACGAAGAAGTTGAAGTATTTGAAAAATCCGAGGATGCCCAGATTTGTGCAAACGCTGACGAGTAGGAATCTGCGCTTGCGCCGATCGTCGTCGGTTTCTTCGATGCGTTTTGCCACCACGAAGTCGACCACCGTTGAGATGACGATCAGGCTCAGGAAACGCCAATCCCAGCAGCCATAGAAGAAATAGGAAGCGACAAGCAGCAGGACGTTCTGCGCACGGAGGGCGAGCACGTTGTAAAGTCCGAACACCACCACGAAAAAGATCGCGAATTCCCAGGAGTTAAACAGCATGGGTTGGCCTTGCGGGGGTGGGGGTGGGTTTGGTCGACCGTTTGCTCGTGATGAATATATTGCTCATCATCATTGTTCCGGGTAGTGGGAAGCGATTCCTCGCGTCAACTGATGTAGCTCTGCGCGACGAAACATTACCTGAGAATAAACCCATTGCATAGCCTCCCGCACGCGCTGTCGCGAACACGCAACCCGCACGGATCAGTGGTTCGCTTCCATGTCTGGTGCAAGTTCCCGATAGATCGCGAGCAGCGCCAAGACGGTTTGCGGCCAATTGTATCGGTCGAGGACCGCACGCTTACCATTGTCGC
>JAADIU010000247.1 GCA_013151185.1 Planctomycetota bacterium
TTCCGGCGCGTACTCGCGTGTGCCACTGGACAACGACCGCACGGCGTCGGAGCCACAGAAATCGCTAACCCAGTTCTCGATTTTTTGGCGTGTATACAATCCCATTAGAAAACCTCAACACCCAGCGAACCGGGTCAAAACCGAATATCCAACGACTCAAACCGCTTCGTGCTATCCTCCGAATTGAAATGCGTGTGCAGCCTCTATAGCAAGGGTTCATCAGGATCACGATGTTCCGGCTTGGCAGAGCATTGAGAGTTTTGCCAAGCACCGTTGAGGGCATTCTCGGCCTGTCGAATCGGTATGTGGTCAAAACTCAAACAGAATCAAATTCGGTGTCTCTCGCTTGTCCTTGGGCATGAAATGAATATACCCCTGCGTCGCCTACTGGTCCACGTGTTCCACGACCACGGCGATTTGGTTGCAGATTCCTGCACAAATTCGCTTCAGCTGGTCAAACCCGCCGCCTGAATCGCATATGATGTGTTGCATGTCAGGATTGTTTGATGGAACACCGCTGGAACGCTCGGTTACCTGCCACGTCTGCGAAATGCCGCTGGATCAGTGTGCCTGTCCCCGAGGCGTTACCGGAGAAGTCCTGCTGCCCAAGGATCAACTCGCCCGCGTAAGTCGAGAGAAACGCCGAAAGGGCAAGACCGTGACCATCATCACGGGGCTCGACCCTGTCGCATCAAACCTGGACGCCATACTGGCGAACTTGAAATCCTCCTGTGCTGCGGGTGGCAAGATCAACGATGGAACAATCGAAATCCAGGGCGATCATCGCGAGCGGGCAATGCTGATACTCCGAGACTATGGCTACCCCGCGAAAATGAGCGGCGGTTAAGCAACCGTTCGCCGCTGCCCGATTCGTGTTTCGGACGGGCATTCTGGGAAGCGATTGTGGAGAGGGCGGAATCGTGAGACTTCGGGACCAAGCCAAATTCTGGGCACATCCAGACACCTCCAGGCTGGGTTGCCCGGTATCATCACAGGACAGCCATGAGACCAAGTTGAAACTGCGTTGGTCCCGGATCGCTGGTGGGATCACGAATCGGGCGGAACGCACCGGCGGTTGATTCGGTTGCTCTGTTCTCTCCGAGCCCGCTCGCGTGGCCCTTGTCAGGTTCAATGTGAGAAATCATGCAACGCGTCGTTGGCCCCGACGGCAATCGGCTTTCATTCATCACGGTTTGACGAGCAAATCGCCCGTCTCAAGGATAGAGGTTTTTCTTATTCAACCCATCCCATTGCTGGGCGGCAACATCTTTCAAGAGTGCCCACTTAAGAATTCCTCGATACGAGCCTGGATTTGGTCTCGGACCCGCTGAAAGACAGGCAACTTCTCTGAGTCCGGACCGGTTGCCGAAGCAGGGTCGTTAAATGGCCAATGAACCGTTTGTGCGGCACCGGGTAAAACGGGGCACGATTCCTTCGCTCCGTCACAAACCGTCACTACCAAGTCAAAGTCATGGTCTACGAATTCGTCCACGTGTTTGCTGCGGTTCGCTGCAATTTCGATTCCGATTTCCTCCATAGCCTTGACGCCCAATGGATGCACGTAGCCAGCCGGCTCTGAACCTGCGGAGTACGCTTCCCATTTGTCGGCACCCAGCTTCCGCCAAATTCCTTCCGCCATCTGCGACCGGCACGAATTGCCGGTGCAGAGAATCAACACTTCTTTCCTTGCCACAACGTTTCCCTCCGCAATCTGCGAGACGGCCTAGTCCGACCCACACGATGAATCGCCATAGAGTTCCCAATCTTTTTCCCAATAACGTATCCAATACTCTCGTTCGTGTTCACGCACCGCTTTGCGAGCAGCTTTCTTGAGCGAGACCAAATCGGTTACCTGCGAGAAGCCTCGTCGCCCGTGCCTCAAACTACCTCACTCCAATGGCGGTCCCCAGCACAACCAGACCCACGCCAAGCTTGTAGCAGTCATCGAAATCCGAGCACGAGCGACATTCGTCCCAACCCTCCGCGTCAACACCGACGTGGCGCGGGCCGAAGGACATGCCGCCGGCAGTCTCGCGTTCTAACCAAAACGCCTTCCCAGAGACGTGCTGGTCCGTTCGGTGGTCCGATGCGTCAGGGAACATCTTTCCGTAACAATCCTTGTGTCCAGTGCTTACCATTGTTCAGCCTCCATCAAAGGTTGTTTGTTGGATTGCGGCTGCTGGCTGATTTCCCGCCTGCTGGACCGCGAAATATTTACGCCGAAACCAGAACGCCACGTTGACCAGGCCAATCATCACTGGAACTTCAACGAGTGGTCCGATGACCGCCGCAAACGCAACGCCCGAGCCAATTCCAAACACCGCGACGGCTACCGCAATCGCAAGCTCGAAGTTGTTGCTGGCTGCGGTAAATGCAATCGTGGTCGTCTTTGAATAATCAGCACCGAGTTTTTTACCCATCCAAAACGAAACCAAGAACATGACAACGAAATAGACGCAGAGGGGTATCGCGATGCGAACGACATCAAGCGGCAACGCAACGATGTGCTCCCCCTTGAGCGAGAACATCACCACGATGGTGAACAGCAGTGCGACCAGCGTAATCGGCGAAATCCTCGGGATGAATTTGGTCTCGTACCACTCACGCCCCTTGGCCTTGAGCATTACCAGTCGCGTGGCCATGCCCGCAAGAAATGGGATGCCCAAGTAAATGAAGACGCTCATTGCAATCTGGCCGATAGTCACCTCGACTACGGCACCCGCCAGCCCAAAAAGCGGCGGCAACACCGTGATGAAGAACCACGCATAGACAGAAAAGAAGAGCACTTGAAAAACCGAATTGAGGGCCACAAGCCCAGCGGCGTACTCCGCGTCACCTTCGGCAAGCTCGTTCCAGACGATGACCATGGCGATACAGCGAGCGAGCCCAATCATAATGAGCCCGACCATATATTCGGGGTAACCTCGGAGGAACAACACTGCGAGAGCGAACATCAGCACCGGGCCGATGACCCAATTCTGGACCAGAGAGAGGCCAAGCACGCGAAAATTACGGAACACGTCGCCGAGTTCTTCGTATTTCACCTTTGCAAGCGGTGGGTACATCATCAAGATGAGGCCGAACGCAATCGGAATGTTGGTCGTCCCGACTTGAAACCGATTGATGAAGCCTTCCACGCCGGGAAGGAAATAGCCAGCCGAAACGCCCACTGCCATCGCCAGGAAAATCCAAAGCGTTAGATAACGGTCCAAGAATGAGAGCTTCCCGACGCATTGACGTTCCATTTGTGAATTCCTTCTATTCATGACATGAGTAAGAGAAGGCCGACCAACACTGTCAGCCCGCCGGCACACTTTCGCAAAATATCGAAATATCCATGCCTCGATTCCAACCTTTGGAATCCGCCATTCGCTGAACAAATCCCATTAATGTTCCACCGGCGACCTTCGGATTTGAGAGGGGGAGGAGATACGCAATCAGGAAGACCGCGACGAACGCACTGAGTATTTTCAACTGTTTCATGACTCACTCGCACTGATTGCCATATGGCCATTTCGCCATAATGCACCTCAAAAAAACCGTTCAGACGCCCATTGCCGCACGCTGGGCTTTGAGGTTCTCCTTGAGCACGCTCTCGATGCAGCCAAAGAAACCGTCGAGGCAGTTACACGTCACCCGGTAAAAACTCATCGAGCGTTCCTTTCGCCCAGCGATAAGCCCGGCGTCCTTTAGTACCGCGAGATGCTTTGAAACCGTCGATTGGTCAGCACCGACGAGTTCGGTCAGGTCGCAAACGCACATCTCCTTTTCCTGGAGAGCGTCAAGCAAAAGCAATCGAGTCGGGTGGGCCAACGCTTTGGCGACCTTCGCTCGGGCCTCATAAAGTTGTGTCGGTTTCACTTTCATGGCTCTATGGCAATTATACCATATCCATGACCGTTGGCAAGTTGAAGGTTCCTATCGAATGCGATTGTTCGGATTCCTGCGCCGGAAAGATGGAGATTGTACGCCTCCTCCAATCGGCGGATAATCAATTTGAAATGCTAAGATGTTATTTCCAGCAACAATCTGAGTCAGTTTTAGAGCCGGGGTTCCGGCGACTCGACAATCCAACACGGAGGAACATGGAATAAAGGCTTCAGAACCGAATATCAAGCGACTCGATGCGCTTCTTGCTGTCCTCCAAGTTGAAATGCGTGTACAGCCGAGTCGTCTTCGGCGACACGTGCCCCACCCATTCCGCGATCTGCTCCCATGTTAAACCCTTCGACACGCAGATCGAGATGAAACTGTGCCGCAGACAATGCCAGCCGTTCATCAACTCGAACTCAGTTTCTTTCACCAAGCGATTCAACATCCGTCCAGCCTTCTCTGAGCATAGTCGATCCGAAGCCAAGCGCCGCTTTGTCAGGACCACTTTCCCACGACGATCCGTTTTCTTGATCTTCTTTCCCCGCGAATCCAACTTGGGTTTGCCATCGCCGTCCGTTTCGTACTCCACCCAGCGATTGTGGTAGTTCTTCTCGATATTGCCAAAAACCGGAAAGAGCATCCGCTCCAACTT
>JAADIU010000081.1 GCA_013151185.1 Planctomycetota bacterium
ACCCAGACCGAGGAGGTTCGAGTCGATCTCACCGATGTACCGGTAGCCCACCAGATAACTGAGCCGCGGTGATCGCTCGACCGTGTAGGTCAAGTTAAGAACGTCTACCTCACCATCATTGAGGTCGAAATTCATTTCCGACGCCAGCGTGGTCGAGTCGTTGATCCGGTAGAGCAGCGATGTGTTGACGTAGTTTTGAGCGATGCTGTTTTCGGGACGGGAGTAGGAAGCAAACCCATTGGTAAACTTGTTTCCCAGGACCTGGTTGCGGCGGGGGGCGTCGTTGAAGATCCCAACTTCGACATCGAACGTGAGAAAGTCGACGGTTCGCTGCCGGCCCGGTGCGCCCCGTTTGGTCTGAAACCGCTGTCGAACGCCAAATGTAACGCCATCCGTGTCACCAATACCCTCCACGACTTCGTCGAACGGGTATAGGTCGGCTTGGTTTTGATTGCTGTCAGCAGCCCACGCCACCAAATCTGTTTTGATAATGTGGCGGACGCCATTTATATCAAACAAATGTGAACGGGCATCGGGATACGCCTTCCACAAGTAGTGGCTCGCCCGAATACCATAGGTACCCATCGCCCGCTGCACACCGCCTTTTTCGGGTGAGTCGTCCCATGCCGAACCCCGTATGGATGCGAAAGGGACGAGGCGCACGTCGCCGAGCGAAAATGGTACTTCGATTTCCTGCCGAGAGTCGGCTCGCATGACGGCGCCTGAATCGTGAAGCCGACGAAAACCGAGTCGGCCATGGGTGATGGACGAGCGAACGAGACGACGAAGAAACCGTTCCTGGTACGCCGGTCTGAATCGAACGACACCCAGCCTGTTCTCGCTGAACAAAGTCGCACGATCTCCGATCGATTCACCGATCAACCGAAAGCTGAGGTCGGGTAGCCGCTCGGTCTGAGTCAAAAAATCGAGAATTCGGTACTGAAGCTGCGCGGTAAACGCCCAGTTGTCCCGCTGTTTCTTGAGGAAGAGAAGCGTCTCCTGCTCCTTGCCCTTGTCGAATTCCTGCTCGTAGAATTCCTCAAGGAAATTTCGATCCGAGATGTACGACGCCTCAAGGGTCAACTGCCAATCGTCGTCCAGATACTCTCGGTGGCGCCAAGTTAGCCGTCCCCGGTTCGTCGAGTCGGGCTCCTCATTGCGAAATCTGCCACCCAGGTTGTCTCTGCCACCGTCGCGGATGCCATAGCCACGAAACAGACCGAACGTTTTGTCCGTCTCGTAGTCCAGGTTGGCACCCACACCAGGCCCACGCTTCGAGAAGTAGTCCAGCCGAAACGTTCCGTCGAATCCGTCCGGGCGTTCCAACCCGAGCACGTTGAACAGTTCCCAGCGCGTTTGAAATTCCATACCGAAGTCGTTGCTAAACCCTGTGCGGACGTTTTTCAAACTCGTTTCGGTGTCGCTGATGTTTCCGCGGGCATACGGCCAAAACATGATCGGAACGTTGCTGATGTTAAGCGTAGGCTTTCGGGCCTCGTACGTCCCCGTCATGACGCCCCGTTGACGCGGTGCCAATGATATCGATGGCGTCTTGTCGACGATCTTCAGTTCTTCCGCCCCGATGTGGTAGTGCGGCGTGTAGAACTCGCTTGTCGTGAACTTCGCATCGGAAGCCAAGAATTCTCGAGCGGACAACTGACGGATCGAATCCGCACGCACATAGATCGGCAGCGATCGCACCGGATCCAACATGCGCATCACCGCGTCGAGCACGAGCGCCCGATCGTTGGTGAAATCGTAATACAACCGCGAGGCGCGAATCATCTGCTCGCCATTGGAAAGAACGATGTCGCCTTCGAGATAAACACTCTCGACCGCACCGCCTTCAAACACACCGGCATCACCGATTCCGCCCAACATCCCGCTTCCGGAAGAAGCACCATCGCCCCCATCCTCACCGCCCACACCCTTACCGCGCTGCACGCGCCCGGGGCGATCGTCGGTTGCAGATTCAGACTTCGTCTCGGCTGCGCGATCCGCGAGATAAACAACCGCCGCATCTGCCCGCAACTCAAGAGGATCGCCATCGGGTGATGCAGCCCCCCTGAAAACGATGACATCGCCAATGACCGTGACGATGGATCTTCCGTCGTCGGTCTGTGAAGCGACCAAATCGCGCCCCTGAAACGACACGGGTGGGCGCACCTCAAGTTCTTCAGCATCTGCCCTGCGCCCCAGATCGATCACGCTCATGGGCGAACCCATCGGTGCGACACCCGTCCGCCGTCCTGCAAGGGCTTCTCGAATTCGTTTTGCCCGCTCATAGATGGCCGTGTCGGAAGAAGGCTCATGGCTTCGCAAATCGGCGGCTGTTCGGATCTTGCCGGCAGCATTCAGAGTGACAAACAACGCTGGCCCATGCATGACGGTGCCAGCTGCGTCGCGAACTCGGGCATCTCGCCAGAGGACGATTTCGAGCCGTGTGAAAGCTGCGTTTTTGTGTTTCTGCGGTGTGATCCAGATGACAGCCTGTCGCGCATTCAGGCGACGGGCACCCAACTGCAATTCAAAATCGCCGACAAAATGCACGACGTTGGCGCCCTGCGGATCGCGCCACAGGTACACCATCTCGCCAAACATTTCGACATCCGCATGACTCACGCCTGCCGGCACCAGGGGGTCGCTGACTTCGTCGCCCAATGGCACCAACGTTTGACCAGAAGCCGAAGCCACAAACAGCGCGCAGGCAAACACAGAGGTCATCTGATGGTACACGGACAGCATCCGAGGAAATTTCACGCTGGGTTCCGTTTTGACAGGGTACGGTTGCATTTTGGCTGTCACCACACCGCGCAGTGCGGACAGCCAAGGTGGAAGTATAGACCGCCCCCCACCCGTGTCAAAGCAATTCAAGCTCGACGCTATCCCCATGTTACCGTACCTTACCAAACGAATGCGTGACGACGTGACAGGCCTGCGAAGAATACAATGATCTCCCCCACCGGTGGTCCACAACTCACAGAAAGCACCGCACCAACCGACGGTGACGGTATCTATCTGCGCAACGTGTATCTGCGCAACATGGAGCAACTTTGGCGCTTCGACCCGCAGCTTGCGGTGCTAATCGATTCGGTGGCGGATGCGGCGCGACCTCCACTTGAAGAGACACGATCAGGCGACTTCACGGTTTCGATATTGGGCCATGAAGAGCGCCGCGCATATTTGCACAGTCGGTATGACCCACGCAAGGAAGCGGCCCAACTCGTTTCCAAAGTGGTCAAAGACGATCAATACTGCTTCGTCGTTGGCGGCTTCGGGTTGGGATACCACATTGCAGCGCTTCGCGAGGCGATCACCTCTGACGCCATCATCGTCGTCACCGAACCCGACATCACGCTGATCGCTGCGGCATTTTCTGCCAATGACATGACCGATGCGCTGCGCGATGGGAAACTCATCGTCCTGCATTCTGCGGACAAGGTTCGTCTGCACGAGCGGCTACGTCCTCACACAGCCCTGCTGATGCTTGGCACGCGATTCGTTTTGCATCCGCCCTCGCAGCAGGTGAACTCGGAATTCCACAAACAACTCCGTGGCATGATCACGGACTTCGTGGCATACTCGCGCATGACGTTGATGACGTTGATCTCCAACTCCCGCATCACCTGCAAGAACATCTCCAACAACATCGGGATGTTCTCATCGACACCATCGATCGAACGCCTGCGCGATCGTTACGCGGGGTCTCCCGGAATTGTCATATCCGCAGGACCGTCATTGCGCGTGAACATTGACCTTCTCGAAGAGGCCAAAGGACGAGCCGTTCTCTGCGCCGTCCAAACCGCGCTTCGACCGATGAGTCGGCTTGGCGTGCTGCCGGATTTTGTAACGAGCCTCGACTTCCATGAAATCAGCAGGCAATACTTTCAGGGCATCGACGGGCTCGACGATGTCCACCTCGTCGCCGAACCCAAAGCGACATGGCATGTGCTCGACGATTTTCCCGGACCGGTTTCGCTGTTGGACAATGAGTTTGCGCGGCTGCTGATCGGTGACGAACTGTCATCGCACGCAGGCCTCCCTGCCGGCGCGACGGTCGCGCATCTTTCGTTCTACCTGCTGCGGTACATGGGCTGCGATCCGATCATTTTTGTCGGGCAAGACCTTGCGTATACGGGCCACAACTTCTATGTGCCCGGAGTCGAAACGCACCGCGTCTGGCAAAGCGAACTCAACCGGTTCAACACGATGGAAACCAAAGAGTGGGAACGGATCGTCCGCAATCGCCCGGTGTTGCGGAAGGTGATGGGCAATGACGATCGCGAAATCTACACGGACGACCTTCTATTCACTTACCTGGAGCAGTTTGAGAAAGATATCGCCGAAACACCGGCGACCGTGATCAATGCAACCGAAGGCGGGGCACGCATCGCAGGTACAACGGTGATGCCGCTCGTCGATGTACTCAAGACGTATGCAGCCGGTCCGCTGCCCGTCGTCGAATCCGACGGGCAAGGCCAACTCCCGCTGCGCAAGACGGGCGTCCTGCCAAGTGTTTGT
>JAADIU010000077.1 GCA_013151185.1 Planctomycetota bacterium
CCGTCTCTCGCAACACCGCAAGCGTTCGCTGTTTCTGTCCGACGCCAAACAAATCAAACTGGCGGTAACCGCTGTACACGTTGGATAACTTCACCTGCACCATGCGCAAGCGCACCCGCCGATCCCACAGTCGCCCGAGCAATTGCGACAGCAACGGGTAAACCAAATCTTCAACGTCGGTCGGTTCGGGCAAACTGCGCTGTCCCTGATGCTCGTCCATATCGGTGTAACGAATTCTGACCGTCACCGTGCGAATCTGCTTGCCATCGTGTCGAACGCGAGCCATCGCTTTATCCACCAGCGACCGCAGCACCGATTCGATCACCGTTCGGTCCGTCGTGTCCTCGTCGAATGTTTCCTGATGCCCGTACGACAGCGCGTCGGCTTTTGTCACCTGCACCGAACGGTCATCGATGTTGCGGGCGAAATCCCGCAATCGAGCCGCCGTCGACCCGAGCAATTCGGTCAGCCACGGCAATGGCATCCGCGACACCTGACCGATTGTCGTCAGTCCAGCCGAGGCCATCAGTTGCGCACTGGCTGGCCCGATACTTGGCAGCCACTTCACCGCAAGCGGATGCAAAAACGCTAACTCACCCGCATCATTTGTAGGTACAATCGTGATGCGGTTGGGTTTGTTCAGCTTGCTTGCGATCTGGCTCAAAAGTTTGTTTCGTGCAAGCCCCTGCGAAATCGTCATCTTCAGCCAGTCCGAAACGTCGGTGCGAAATTTTTCGGTCAACGCTTCCGGATCACGTCGCAGACAGGCCTTCGATCCTGTTAAATCGAGATAGCCTTCGTCGATGCCCTGCTTTTCGATCACGGGCGTCATCGCTTCGGCCATACCGAAAATGTTGCGCGAAAACTGTTCGTACAACTCGAACCTGGGCGACACAACCACCAGCTTGGAACACAGTCGCCGCGCTCGGCTGATGGGCATCGGTGTGTAGATGCCGAATCGCCGCGCTTCGTAACTCGCCGACGCGACGATCCCCCGATGCAACCCGCCCACCGCCACAGGCCGACCACGCAAATGACGATCGGCGGCTTGTTCCACCGAAGCAAAAAATGCGTCCGCATCAAAATGAACGATCGCGCGATTGATGCCAACTCTGCGGTGTCTCATCGCAATGGATGCACCACTGTGTGGGCGACGCCTTGAATCACCAACTCAGACAGCGGCGAAAGATCGGGCTGATTCGGATTTTCCGAAACCAAGAAAGGCCGCCCATGTCGTATCACCAATCGCTTCAACGCTGACTCGCCGTCAATCAACGCCACTACAATCGCACCCGGCTTCGCTTCTGGTGTGAACTCGCCGATCACGATGTCACCGTCGTAAATATTCGCACCAACCATCGAACAACCCCGTACCCGAAAAGCAAAGCTGGTCGGCTTGGTTCGCAGCACGCAAGCCGGATCAAACGAAGTAGAAAC
This sequence comes from Planctomycetota bacterium, assembly GCA_013151185.1. Lineage (GTDB taxonomy): Bacteria > Planctomycetota > Phycisphaerae > UBA1845 > UBA1845 > UBA1845. Next base: position 1,438 of record JAADIU010000077.1, read on the forward strand.
ACCATCCACCCCAACCGCCTCGGGCCAACCCGCACGAATGATCGGTAGTTGAATGACGTCGCCACTTGCCGGATGTGATGCCGCCGCCTGATCCATCGATCACCCCGTCCCCTACAAAAACCACGCAATGCGGCCAAAAACAAGGTGTCGCTCCAAAAGCACCCGCTTGCAAAACAAAGAAACACCCACCATAATATAACCTAACAAAATCCGAAAATCAATCAGCGATGCAATCGGTAGAATGTAGAGAATCGAACGACATCGCACACAGATAAACGGGAAGTTAAAAGTGGCGGATGAGCAACTTGGATTTGGGTGGGGGGATGAGCCGCGGGTTGAAGCGGGTGGGGCCGGTGCGCGGCTTGAGCCTTTGCCTCAGATTGCGCCGTTGGCCGAGCGGCTTGCTGCGTTGGCGCGGCGCAACATTTTCATTGGTACGTCGAGTTGGAAGTATCCTGGATGGATCGGCAATGTTTACGATCCTGTCCGATATGTGACCCGGGGAAAGCTTTCCAAGAAACGGTTCGAGCAAACTTGCCTCGAAGAATATGCGCGCGTGTTCCCCACGGTGGGCGGTGATTTTTCGTTCTATCAGTTTCCGACCGAGCAACTTTTGGAAAGGTACTTCTCGCAGGTGCCCGAGGGGTTCCGGTTCAGCTTGAAAGTCCCCGAAGACATCACCGTTCCGCATTTTCCGAAACACGCTCGCTATGGAACGCGAGCGGGAAAACCGAACCCGGATTTTCTCAGCGCCCAAAAAATAACCGATCACTTTCTCAGAAGGCTCGAACCCTACCGTAGCAAACTCGGCGTCCTCATGTTCGAGTTTGGCACGATCCACGCAAGCCCACTGTGCGAGCCAAATGTTTTCGCTGAAGCGTTGGATCGGTTCTTGTCGAAGTTACCGGTTAACGAGTTCAAGTTTTCGGTCGAAGTGCGAAACGCAACATTCCTGACCGAAGGAGTGCAGTACGTCGAAACGCTAAGCAAACACAACGTCGCCCACTGCTTCAACAGTTGGACGCGCATGCCATCGGTGATCGAGCAACTCGCAATCCCGAACATCGCCACCGCGCCACATGCGGTTGGACGGATGCTGCTCAAACCGGGTCGCACCTACGCACAAGCCGTCAAGAAATTTGCACCGTACGAACGCATCGACGAGGTCTACCAAGAAGGACGCGACGGAATGAAAACCCTCATCCAACAAAGCATGGATCGACACGAAGCCCTGTTCATCTTCGTCAACAATCGCTTCGAGGGGAATGCCGTCGAAACCATCCGCGAAATAGTCGATGACCTGCCCGAAGTTTGATTCTCGATGGGGCGGGTTCGGGCGTTGCGCCGCGCCGCGTTCTTCGCCGCTCAGCACTGGCTGGCAAGAAAGGGCGAATCCAGATACCGCACAACATTTGAGGTGATTTGCGCTCTGAAAAACCGTTGAGCCTTGTATAATTCGGATTCAGTCGATCCCGCGTGTAGAATCTTGGTATGGAGGGGCGGCTGGCGATGGGGAGCGTTGATCATTCATCGTTTTAGTCGGCATCACATTCTTTGGGGGTGGAGCTTTGCATCGTTTCTTCAGACATGTCGTCGTGTGCCTTGGCTGTTTCGGCTCGGTTTCATCCGCAACGGCACAAACGCGAATCATGCCGCTTGGCGATTCCATCACGCAGGGCGGCCAGCAGCACGCTTCGTATCGCTATGCGCTGTGGTTCGATTTGCAAAATGCCGGCTTCGATGTTGACTTTGTTGGTACTCGCGATTTTACGAACAGCGGCGACCCGGACTTGGCTGTGTATCCGAACTACTTCACCACGTTTGACCGCGATCACGAGGGCTACTGGGGATGGCGTACCGACGAAATCGCCAACATTATTCTCGCAGCCACCACAACCGCGTTGCCCGACATCGTGCTCATACACTTGGGTACCAACGACATCGGCCAAAATGGAGCGGCTGGCGTGGCCAATGCGGACGTCAACCTGCGACTCATCATCGATCGCATTCGCTCCGTCCAGCCGAATGTTACCGTCCTCCTCGCCGAAGTGACCCCCATCGGACCGGGCACGTCGTACTTTGCGAACGCCACTCAAGTCGCCCCGCTCAACGCTGTGATTGCGAACATAGTCACCGACATGAACACGACGGGCGCACCGGTGGTTCAAGTCGACCAGAACACCGGTTTCAATTTGGCCACGATGATGCAGTCCGACGGATTGCATCCCAATGCAACCGGTGAAGCACAGATGGTCGACGTCTGGTTTGCCTCGTTGGCACCCCTGCTGCCCGCTGGGAATCCACCTCCAAATGTTGCCATCACTTTTCCCGGCGACGGGGCTACGTTTACTGCGCCAGCAAACATCACCATTGCTGTCGACGCGACCGACAGCAACGGCTTTGTGGCTGAGGTAAGTTTCTTCAACGGTGCGACGCCACTAGACACCGATACCAATGGGCCATACTCATACGATTGGTTGGATGTCCCCGTGGGAAACTATGTGTTGACGGCAATTGCGGTTGACGACGAGGGAGCATCGCGCACGTCTGCGCCTGTTGCGATTTCGGTCGTTCCTCCGGGAGGCGGTTCGTCGATCGCCATCACCAATTCTAGTTTTGAAGTGCCCATACTAGCCGATAGCGTCATATCAGCGGGCCCCGGAGTTATTGGCGGCTGGTCGTTTGTCGCAACACCCAACACGTTTCTCGGAATTTTCAACCCACCGTCGGGGAGCTATCCGCAAGCTGGTGGCAATGGTACTCCCATCGGTGCCGACGGTGCCAATGTCGCTTTCCTGTTCAACGATGGCGGTCCGGCAGAATCGGTGTCTGCCACCCAGGTTCTATCTGCGAACCTACTATCCGACATGGAGTACACACTCACAGTAGCGATCGGGAAATTCCTGCCCGATCAACCGTACTCGTTTTCCACGTTCGGTGGTTATCGTATCGAGTTGCTGGCTGGCGGAACGGTGATTGCTGTTGATAGCGACACGATTGATCCCGATGTCGGCGAATTTAGCGATGCCATCGTAGCAGTATCGTCAAACGACGTTAGTCCGTCACTGATAGG
>JAADIU010000281.1 GCA_013151185.1 Planctomycetota bacterium
GCGTTGGTCTCCTGCGGTGTTGAGGTGTGCGGGACGACCACATCGCCCGATCGGATGGCCGAGATTTCTGCGTGTGGGATCGAGCCGTTGCTGCTGGACGTGAACGATCGATCACGGGTTTGCGAGGCTGTTGGCGGCAACGATGCTGTGTATTTGTGTGTGGGCGCGGGACGATCCCGATCGTACGAGGATGTTTACGTTCCCGGGGCGAAGAGCGTTGCCGCAGCGATCGAATCAGGGGACGTGTCCCGCGTGATCTACACATCGTCCACCGGGGTTTACGCGCAGGACGATGGACGGTGGGTTGATGAAGAAAGCGACACAGACCCCGTCTCTGAGAATGGCAGATTGCTCCTTGAAGCCGAACGCATTCTTATGGAGCGTTCTACTGGGGCGGTTGCGAAGGCGCGTGTTTCGGTGGTTCGATTGGGCGGAATTTACGGTCCCGGTCGAGAGTTGAAACATTTCGTGGGGCGGGCTGCGAACACCGAGCGGTCGGATGGCAACGCTTACGTTAACATGATTCATATCGAAGACATTTGCGCCGCGATGGTGGGTTTGTTGAACGTGGATCACCACGGTGTCTTGAATCTGACCGACGATTATCCGGTGACCCGCCGCGAATTTTACGATACGATCCTTTCGCAATTGAGCCTGCCTGCAGTAACGTGGACTGCGGGCGACGGTGTAGCGATTGGCAAACGGGTTTGCAACAAGCGTATCAAGAAACTGCTTGGCATTGATCTGAAACACCCTGCGCATTGTTGAATGTTGCATGGCGATGGCTGACAACTCTAAAACACAGCAACGGCATTTGGCGGCTTGTCCGTGCTGCGGATTGGTGCATCGCATTGGAGCGGTCCCCGCGAACATGCGCGCACATTGTAGCCGCTGCCAAACTGGATTGCACAAGAGGTCGAGTTCGCTTCGGTGCAACAGTCGAACGGCTGCCCTTGCGTTTGCGGGGTTGCTCTTGTATCCGGTGGCGATTTCACTTCCGATGATTCGCGTTGAGCAATTCGGTCACCACAACGACGCAAGCATTCTCGAAGGCACCGCGACGTTGCTTTCATCCGGGCACATTTTGGTTGGCGTTGTCGTTTTGCTCTGTTCGGTGGTGTTGCCGCTGGGTAAACTGCTGTCGCTGCTTGTGTTGTCGGCTGGTGGTTTGTTGATGCGAAAGGAACACCGCGCACTGACCTACCAGATTGTCGAATTCACCGGGCGGTGGGGGATGCTTGATGTGCTTCTTGTCGCCATTTTGGTTGCGGTGTTGAAACTCGGCGACATGGTGGACGTGTCGGCTGGCCCTGCTGCGCTGGCGTTTACTGCGTGTGTGATCCTGAGTTTGCTGGCGTCCGCTAGTTTTGACGCACATGGGTTATGGTCCGATGCGGACGCCAATTCGCAATGACGAGGTAGGAATCGTATCAACGCATGAATTCCGACCATCATGAAACTGATCTTCCAGAGGCCGTTCTGCGACCCGACCGCCGGTTGTCGTGGGTGTGGCTGGTTCCGCTTCTTGCGGCATTGTTGATCGGTTGGATTGGTTACCGTGCGTGGTTGTTGCGCGGTACGATGATCACGATTCAACTTGACGAAGGGCACGATCTGCGCGCGGGTGATGACGTTCGCTATCGCGGGATCGCGGTGGGTTCGATTCGATCGATCGTGCTCAGCAAGGATCTGGAAGGCATCGAAATTGTCGCCGCGCTGCACAGCAACGCAGCCGGCTTGGCTCGGGCGGGGACCCGCTTTTGGGTGGTTCGTCCGCAGCTTAATGTGACGGGTATCGCAGGATTGGAAACGCTCGTCGGACCGCGATACCTGGCCGTCGTACCCGGTGATGGCCCGCCGCGCGATCGCTTTGTGGGTTTGAGCGATCCTCCGTTCATCGCGTCGATCAAATCGGGTGATCTCGAAATCGCATTGATGACGTCTCGACGTGGCAGTTTGCGCGCTGGAGCGCCGGTGCTCTATCGACAGGTGCGGGTGGGCACGATTCTTTCAGTGGGTTTGACGAGTGATGGCTCGGGTGTTGAGGCGCGCGTTCGTATACAAAAGGCGTTCGTCCGGTTGATTCGTCCGGAGACGCGCTTTTGGAACGCGGGCGGTATCGATGCGAGTTTTGGCATTCGCGGGATGACCATTCAAACCGAGTCGTTGGAATCGTTGCTGGCGGGCGGTGTCGGCATGGCCACCCCACCGCAGGCGGGCGAGGTGGTTCGCAACGGACATCGGTTTTCTTTAGCCGACAATGCCCAGGACACCTGGCTTGCATGGGAGCCGGCGATTCCGATCGGTAGTTCGCTGTTGCCTGCGGGCGCGATGATGCCAACCCCGATGCGGGCTGTCATCGGCTGGAAAGAAGGGCGATGGATCAAGTCGGATCGCTCGCGGCAAGGCTGGGTTCTGCAAACGGAACACGGCCTTCTCGGACCGGCAGACCTGTTTGCACCCGACGAAGACGCCCGCGAGGGAGCTGTGCTGTTGGAGGTCGCGGGTCAGTCGATTGCGCTGACGGGTGAGCATCAAATCTTGGATGACGGCTTGGCGATGTTGACCGGTCGCGTCAGCGCAAACGTTTGGCCGACATCGCGACAGCGCGCAGCCGAGGTTCCGGAAGACTGCTTGGTGTTCGCCGATCCAGCATCCAAACCGCTCCCGTTGGCCACCGCACGCTTGTCCGCATCAGGGCAAACATGGCTCGTTGACTCCGCGTTGGGCCTCGACGGTGCATGGCACGGAGCGCCAGTGATCGCCCGCAAAGACGGCAAGCTCGTCGGAGTGATGCTCGTTCAAGACGACAGTGCCGTCGTCGCGCTGCTTTCAAAATAAGCACGATGCGCAGCACGTTTATGTCCGCGCGGTCCCAAGCGCGCCTTGGTCGACAATCGCATTTCCGCATTCCGGGCAAACGTCGCCCGTTAAGCCAACGAGCAGATACGCGCACGCCGTGCAACGGGGCTCCTCAAATTGCACTTCGATCTTCAATTCGCACTGCGCACAGGTCGATTCGCCAGGGTTAAGAAGCTGTTTGTTTCGACATCGCGGGCAGGCGAGTTCGACTTGCGCGATGCTGTCGGTGATGGCTTCGAGCACGGATTTCTTGTTCATTATCGATAGAATGCAAAGTGCGAGGGAACTGAACGCTGCGACAATTCCCGACGCAGCGCCGATCATGTCGATTCGAATTCCGCTTACGGTCGTCTCGATAAAAGGAAATGCGACGTTAGAGGCTCTAGTCAAGGCGACAAGAAGAGATGCCAAAGCGGCAGTTCCTACACTGACCCAAAGTGCCCATGCTTGCTTTCGCTTGAGGGTTGCGAAAGTACACAGATTGGCGTGGGCAATAATGACAGCAATTGCGCATAATCCAAAATACGCCGCTCGTATCTTACCATCCCAAGCCCACGGCCACACGGATGCTGTTTCAAGGCACCACGCCGCCACCGCAGCAACCACGCCGATGTAACGCCATCGTTTCGGCGCTGTTCTGCTCCCGCCCGCATAGCAAATGATTGCAAGTCCAAGGTGCAAAAACATGGTCTGACCAGCATATTCGTATGTCCCCGTCCCCCATTGATCTGGCCACGCCCATTCAGAAGATTCAATAAGCAGGAATGCAGTCACAATGAGCGCGATGGCCCACCAGCACGCTCTTTGACCGATACAAGTGTGACGAGCCGCCAGCGCACCTGCGATCAGCAGGATGGAAACAGGAAACAGGAATAGCGTACTCTCGATCGCATTCTCTACGCGCCAACTGCGATAATTGCTAAGAAAATCGGGCAAGTCCCAAACGACAACGGTGGCTAGGAGAAACTCAATCACCACCGTCGACATCAGCAGTAGACCAGCGACTGTTGTGTGACGGTGTTCGGTCAGCACCGATGCAAGGATCAGAAGAGCGCAAGCAGCCGCGGTTGCTATCCCCGTGGTGATCACTCGGTCGGCCAAGTTGCCACCAACAAAACCGACAATTGAGATCCCGCATAGTCCGGCAGCCACCACCACCCAGAGTATGATTTTCAGGAGTCGCTTTTGAGCATCCATGTTGGGATTCCTCGGTTATTTCTGGTGGTATGTCGGGGGTCGTGCGATTGTTGCACGCGACCGCCTGCCGTTCTACTACGTCATCACGGGGTCAGGATCACAATCGGGTTTCCGCATTCCGGGCAGATGTGGCTTGGCAGGCCGACGAGCAAGTATTCGCAGGTTGTGCAGCGGGGTTCTTCAAAGCGCACTTCGATTCGCAGGTCGCAGTGGGCACAGGTAGCGTTCTCCGGGGGCTATTGATTGTGGGTGCATGACTCGAAGGATGATTTGTTGTGTGTTCATGGACGGATCCTTGGCGAGACGGAGTTGTGGATATGGGTGAAGATCGCGAAGCCTTGCGGTTTCGTCAAAGAAATCTTTGCGGGCGAATACGATTCTTGGCTGGCTGAGTTGGGGCGTTTCAATAACATCCGATGATTCCAGTATGCGTCCGGGACGCACCCTACCGTGGATGTTGCGCAGGAATTTCTGGAATCGGCGCTGGTTGTGCGGTTGATCGGAATTCTTCTTGGGGTGCATTTTTGATATGCGTATTTCATTCCTTGGTGATTGTGGTGGGGTGGGTTTTGCCTGCTATTTGATGCGATGCGCGAACGGCGGTGGACATGGCCCACCCTACCTTGCGCCTTGTGCATCCTCGTTTCTTCGAGCCTTGCTGGGCTTCGCGTTGTTTGGGGCTCTGTCGTTTGGTTGCGCCTTTCGTCAGCCGACGTCGTTTCCGGTGGCTCCGCTTTCTGTTGAGCAATTGGAACATGGTGGTGAACGTCGCGTCTATGACACCGATGGCGACGGGCTTGGTGACTATCGCGAAACGCTGTCGCACGCGGGTCGGGTTGTCGGGCTCGGCTTTCGAGGGGCTGGAGACAGTGTGATTAAAGATGCCGTTTCCCGTGATCGGTCCGCGGCGAAAAAACGACGCCACCTGCTTATTGTCCTCGACAGCATTCCGTTTCGTCTTGTTGAGGAGGCGTACGCGGGTGGACGGTTTCGACATTTCTATCCGCCGAGTCGGGTGGTTGC
>JAADIU010000015.1 GCA_013151185.1 Planctomycetota bacterium
AGCCGACCGATGGGCAGAACCAAGAGAAAACGTCGCCCCGTCCGCTCTTTGTGATCTGTGACGGGGCCCCCAAGCCGACCGGGACTTCAGCGACTCTGCAAGTCACCAAGGTCGCGTCTTGCACGGACGTTCACTTCGACGCATGGCGAACAGCGAGTTCACTGCCGCAAGTTCACACAGATCTTGAAATCAACCACACCGGTCGGGACCGGGCTTTTCTTCCGCAGCCCCACGCCCCGCCATTTTCCGCATAGTCGACTCACCCAATCACACGCAGCGCCGATCCGGATGAAGTGTTGTATTCCTTCCGTCCGGTGGCAGGCGCATTGAATCATTGCCTTCGTTCAAACAGACGTCCGCAACATGCGGGCAATCAATATATCGATGACGCGCGAAAGCGCTCGGAGCCAGACTCAAGATGAAAGAGCAAAACCGGATGTGGAAGTGGGGACTCGTTGTATTTCTGACCGCAGGTGCGGTGTGGGCGCTGTATCCGCCCGAAGCCAAACTCAAACCCGGAATCGACTTGGCGGGCGGTACGTCGCTTATTTACGAATTCGACACAACGGGGATGCGCGCCAATGACAAGATCGGATTGGCGGAGAGGGCGATGGAAATTCTCAAATCGCGCGTCGATCCGAACTCGCAGTTCAATCTAATCTGGCGGCCCATCGGGAACAACAGACTCGAAATCCAAATGCCCCGTCCGCCCAAGCACGCACGCGAGCGCCGCGAAGCATACGAAGCAGCTCGCGGGAAAGTGAAGGCACGCAACCTCACCCGACTGGAGGTCGAGCAAGCCCTCGCATCAACCGAAAATCGCGAAAGCGCGATGAAGGCGTTGGTGCGCGGAGTGGAAGGACGCGAAGAAAAGTTGCAGGCCACCGCCGCAGCATGGGATGCCTACTTGGCCGCCCGCGCGGGTGGCGACATCGCGGCTGAACTGACCGCTCAGGATACCTACGGCGAAGCAATTGACGCCGCTTTGGCGACGAATTTGCGGCTGGGGCGTTTGACAGACGTTGTCTCCCTGAGGAAGAGAAAATTGCGCGACGAGGAACTCACGAAGTTGCGCGAGGCATATCCAGCGTACGTCGAGGACATCGATTCAACGTTGGACGCTTTTAACGTTTGGACGGCAGGTGGAAAAGGCTCACTCGAGGATCCGGCGGACCTCAAGCGTCTACTTCGCGGTGCGGGTGTTCTTGAATTCCGCATCCTTGCGGAGCGCGATCTATCCGATCCCTCCAAATTGACCGACCCGTCCAACATCAGCATGAAGGAATCGATCGCCAAGTATACCGAGCAGCTTTCCAAGCGCGGTCCGCGTCCCAGGGCGGGTGACAATTACGAGTGGTATGAGATCGATGACTTCGTGCCGTTCATGCAGGCCAAGACGATGGAAGAAGCAGAGCGCGTCATTCCGACAGGGACAGCCGTCATCGAGAAGTACGCGGGCAAGTTCTATGTACTGGCCTACGCGGACGATGGAAGCGCCACCTACGGCCTCACGCAAAACAGTCAGGACTGGGAATTGAAGCGGGCAAGCGTTTCCAAAGACATGGCGCGAAACACCCCGACCGTTAATTTTGTACTGGATCCGCGTGGCGGTTCGCAGTTCGCTCAGGTGACCAAGTACAACCTCAAGCGTCAATTGGCGATTCTCCTTGACGGCCATGCCATTTCACACGCGACCATCAATACCGTGATCGGACAAAGTGGTGAAATTTCCGGTGACTTCACGCTGCAGCGCGTGCGAGACATTGTGAAGAAACTCGAAGCGGGTTCGCTTCCGGCGCGATTGAAGGAAACACCTCTTCAAGAAAAGAATACCGGCCCCAGTCTGGGCGAAAAGAACCGCGAGATGGGCATGAAAGCCGCGTTCGGTGGGTTGCTCTCCGTCGTGGTGTTCATGCTGGCGTACTATTGGTTTGCCGGGGTACTCGCTGACATCGCGTTGATCCTGAACATTCTTTTTGTGCTCGCGGTGATGGCCACCATGGAGGCGACGTTCACCCTTCCGGGCATCGCGGGTTTGCTCTTGACGGTCGGAATGGCTGTTGATGCGAACGTACTTATTTTCGAGCGGATTCGAGAAGAACTTGACCGCGACGTGACCTTGCGCAAAGCGGTCAAAGCCGGTTACGAAAAAGCCTTCTCAACCATCGTCGATGCAAACCTGACTACGCTGATCACCTGCGTGATTCTGGGATACGTTGGTAGCGAAGAGGTCCAAGGTTTTGCCATGACCCTCGGGTTTGGCATCGTGACCAGTATGTTCACCGCGCTATTTGTCACGCGATTGATCCTGACATCCTTGATGGATATTGGTGTCGTCAAGTCGTTGAAAATGATGAACTTGATTCGCCGCCCCAACATCGATTGGATCGCCATGCGTCGGATGTTTTGGCCGGTGTCGTCGGTGTCGGTCATTTTGGGACTCGGTGCCTTTGTTTGGGTCGGGAGCACCAACAAGGAAGAAATCTTCGACATTGAATTCCTCGGTGGTACCAGCATTCAGATTGACCTGGCCGACGGTGTGGAGATGACGGCAGAAGATGCCCGAAACGCGATGACCGGTAAGAAGGACTACGCGGGGAAGGGCGCAACCGATTGGTTGAACAATGCAGCCGACGCCCTCAAGAACGCTACGGTGAGCGCGGGGTCCCGTGCTGGCGAGTTCATTGTAAAAGCCGACGGCCTCAAGCCCGCCGAGATCAACGTGCTTCTGCGAACAACATTCGAGGACCACCTCGCATTGGGCGGATTCAGTGTATCCGGTGGGGCGGCATCATTTGTCACGAAGGCGACCAGCAAAGAGATCGATTCTACAGATGGTGAAGAAGACAGCGACGCAATCGAAGATGTGGTCGTCGACATGGAAACGTTCAAGAAGGGACTTGCTGAGGCGGCAGACTATACGAAGTTCGCGGTGAAACGTCTGAGCAGTGCGAGAATTCAAACGGTGTCCGACGTGGGTGCCCATACCTCGGAAGGTCACGCCTTCGAGGTGGTGACGGTTGAGCCAAACAAGGAACTTGTGCGGGCGGCGATCATTGGATCGCTGGGCGATAAGTTGAAGGTGATGCGGCCTGTCAGTTTCACTTTGGTGACGGACGATCAGTTGGCACCGACGGGGATGTACCCCATTCGAGAAGACAGCGATTTTCTGGGTCAGGTGATTGGTAACGATTCACCCAACGACATCCGCGCATACAAAGGCGGTGTTGCACTCGTGTTCGATCAACTCGCGCCGCCACAATCGATGAAGGAAATCAATCAGCGTTTTCGCGAGATGCGCCTTCAGCCACAGTTCGAGAAGTACGACGCCCGAGATTATACGGTGTTCGGGCTGGCTTCGACCGGTGGAGGGACAGGAGGCGAGGAGAAGTTTTCCAAGATCGCACTGGTCGTCGTCGATGAGAGCTTGCTTTACTCCGACGACGCAACCAAGTGGGAAGACCTCTTGGCGAAACCGGAATTCGAGCAAGCGACCGAGGCGTTGTCGGCAGAGAAGTCGCTGCGTAAAGTGGTTCAGTTCGCTCCGCAAATGGCGTCGCAGACGCAGCAGCGAGCGATCATTTCGCTGGTGTTGGCTCTTGGGGCAATCGTGGCGTACGTCTGGATTCGATTCGGGACGATGCAGTATGGGTTGGCGGCGATCGTGGCGTTGGTCCACGATGTGTCGATCACCCTGGGCGTGATCACCTTGGCTGACACGCTGGGCATCGGTGATTTCCGAATCGATCTCGCGATGATCGCGGCATTGCTGACCGTCGTGGGTTATAGCCTCAACGATACGATCGTGGTTTTCGACCGTATTCGTGAGAATCGCGGCAAGCTCAACAAACTCTCTTCAAATATGATCAACAACAGCATCAACATGACCCTGTCGCGGACCTTGCTGACATCGATGACCACCCTGTTGGCGGTGGTGTTCCTGTTCTTCTGGGGTGGACCTGGCGTCCATGGGTTCAGCTTCGCGCTGCTGTGCGGTGTGATTGTGGGAACCTATAGCTCCATTGGGATCGCTGCACCGATGCTGCAAAACCCCCGATTGCTGCACACGGTGATCTATGTGTTGATTTGCGTTGGCGTCATTGGGGTCGCGTTTGTGTCGGTCGACAACCGGACATTCGTAGCCGTCGTGAGTGTGATCATGGTCGTCCTGCTGTTCTTCGCGATCCGGACAGAACGAAAAGCCGGCGCACCGGCACCCGCCTTGGCGTAGACGGGTCGAACCGGAGCGAAAAACTCACAGGCTCCGATCGATGTGTCGCCAAAGGCTTGAGTCATATCGAACCGGCGCGGGTTTACGAACCTGCGCCGGTTTCTTTATACAGGCAGGTTTCCGCTGGTTTGTCGCTAGAGCACAAACTGCCCAATCGAATTCTTGACCACGGTGGCTGCGCGGTTTACATTTGCGGTTGCAGGCAATTGGAGTAACTGGGGCAACTGCGGCATGGATGGTGTCTGCGG
>JAADIU010000052.1 GCA_013151185.1 Planctomycetota bacterium
AAATCGACATCCTCGGGTGCAGCATTTGCATCTTTGATGGCGTGTTGGAGGGCCAGCGAAATTGCCCGTCCCTTGGGATCGGGTTCGTGCCAACTGGTGATTTTTGTTGCAGCTCCAAACCCGGCGACTTCGCAGTAGATCCGAGCGCCACGGGCTTTGGCGAATTCAAGTTCTTCAAGAATGAGCAGCCCGCCGCCTTCGCTCGCCACCATGCCATCAGATTCGTTTGAGAAAGGTTTGCATGCTGAATCTGGTTGCTCGTCGTGGGTGGTGACGAGGCGTCCCATGACCTGCTGTCGCATCATGCTCATGGGGTTCATCTTGCTTTCCGCTCCGCCACAAATGCAGGCGTCAGCCGCTCCGCGGGCGATCGTGCGGTAGGCTTCTCCGACGGCGAGGTGACTGCTGGCTTCTCCGCATGTGATGGTGTTCGACGGTGCTTGGGCATCGTGAACGATTGTCACATGGCAACCGAGCATGTTGGGCAAAAATTTCAGCAACCAGAGGGGGGTGAGCGTGGCCATGCCTTCGCGTCCCCATTGTTGATAGTCGAATTGCAGGTTCTCGGGATTACCGCTTGTTTGCAGCGAGCCCGCGAGTTCCTGAATGTCGGCACAGATCAAACCCGCGCCGATATTTGCACCGAATCGCGTGGGGTCAACGGTGACGGGCTCTTGCGATTCGCCTCGATCGACGATGCACTTGGTGACCAAGCCAGCATCTTTGACGGCTTCGTAGGCGCAGGCCACCGCGAGTTTGATATCGCGTGCCATGACCTTGACACTTTTTCGATAGCCTTTGGGGATGTAGTCCCGCGCGTTGAGTTCGCAAACTTCCGCGCCGAGCGATGAGTCCATGCCTGCGGGATCAAACGCAGTGATGGGTCGGATGCCGCTCTTGCTACCGATCAATCCATCCCAGAGCGATTCAACACCAATGCCAAATGGTGTCGCAACACCGCAACCCGTGATGACCACCCGTCTTTCATTTGTCATATTATGCCGGTCCTATTTTCCACCGGCACGGATGCGGTAGTCGTTCAAAAGGTCCATGAACTGCCCGTTGAATACGAAGTTATGCTCGGGGAGGTTGAGGTTTTTTGTGGCTTGGTCTGCGTGCGAAAACATGAGCGATATGGTACCGATTTCCTGATCATTTCGAAAGACCGTGCCCTCGATGGTGGAGGCGGCTTCCTCGATGGTTTCGATGCGGGCGTCGTAGGCGATTTGGTCTCCAGGGACGCAGTAGTCGGTAAATTTCGCCCTGCGGATTTTGGCCAGCAGGACTTTTTCTCGAAAGTCGCAGGCCTCTCCGACAAGAATGCCCGCCGTCTGGGCCATCCCTTCGATCATGAGGCTGGGGGGTAGCACGGGATAACCGGGAAAATGGTCGTGAAGGTGTTCTTCGGAGAGGGTGACGTTCTTAATCGCCCGGGCGCGCTTCTTCGATTCAAATTCGGTGAACGCGTCAATCCAGATCCAGCGCATGTTTGAATCACCAACCGTCTGCGGAAGTTATGAACCGTTCGATGGAAGCCATCGTGGGCTTGAACGGTATGCGAATCTATGCGGCGAGTTTCAGTTCAACGTAGTTTACGATTGTTTTGACGGTGAAGAAATCAGGCATGCGAGAGACGTCGGGGTCGTCTGCAAAACCGCTCAAGTCGGCGTGCGGCATGGCTTCTGTCAACTTGGCCAGTCCGACTTCCGTCAGTTTTCCGCTGTCTACATATTCCGGGTTGTTGAGCAGGTCGTCCGGGAAGAGTTCGCCGCGGGGGATTTTGATCGAGAAGTCTTTTTCCAAACGGAAGACGATGTCCAGATAATCGATGCTTTCCGCGCCAAGGTCATCGCTTAGTGTCGCGGTTTCATTGACTTCGTCATCATCGACACCCAGCGCTTCGATCAAAACACTTTTGACACGACTGAATATTTCGTCACGGCTCAAAGCCATCGTAGATTACCTCCTGCCACGTCTGCACCCTCTGCCGGTTTTCCCGGCCCGCAATCCTACGCTTCTTGATTCAACACCCAGTCTGATTCTCAACAGCCAGCCTGGTTCTCAACACCCAGTCTGTCTCTCAACAGATCGCCTGATTCGTCGCACCCAATTTCGCCGTGCCCAATGGCGTATCCAACAGCACGCCAAGTTGCTCTCGGGCGTGCTTCACGATCCGGGCATCGACAGCCGCAAACTTATCACTTCGCTCTGAAAGATTGAAGTGGCGAAGGGAAAAACGGCCTTTGACCACCTCGATGCCGTCGCAATATCCCACGCCCACAAAATCGCTGCTATCCTGCGCCAATCGACGACAGGTAACCTTCGTTTCCAAGAGGTTACCCGGTTTCAAGAAGCTCTTGTATGTAACGTTTTTTGCCTCCGCCAGCAAGATCATGCTATGGGCAAAGTCCTCGCTCGCCCGCACCAGCCATGCCGCGGCTTCGGTCAGCGACTCCAACATGAACACGCCCGGCAAAATCGGAAACGAGGGAAAGTGGTCCGCGAGATACTCCTCAGCCAACGAGACCGCCTTGACGGCTTCGATGTGATCGCCCATTTCGAGCTTCGTGATGCGATCAACAAGGCAAAACCTCACGGCGTTTTTGTAACCTCTTGTCAACGATAAATTTATGGATTCGCCCCGTGGCGACCCGCGGCACTCGCGGCAGTTTATCGCAGGACTTCAAGCAACGCCAGCCCAGCGGAGGTTCTCACAGCTTCGATTTGAACAGTGGCCCGATTTGAAAGGCGGTTCGTCTATTGACCGAGGCCGTCGAATCCTGAGCCAGCCCAGTCCCAACCGCCGGAGAGCCCACCGCGCAATTTCTTGTCGCGCTTCTTGGGTGGTCCGGCTTTTTCAGAACCGAGCGACAACTTGGCAGCCGCTTCCTGTGCCGGTTTCAGCGACAAACCGATTCGCCGTGTCTTTTGATCCACATTCAGGATGCGGGCTTTGACTTCCTGCCCGACCTTGAGCACATCACCGCATGACTTGACCCTCTTGTCCGAAAGTTCGGAAATGTGGGCCATGCCTTCGATGCCCGGGACGAGTTCGATAAACGCACCGAATTCGGCGAGGCGTGTGACCTTACCTTCGACCATCATGTTGGGTGTGTAGCTTTCCATGACGCCAGCCCAGGGGTCGGGTTGCGCGTGTTTCATGCTGAGTGAAATTCGGTGCCGTTTCGGTTCGACACGAATCACCGAAACATCCACGGTTTGGCCGACCTCCACCACTTCTTTCGGACTGCCGATGCGCGACCACGACATTTCGCTGACGGGAATCAAACCATCCACGCCCTCTTCCAACTGCGCGAACGCGCCGAAGTCTGCGAGGCGAACGACGCGCACGCGATGCGTCGATTGAAGCGGGAAGCGCTCCGCAATTCCGTCCCATGGATCGGGCTGCGTTTGCTTTAAGCCAAGTGAAATACGCTGCTTTGAACCTTCGCCCTGAATTTTCAGGATTTTGACTTCAACGATATCTCCACTCTTGACGACTTCGGAGGGTTTCTTGATCTGGCGGTAGCTCATGTCGCTGATGTGAATCAAGCCGTCAACACCGCCCAAATCCACGAATGCGCCAAAATCTGTCAGGTTGCCTACGACGCCTTTGCGCACCTGCCCGACTTCGAGATCTTTGAGCAAGTCTTCGCGGTTGGCTTCACGCTCCTTGGCGAGTACGCGTCGGCGGCTGACGGTGAGGTTCTTGCCGCGTCGATCAATCTCCATGACTTCGCATCGCACCGAGTCGCCAAGGAAGATAGAAATATCTTTGACGTGCATGACGTCGACTTGAGAAGCGGGCATAAACGCGGTGACGCCTTTGAGCTTGACCTCCAGCCCGCCACGGTTCAACCCAATGACGCGCCCTTCGACAATGTCGCCCGGTTTGAGCAATTCCCACTCGACGCTGCGCGGTGCCCCTTTACGCGACAGGATAATCAAATCCGACTCGCGGTCGTGGCGATCAATGTAGACTTCGACAGGCTCTCCAACCGCAATCGTCTCGTCCGGTTTGAACATTGCTTTGCTGATGACGCCTTGCGTTTTTCCACCGAGGTCGATGAACACATCGTCGCCGTGGACCGAAACGATCCGACCCATCTGCAATCCGCCGGGAGCTGCTTGCGGGGCATCTGTGGATATGCTGGAGGGACCGCCAATCGTCAGGGCGGCTAACTCGTCGGTCGACATTTCCGACATCGCCGCTTCCACCTCGCGGTTGATGACATCATCCGTCGTGACGTTATCCGCACTGCCGCCGGTCGTGCTGCTGCACGTTGCACTGCTGTCAGCGGCACTGCTGTCAGTTGTACTGCCGGGCGCAGGCGCTTTGACGGCTGGCGGTTCGGGCTTGGACGGTGCCGCTTGTTCCGGCGCAGTTTGCTCCGACGCAGTTTGTTCTGGCGCAGGAGCGGGGGGCGTTGGAGGAGGCCCATCCGGCGTTGGTTGCTGCGACGGTCCGTTTGCGAGATTTTCCGATTCGTTCATAGCCCACCTCTTGTCGTCCACATCACCAGACGTTTGAGACATCGCGATCGTATCGCGAGAGTATCCCAGCCCAGGCATCCCAGTTGCCAACTCAGGCATTCCAGTTGATCGCCCAGGCATTCGAGTCGATGGCGTTGACGGCTGATGCGTTGATCAGCATTCCTGACTTTGAGTGTGTTCGATATTTTAGCGTATTGGCTCATGGAGCCCAATGGGTCTCGAATTGCGTGCGTCAGCGGATGAATACCGTTGCGAGATTCAAGCCCGCAAGCCTTCATCACAGCCGATCTCAGTTTGAGAGTTGATGTCAGCATGGTTGGAATTCACCACCGCAAACAACTCTCCCTCCGTGGAAATCCGTTTAGAAAGTTCCCCTCCGTAGTGAAGAAACAATGTACGAACCAACCTCCAAAAGTCAACCGCCGCCAAGCCGCCACCCCGGCCCTGAGTCGCCTGCAAACGCATTCCTTCACCCGGACGAATCGGCACATGCCGTGCCAAAATCGCAGAACGATCGGGCGGAAATACCCGGTTGCGGGTTCTCGATACCATCGGTTTCGTCGGAATTCAACTGCGCCTTTTTGCGATTTGCGGATGACGCACCCACATTGCCGAGCAATCGCGCGACCGGGTCCTGGTATCCCACCGAAAACGTCGCGGGGTGAAGCGGGGCGCGGTGAAACGACTGTTGTTCGAGCATCTGCGATACCGTCGCGGTGGTGTCCATGATCGCCGTCGGATCGGACGTGTGGCGAAGACCGAGCAGATGCCCGATTTCGTGGCTGGCGACGTTGGCGATCACATCGACGAGCTGCTCAACAGAAGGCGATGCCGACATGAACAACGAAAACGAATCCACGAATACGATCGCTTCCTGAGATTCAAACTCGTTGTCGGTATCGATGTTGTCGGAGATGCCCAAGAGCGCCGGGTCCACGCTTCCGAAGTATACCGTCGTGTGTGGCCGAAACGGTCGGGCAGACCACTGCGACGAAAGGATCGTTACGTCGAACGGTTCAAAATCCTGCTGAACGCGCGCGACGATGCCATCCACCAGCGCTTGTGTTTGCACGTCGAACTCGGGTGCAATCGCCGAGCCTCGAAACGCTGGCACATGAACCGGACTTCGCCGACCCACGACGACGTTCGCTTGTCCCGAAAACTCCAGGTAGATGACTTGGTTCGGCTTTGGTGTTGGGGGGCTTCCCGACTCTCTCGAAATGTACAGATCGAAATCGCCGGAAGTTTCCGAACGCGGGCTCGATGACACGACGACGAAGCACTCTTTCAACGGCGCTGCGGCTTTGAAGTCCATGAGCGCGTCGATCTGCCGGTCGTAATAAAGTCGGTCGTCGTTGTACGAAAGCCAATTCATGTTTTCGTCGAAGATGGCGACAACCGGGTCGAGTCGGCTTGGGGCGTTTGGGATCGCTTGGACGGTGATTCGGTCGCCTGCGTTGACGCTGCCCAGGCGGTAAATCCGTGTGTCACCTGGTGATTCGACAGATGTTCGGACCCACGCGCCTTCGCGCTGGGCGACATCGACCACGCGGGCCTCACCAAACGGACTATCGACGGTTGGCAGCTCCGTCTCATCTGCATCCGACCATGCCTGCACGTCGATGGGGCGACTGGCTGTCGCGGCCTGTTCACCGAGAATCCGAGCCAGCACGTCCGACCCGCAGCCAGCCAGCAACATCCCAATCGCAGTGCAAACGCATCGCGCGATTGTGTTTGTGATCTCCCTGCGTTGCTGCAACGAATCGTCCCTCGGCACTCGGTGTTGATAGCCCGGCAAGTCGCTGCGGATGGGGCGTGCGGCTTGCGGTTCGAGTGTCAATTACCGCCGAGGCATGGGCAACGTAGGTCGGGGCCATACTATGCGCCCGATAACGATGGGCGGGTCGGTGGGTGCGAGACGGTTACTACCGGATCGTTTGCAGCGTCGTCAGGCCAAACTGAATTTCGGCATGGGAAATGAAACCGGACCGAGGCGATCGGTCGGGTGTGCGTGGTGAGTTCGAGGTCGAGAAGTGGTAGGGTGCGTCCGGGACGCACCCCACAGACCCTACAGATGTTCCGAGGGGAAACCGCGCTACTCGCTGGGTGTGGCTGGGATGCGCACCCATACTCGGGCGCCGCCTTCCGGGCGATTTTCACCACCAAGGTCGCCACCGTGGGCGATTGCGACCCGTCGCGCGACCACCAATCCCAGCCCGGCTGAGTCGGGTCGGCGCGGGTGCGACTTGGTAAGTTCCAGCACGGCTTTGCCATCCATTTCGGGGAAGCCCGGTCCGTCGTCGGTGACTTGCAGTTTGATGAAGTCGCCGTCCAGGATCGCTGAAAGTTCAACGGCGCTTTGGCCGTAGTGAATGGCATTTCGTGTGAGGTTTTCCAGCGCCCGCATGAGGCGACGGCCATCGGCGCGAATCGTTGGAAGCGCTTGGGCGATGTTGGCTTTGAGTTCGACACCCTGCTCGTTGGCGAGCGCTCCCATACCGCGAACGGTCTGGCGAACGAGTTCTCCGGGCGGGACGGGTTCAAATGTCAGGCTATCGTCCGCATCGAGGCGGGCCAATTCAAACAAGTCTTCGACGAGCATTTGCAGTCGTTCCTGGTCATGCCTTGCAGCGCCGATCATTTCCAAGACGGCTTCGCGGGACACGGGGGTTGTCGTGACCATCAACCGTTCGCGGGCTCGCTCCAGGCACGCAGCCAGTGCGGTGAGCGGAGTGCGCAAGTCATGCGAAACCTGTGCGATCCAGTCGCGTCGTTGGCGGTCCCGGTCGGCGAGGCTTGCGACAAGTTCTTCGATCCGCCCGCGCATGGTGTTCAGCGCGGACGCCAACAGTGCGATCTCGTCGCCACCGGTTTCGTCGAATGGGCCGGGCAGATCGACAGGTTCGTCCTGTTCTCCGCGCAGGGGGGTCGTTGCGTCGGCGGCGAGGCGCGAGAGTCGCCGCGTGACAAGGTTGACCAGGAGCACCGCTGTAAGACCCGCGATAAGACTCGCGGCTAAGAGGCGCAGCAGAAAACTCACCGGGACGCCCCAGAATATTCGGTCTTCGTCTCCGAACGTTGCGTCAAAATAGAGCAGAACGAACGTGCCGATGTGACGTCCATCGATGGCCAGCCGTGTCCAGGTTGAAGCGGCTGCCGGTGAGTTTGGGCCCAGGTCGACGTCGCAGTACTCGGACGAATTGCACAAGGGCCACAGGTCGCCGACCGAGACGTACTGCTGGGCGATGTCACCCACTGTCACAACGCGGTCATCGGGATCGAGCCACACATAGGTTTCTGTAATGCCCAAGTACCGCTCCAGCATCGTTTGTGCATCTTCGGTTGGTTCGTATCGGCGGTTGTCGTTTATTTGCAGATGGTCGCGGAGGTACAGGGCAAAGGGTGTGGACCCTGCCCGCGCGGAGGTGTCGGCTTGTTCCAGGATGGCGAGGTCTGCAAAGTTGACGAGGCTGGAAGTCAGAAGTTGCAGAGAAAACATCGCCAAACCCAGCACGAGCGCCAACTTGACGCTCAAGCGGCGGGTGAGTTGGATGCGGCTTGCGGGTCGGTTTTTTGGCTGGACAGACTGCGGAAGAGAGTTCTCGCTGCTCACGACTCGTCCTGAAAACGATACCCGACGCCCCACACGGTTTCGACATATCGCGGATCGGATGGATCGGTTTCGATTTTGCTTCTCAGGCGGGCGATGTGAAGATCAACCGTTCGGGCGTCGCCATCGAACGATTTGCCCCACACACGTTCGATGAGTTGATCGCGTGTCCACGCCCTTCCCGGATTGGTCATCATGAATTGCAGCAGGTCGAATTCGCGCGGTTTGAGGTCGAGGCGCTGGTCGTCACGTCCGACTGTGCGGGCCTGCGGATCGAGCCACAAGGTATCTGCACGAAGAAGGCCCGTCGCCGTTTTGCTTCCGCTGCGGCGAAGCAGCCCACGAATCCGCGCCACCAACTCGGGCATGTGAAACGGTTTGACCACATAGTCATCCGCGCCGACATCCAGCCCGCGCACACGTTGTTCCGGTGCATCGCGGGCCGTCAGCAGGATGATCGGCATGTCGTCCCCGCTTGCACGAAGCGATCGGCACAGGTCCAGACCGTCGCCATCTGGCAAGCCAAGGTCGAGCAGGACAAGGTCGAACCCGTTTTGCACAAGGTCCGTAGCCTCCTTCAATGTTGCGGCGACGCTGACGACGAATCCGCCGGCTTGAAGTGCATCGAGCACCTCAAGACGAATCCTCTCGTCGTCTTCGACCAACAGTATTCTGTCCGGATCGGTTGCTTTGCTCATGGGTTCGCTTCCCGTGTTCGCACGTCTTCCCTTGCAAGCCGACAAAGAATCGAACATGCACAACCCACCGGGACGATGGTATGTCCCGATGCGGCATGTCGTTTCAGTCGGCGAGCCCCGACTCTCATCCCGTACGCTGAAGGCGATTTCAAAACCGTATGATTAAGGCGAACCGTGCCAAAGGTCAACGCATTATCGATCGCGACGGGCAAAACCATTTCCGCAGCAGTACGAAATCATCCTCGCCCGTTCTTCGCCCAAATTGACGCGTGGGCACTGCGATCGCATCAACCGTTCGACTTCCACACTTCAAGCGGCAGGTCCACCGGTTCCGCTTCTGCAAAATCTGTTTCGCTTGTGGCTACGCGCAATGTCTCTCCGCCAGATGCCAGCGATGTCTTGACGTAGCCCAGTGCGAGAATCGAGTTTAACGCTGTCGAATGGCACACACTTGTGACCCGCCCGATCTGTTTGCTATCGGCAAACACCCACGCACCGTGGGGCGGAAGGACGGTTCCGGAAATCTTCATTCCGATCAAACGCCTCGCCATGCTGTTGCGGCTTCTCATGCGTTCGATCACCTCTTGTCCCAGATAGCAACCCTTCACGTAACTGATGCCCCGTTCAACCTGCAACGTTTCCGGTGGGATGGTGTCGCCATCGATGTCGTCCACCGACGCGGGGTGCCCGGCTTCGATGCGGATGATTTTGGATAATTCCCCGTCAAGCTCGATCATGCCAAGGTCGCCGGCGACCGAGGCGAGGTGCGCGTCGAACGGTGGCTCCGTTTCGTTTTCGACCGGGTTTTCTTCGGCAGGGGGGTTCTCAACATAGATCACCGCGAGCGGGATCGGTCCCATGTTGCCTTTCATCAGGTGGACTGCCCGCCCGTCCACAGTCGAAGCCGTGTGTTGCACATCCGCGAGTGCGGAGAAGTTGCTGCCAAGATGAAGTCGATCAACACACCGAGCCGCGTCGCGTCCCATGATGTCGTGTCGGTTCCAATTCGCGGAGATGTCTGCGATTTCGATGTCCTCGACGACGCGATACTTACTCAGGTGGGCGATCGCATCGTCCAGCCAACGGTTGTCGATGTCGAGCCACACACAATCCTCAAACACCAGGCAGTTCAAATCGAAGACGGTTCGACCCTGCACGGTGACGGCGAATGCGTAGTTCCCGTCGCCCGGTTGCAGGGTTCGGATCACGTTCGTGGTCAGGTTGTGAAGCCATTCCATCCGGTCTGCACCGCTGATTTTGAGCAGCCCGCGTTGAAGGTTGCGAAAGTATCCGCCGTGTTCAGTGGCGATGCGGTGTCGGGTTTCGATGTTGTTTGTTGGCATGGTATTTGATGGATCAGGATGATGGTGTTTTCGACAGGAACCCGACGCTCGACGTGAACAGTTGGTCTGCCAAGCGCGGCTGATCTTCTTCCAGTTCTTCGGCTTCGATGTCGCGCAAATTCGCGAGACACAACGGACAACTGACGACGTCGAGATGAAACTGCGTATACGACAACCACGGATCTTCGAGGACGCCCAGCGAATGCGAGCCCAGTGTGCTGCGTTTCAAACACGTCAGCCGATGTTGACGCCAAACGCGGGCGACGGTGACCTCGGCGTGCTGCTCGGTCAGATCCGTTTCCTCAGGGATCGCCTCATCCGCCAGATAGCTCTTCAACTTCGCGACGGCTCGAAACTTGACGCCAGCGACTTGCTTCTGATCGAGGTCGAGTGATTCCGCCACTTCGAGATTGCGCTTGCCCGCGAAAAAAAGCAGTTCGATAATCTGCAAATCTTCAAATGCGTTGCGATCGCGGTATTCGTGAATCAACCTTCGCAAAAGATCGGCGAGCATTTGCGATCGGGCTTCGTTTTCTTCAACGACCGCTGCCGCCCGCGAGGGCGTTTCTTCGTCCGACTCCAGGACACAGTCCCACCAGTTTTCGTCCTCCGAGTCGATGTTCAACGGTGTGATCTTGCGACTTCGTAGCCGATCAACGAGTTTGTACCGCAGGATGGTAAACAGGTACGTCTCCAGTGGCCGGGAGCTGTCGAAATTTGGCAGTGAGTTTAAGAATCCCACAAACGTATCCTGAACCAGATCTTCCGCGTCGGAGAGACTTGCGGTGCGCGACCGGGCAAACGCGAGAAGCCGGCCATGGAAGCGGTCGATGAGTTGTCGCCATGACGACTCACTGCCACTGCGGATGGCTTCGATGATATAGCGGTCTGCCTCTCCGGGTTCCATCTGCGAAGTCTCATCAAGGGCGAATGGCGGTTGGGCTGTGGTGGGTACGTTCCACCTTGTTGCAAACTGGGATGCCAGTCGATTCAATGGCGTCGGTTTATTCTATCGACTCTGTGCGTTGACAGGAACTGTTCTTGGTGCGGATCGTGTCGACTGTTTTTGCACTACTTAGCTTTCAGCCAGCTTTCGCCAACGCCAACATCCACCACGATCGGCACATCCAGCTTGATGGCGTTGACCATTCTGCGTCGGATCATATCGACGTGGTCTTCGACTTCTGTTTCGGGCACCTCGAAGACAAGCTCATCGTGGACCTGAATCAGCATTTTGGCGGCCAACCTGCGATCTTCAATCTCGCGATGGATGTCGATCATCGCTTTCTTGATCATGTCAGCCGCTGTCCCCTGGATGACGGTGTTGACCGCAAGGCGTTCGCCGAGGGCTTGCTGCTGTTTGTTGCGCGAAAGCAGTTCGTCGATCGGACGCCTTCGCCCGAGCATGGTTTCCGCGTAGCCCGTTTCTTTCGTTTTGGCGATGCACTTTTCGATGAAAACTTTGATACCGGGGTACTGCTTATCGTATCGCTCGATGAACGCCTTGGCTGAACTTTGAGAAATGCCCAGCGTTCGCGCCAACCCGAATGCGGTTTGTCCGTAGATGATGCCGAAGTTCACCGCCTTTGCGGCGCTGCGTTGGTCCGACGTGACCTCGTCGATGGTCACATCGTTGACCTGTGCGGCGACGGCAGCGTGGATATCAAGGCCGCTATCGAAGGCGGCTAACAGTGCTTCGTCGTGCGAGAAATGGGCCAGCACTCGAAGTTCAATCTGTGAATAGTCCGCGACGACCAGCAGATGGTCGCCGTCGCTCGCAACAAAAGCGCCGCGAATCTGCCGTCCCAACTCGGTGCGGATGGGGATGTTCTGTAAGTTCGGGTCGCTGGACGAAAGGCGGCCTGTGACTGCGCCGGTCTGGTGAAAACCGGCATGAATGCGGTTCGTTTTTTCGCAGACCATTTTCGGCAGCGTGTCGAGGTAGGTATTCTTGAGCTTGGTCAGCTCTCGGTATTCGAGCATCATCGGGGGAATGGGGTTGTCCGTTTTTTGCGCCAATTCTTCCAGAGTGGCTGCGTCGGTGCTTCGTCCCGTCTTCGTTTTTTTGACGACGGGCAATTCCTGCTCGTCGAACAGCACGACCGCGAGCTGCTTGGTTGACGCAATATTAAACACATAACCAGCCGCTTTATGAATATCGTCCGTCAATTCGACGAGACGTTCGCCAAGCCTTTCGCTCATGTCTGCCAGCAGTTTTGCATCGAGGCTGACCCCGTTCGATTCCATCCGCGCAAGCACAGAAACCAGCGGCATCTCCAAATCTTCAAAGAGCCGTTTGACAGAACTGCGGCTGAGTTGCTTCGCGAGGACTTCGTACAGCCGCCAAGTGAAATCGGCATCCTCGGCTGCGTATTCTGTCATGCGGGCAGAATCCACCTGATCGACGGTGATTTGATTCTTCCCCTTGCCAATCAAATCCGAAATGGGAATCATGCGGTGGTTGCATAGCTCCAAGACCAAGGCATCCATCCCGTGCGAACGGCGAAGCGGTTCGAGAACGAAGCTCGCGACCATCGTGTCGAACGAAATACCCGCCAGCGGCAGGCCGGCTTGCTCGAGCACGATGGCGTCGTACTTGATGTTCTGCCCGATCTTGGAAATGCCCGCGTCGCTTAGCACACAGCACAGCTTTGCGCGAACCAGATCCAACGGGATGCACGCCCCCATCGAAGCGCGAATCGGAATGTAATAGGCTTTGCCCGCTTCCCACGCGACCGAGATACCCGCCAACTCTGCTGCGACCGGATTCAAACTTGTCGTCTCCGTGTCGATCGCGAATGCCGTTTGCAGCGCGAGTTGATCAGCCAGCCCAGCCAAGGCCGCTTCGGAATCGACGCAAATATATTCACCCGGTTGGTCTTCGTCCGACGGGCCGGGCGTCTGATCGTCTTGCGAAGCGCCCGCCAGTTCATCGAGGCGTTCGGTGAGTCGGGTAAAACCGAGCGACACGAATGTCGATCGGGCGTTTGCATACACGATGTTTTTCGCCCAAGCCGCCTCCAATTCAAAATCGAACGGAACATCGTCGATCAACGTGACCAGTCGGCGGGTCATCGCAAGGTTGTCGGCGAACGCTTTGACGTTTTGACTTTGCTTGGGCGTCAGTTCATCCGCATGATCGACCACGGCTTGGGCTGTTCCGTATTTCGCGATCAGCTTAGCCGCCGTCTTGACGCCCACACCCGGCACACCTGGGATGTTGTCGACCGTGTCTCCGCACAGGGTTTGAATGTCGATCACCTGTTCGGGCGTGTACCCTTTTTGTTCCAGGAGCGTCGCCCGATCAAGCACCGTATCCTTCGACGGGTCATACAAAAACACATGGTCGGTGATGAGCTGTTCCAGGTCTTTGTCCTTGCTGACGAGGAACACATCGACCTCATCGCCAGCGATGCGCTTGGCGAGGGTCGCCATCAAATCGTCGGCTTCAAATCCCTGGAGACGCAGCACGGGAATCCCCATCGCCGCCACGATTTCGATAATCCGGTCGGCTTGCGGTGGCAGGTCTTCCGGTGCGGGGTCGCGCTGGGCTTTGTATTGCGGATAGATTTCGCAGCGGAAGACCGACCGATCGCTCACGTCGAGGGTCATCGCGAGATAGTCCGGTTTTCGATTGCGAATGAGATTGAACAACATGCTGCAAAAGACATGCACCGCTTTCGTGGGTTCACCCGTAGGGGACGTCAGCGGGCGAAACGGAGCGTAATAACTGCGGTAAATCTGTGCATGGCCATCGATGACAAACAGGGACTTGGACACCTTGTGTCACCTCCGGTACGAAGCGTTCAAGCCCGCCAAACAACGGGCTATGGGGTAGGGTCGGCGACTCTAATCAGGGTGCCTTCGACTGTCAACGCAGGCAAGACGCAGTGCATTCTGTGCGCCACCGGTTTCGCGGGGCGTTCGCATTTGGCGGCGAAGTGAAGGCGTTCGCCAGCCGATAGACCCATCATGTGCCTGACGGTTGTTGCCTGCACGAATAATTAGAGAATCCGCGCCCCAAGGAGATACCGATGGCTGGCCAAGCCGACATTCTGCTCGAATCCGGAACCAATGAACTTGAGGTGCTGGTCTTCAGACTTGGAGAAACGCGCTACGGTGTGAATGTCGCCAAGGTTCGCGAAGCCATCAGGCCGACCGAACTCACGCTGATTCCCGGAAGCCATCCGTCGGTTGTCGGTGCGTTCAAGCTTCGCGACACAGTCACCACCTTGATCGACCTGCACCTTTACTTCGACCTCAAGGGCGAGCCTTCACCCTACGAGTCGCGCCGAATCATCGTCATGGAGTTCAACCACATTCGTGTCGCATTTCTGGTTGATTCCGTCGAGCAGATTTATCGCCTCAGTTGGGAAACGGTTTCACCAGTTCCGCCCGTTGGAGCCACGAACACACCCGTGACGAGCATCTGCACGATCCGCGACAACATGGTGCTGATGATCGACTTTGAGAGAATCGTCTTCGACATTAGCGGTGAGGATCTGTTTGAACTGGGTGATTCAGAATCGTACACGCCAACGGCACGAAGCGATGCGCGCATTCTCCTGGCAGAAGATTCGTCGTTGATGCGGGAGTTGATCACCAAGAACCTGCTGCGCGCCGGCTGCCCTCGTGTCACCACAGTCGAAGATGGAGCGGCGGCTTGGTCTTTGCTTCAAAAGCAAGCCAACGGTGAGTTAGAACACCCGTTTTCGATTCTCATCACAGACATTGAGATGCCGAAACTTGATGGATTGGCATTGACAAAGAACGTCAAGGGCACGCCACAGCTTGCGAACATTCCCGTGGTTGTGTTCAGTTCCCTCGTCAGCCCGGACAATGCCAAGAAGATTGAGCAAGTCAAAGCCGACGGTCAAATCACAAAGCCCGAGTTGGGAAATCTGGTGGGTCTTATTGACCGCCTTCTCGGAATCGAAAACCCGAACGAGGGCGGAGGAACCGCGCCAAACAGTTCGCCCGGTGCAAGCTCGCCAGCGACTGTCGCACGTGAACCAGCGATAGCTTAGCGATTGCGCTGCCCTAGTACGCCCGAACGATTCGTGAACCGGGATAATAGAAGCGAAGGATCTCGCCGGCTTGTCGACCTTGGCGGGCGAGGCCTTCCATTCCCCACTGGCACAATCCAAGCCCGTGACCGAACCCCTGCCCATCGGTCAGACGGATGGATGCACCGCTGTCGAGGATTTGGCAGTGGGTGCTGCGCATTGTGCGACTTCCCACGGCAAGCCGAAACGGTTCCGCCCGCATCAGGATTTCCTCCCCCTTCTTGCTCTGCACCGACACCGTCTGGACGCGGCCAAACGACGTTCGCTTGACCACGCGGATGTCGCCGATACTGGTCCAACCTTCAAATGCCTTGCGTCTGTTTTGAAGTCGGCTTAGTAGTTTGCTTTTTGTGATTTCGTTGGGGCCCCAGCGGTAAATGTTCTTCGGGGCGATGCTGCAAAAGTCGCACTGCACACCACCGCGCAGGGGTTCGGGTGTCTTGGATTGTTGCACGTCGGAGAGACTCTGCGATCGTCCTCCGCATGCAGAGGAATAGTACGCACAGAAAACGCGCGGTCCGTCGGGTGTTGAGTGCGACAACACCAAACCGCGGGTTGCCTCCACCGCCTCGCTGGCCCGACGCCCGAACGATCCGGTCGCGATTCCTCCGTAAACCTGAGCGCCCTCCGACGCGCGTAAATCGTACGATCGATCAGCCCGCTGGGCCATGATGTACATGGCGTAAGTTCGCGCCGCGATCGCTTGGCCTTTGAGTGACTCATCCCCGAACGCAGACGAAGCTTCGCGCGGAACCACACCGCTGATGTAGGATTCGATATCAACCCGGTTGACCACGCGGAGAACCCCGTCGTCGCGTACAGAGAATTCAATCTCGCCTGCGTACGAACGGGCAGTCTGCTTTTCACCTTTGCGAAAGCGTGCGATCGTCGTCTTGCCATACCCTTCGACGAGCAATGTGACGCTCTCTTCTTCGGTCTGCAAGTCTCCGATGCGGATGCCTTCGTTGACCGTGACCCTCGCGCACTCAAGCGCTTCGCCCGAATCGATCGTTTCTCCGTCGGCGGTGGTCAGAGAAAACGGTGCATCCACACAAAGCTCGCAGCCGTCACCCGACTCGAAAAGCAGAACACGAACAGGGCGCACACCTAGGGGTGCCTCCACCGGGGCGGGCTCTCGCGTGCATCCCGGTGTGGAGACGATCAGTAGTGCCAGCACCGCGATCGCGCTCATCGTCGATCGACGTTGCCTGTGCGATTCCCATCGCCGCATCATGGATTGAATTGTGGATCGAACGCGCTGCATCCATGCACGCAATATGACATGCCGCCCGAAAATGCAAGCATTTCCCGGTGATTCGATAGGTTTTCCGGGGGTTTTACAGAAACCAGCGCTAAGAACTCTGCCGCAAGTTCAAGCCCAATTCCAACAGGCGTCGTTTGATTTCGACCAGGGAAGTTTGCCCGAAATTCTTGATCGATAAAAGCTCGGGCTCGCTGTGTTGAATCAATTCGGTCAAGGTCATGACGCCAAGTCGCTGGAGACACTTGCGACTTCGCACCGAAAGCTCAAGCTCGGCGACGCTGCGGTTGAGCAGGTTCGCATCACCGGCGGTGAGTATCGGTTGGTGCCCGGTCGGTCCTACGACGGGGGGGGCAGGGTCTTCAATGAGCTGTCCCAAGCGCAGGCCCTTCTGTGAGAGCATCGCCTTGATTTCGTTGAGCGACGTTTCGCCGAAGTTCTTGTAGCCCAGCAACTTTGGTTCAGTCGTTCTCAGCAAATCGCCAAGCCGGTTGATGTTCATCTGCTTGAGGCAGTTGCGACTCCGCACACTCAGTTCAAAATCGCTGACCGGGATATCAAGAACCGCGTCGTGTTGCTCGCGGTTGCGCTCACGGTCTTCGTCGTAATACATGGTGAGCGAACTTTCGATGTCCGCGTAGAAGAGGCGGGCACGAAGATCGTTCGGATATTCGTCAACGATGCGACCCAGCAGGGCGATCGCCTCGTCGTAGCGGCCATGGTCTTCGTAGAGAACGGAAAGGTTCATCATCGCGTTGACATGCGCGGGTGGCTCGGCCACGCATTTTTCATACAGCAACATTGCTTCTTCATCGTCGCCATGAAGATCGAGCACATACGCCAAACGGAACAACGTTTCGGTATGGTCCGGGTCAAGTTCCAGCACCATGCGATACGATGCCACTGCGTCGGTCCATGCGTCGCGGCGTTCGCTCATGTATCCTTCGAGGTGGTACTTTTGAACGCGATCTTCTTCGCTCGTCGGGGAGATGTTCTTCAGGCCCGCCGCTGCCTCGTCCAACTGTTTTGATGCAATCATTTTTGCGATGCCTTCAAATGCTGTGCTCATGCCGTACCTCAAAAAACGCCAGACAGACCGGTCACCGAACTCACCTGTGGAATCAAACCGCACGCGCGAACGTTCAACAGTGCCCCCCAACCGATACCTTGAATATCGGGCCGGAGACTCTGGATCGCGTCGCCATGCGCAGCCCATCATTTTATGCGAGGTGAGACGGGATGCAACCCGGTCCGCAGGCCCTCGACCAGCCGAGTCACGCTACGGGTCGGGATTCGGAGCATTCGCCAGATGTGGGCGCAGGCTATCCAGCCCGGATGGCGGATTTTGTAGATGTCGGCCATGTGGGTCCGTTGGGGTAGGAGGATCGCACTGATATAGCCCAGTTGCTCCCGCCACGCGCCCCCGGTCACCGCATCGACCATGAGCCGAGCCACCGGGTGGCGGTCATCGCGTGGTGCCTGCCACAGAGCCAGCCGGTCTGCCCAGTTTGCCTGTACCGCCTGCAATTGCCTGGAAACCCAATCGGGTGTCGTCGGGCCGAACAGGTGATCGACCTCGCGCAGGGCGACCAGTGATGGCCAGGTCACCTGCCATTCGCGGGCAAGGTGGATAAACGTGCTCCAGCGGATGCAGTGTCTGAACCGCAGGATGTAGCGATGAATATCGAGCAGCCACAGCATCCGGGTTGTGCCATGACAGGCCGCGTGGACGCACAGGTGAAGCAGCATCCCTTCGTGGCTGGGGATCGTGATGGTTGCGTCGCCCATTGTGAGGCGGCGGGCGTCTGCCCAGAGGGCGTCGGCAGGAACGGTTCGGTATCGCCAAGGTCGAAACAGCCGAGCATGAACATCGAACTTGACGTCGGGTGCGTCTGCGGGACGGAACTCGCGTTCGTAGTAGAAGCGGGGGAAGAAATCGTCTCGGACGAGTGGCTCGCCTGCGATGCAACCGGCTTGTTCCAACACGCGCATTGCCTTGGTGACATCCTCGGGTCGCAACAGCAGATCAACGTCCGTCATCGGTCGAAGGTCAAGTCGATCGTACAGCAGGTGGTTCAGCGCCATCCCTTTGAGCACCATGATTTCCACGCCGGCTTGGGCGAAGCATGTCGCCAGTTGTCCGAAGTGATGCTGAAGGTGCAGGTTGCGTGCTGCAATGCGAGCGGCGGATTGAGCGAGCAAGGTTCGATGGGCCTGATCAATTTGGATTTCGCGATCCGACACAGCCTCAAGGACGAGACCGGCTAATCCGTGTGTGCAAGCGTAGTTTGTGATCGCATCCCATGCGTTGTCTTCGATGACGTGCGTTTCAGTGTCGGCGTCTTTCGCTCGAAGCAGCGATGCGATGTGACGGCGGGCGGGGGGCACCGGGGGTGGCGCAAGCTTGCCCCAAGAACGATTGAAGAGTGCTGTAATCCGTTCCCCACCCCTGGAAGGGATGGGCCACCCAACAAATGGTTTACTGTTTGCGCGAACCCGCTTAGGCATGATTTTGCTTTCCGAGCAGTTCTTCGAGCAGGTCGCAGGTGGCATCGATGTTTCCACTGACAAGGCGATGGCACGTTGCACCGCGAAGCGTCCGCGTGAGGATATCCATACCACGGGCTCCCTTTTGCCGCAGGTTGAACGACAACCGACTTAGCGCGAAACCCGTTTCACCGCGCGACATCGAACTCAGCGCTGGCTTTGCTCCGTTTTCGAACATGGGGAACACCACATGTCGAAGGCGACACGCCTTGCCAATCGCATCAACCCCCATCGCGAGTGGATTGACATAGGCGACCCTTCCCTTTTGTCCTTTGCGGTATCGCCTTGGTGAAATCATCGGTAGGCCCAGATGCTCCATGACGGTGAACGATCCCTCTTTGATGCAGAGCGCTTTGGGGTACGGTTGAACCATGCCATCGGTGTCGATCAAGGCGAATTCGTCCGACAGAAACCGCCAGCCGCGGCTAAGGAGCCCTGCGCAAAGGGTGGTTTTGCCCGATCCGGGTGCTGCGGGGAACACGATGCCCGCACCGTTTCGCTCCATGACCCCGGCATGAAGTTGCAGGTAGGTGTCGAGGCGTCGCACGACTTCCCAGTTGAGCGCCCATTCGACGTGCGGAAGCAGTTCTTCGATGCGTTTGACGGAGAACATGCGCTCCCCATTGGAACTGACGATGAACCGTCGGCCCATGGTGTATCGCGATCGCCCCCGCTCGACCCGAACGCAGACGTGCGAATTGTCGTGCAGCGTTGGATAGCCCGAGTATAGCGCGCTGTATTCTTCTGCAAGTCCGGAGACGCTGCTTTCGATTCTCGCGTTGACGACGCCGATGCGAAGTTGCACCCACTCGGTTGACACCCGTTGGCCGTCGATGTGCATGGGCGAAATTGCCGAGGCACCGAAACGCAGACTTGGCGAATCGAGTTGGCAGCTTGTCGCGGTGGTCATCGGGGGCGGTTCACTTCCAGCAGGCCGTTGTTGACCATTTCGTTGACGGCAGTGAGAACATCTTCCTTGGCCCGCGCCGGGGCAGCATCCCAGTTCCGCGTGAGTTTGAGGGCTATCGAATCACAACTGCTCGAACCGTCGCAGTGCTCCCAGATAAATCTTGCGGTGCAGTTCAATCGATGCGTGCCGCCATCGCGCGCATCATAGATCAGTGCTTCGTCGTCGAGAACGTGGTAGGTGAGACCCTCTCGCGGTGACGGCTGACTTGTTGACGTGATTCGCACCCACCTATCCCTCTGTCGGAGTTTGCCTGCACGAACGATCTACGATGATGAAAAACTTACGATGATGGACTGGCTGCGAGCGCTTTGGTCGGGATAAACAATTGAATCAAAGGCGGGACGTAGATCATCAGCCTTCCCGATTTCCCCAGAAACTCGCGACGGCCCCGCGCATCAGGCTGGTCCAGTTCGGACTGCGCAGACTCGGTCTGCCGCGCGCACTCGGAGGCGATGTTGCCCTCGCCCGGTGTTGCGGTGGCGCTATCGCGATTCGACATGTTGTCTTTTTCCATCGCCATCCGTCCTCGGTGATTCGTGGGCACGGGCTGATCGGCGCGATTCTTACCGACAGCGCAAACGTGTCCCACATGTGTGTTATCGGAGTATCGACGGGGCGAATTGAGTTATTGGACGGGGGAGGTCGGACGGGCAAGGTCTGCCGCTTCGCGATGCGTCGCAGACCGCCGGGAACCGTCTTGGTGTGGCTGAGATGAAGGGTCGAGCCGTCTGGGCAAAGTTCGGCCCGTTGTCGCAGAGGACCGCGAGACGCCCAGAGTCTGCCAGCCAGAGTCAGACGCCCTGCGCCACCGAGCCGAAGATATTGAACAGCCAAAAGAAGATGCTGGAAAAAATGCTGAGAATCAGTGACATGGGAAGTTCACTCCTTCGGTGTTGTGTGTACCTTCAACGGGTCTGCAAAGGTTCGGCGAACAACTTGCCCGCCTGCTCGACACTGTCAGCCAACTCGAACCATCGGTCGAGTTGGGTAACTTCCAATACGCCCCTCACGAACGACGATGGACCACTAAGAACCACACGCGAATTCGCCATCCTTGCGTGGGTCACCAAACCGATCAGATGACTCAGGCCCGAAGAATCAATCGTTTTCACATGGGTCATGTCGACGATGACTTTGGCGCTGCGCTCGCCCACGATCGGATGAAGCTGATCGCGGATGGCGTCCTCCGAGTGAGAACCCAATTCGCCCGACATCGCGATCACGGAAACACCGTCGTCTTGTTTTTGAATGTTGATATCCATCAAGTGTGTCCCGCCGCTTAAGCTGGTCCCAACAATGATTGAATAGCGCCGCACACAGTGCGGTACTAAGAGCAGCATGGGCCACCCGAATTGTTCACTTCTCTTATACGAACCTGCCTAGTTCGAGAGATTGCCGACGCTGCGTTTGCGCAATAGCTTGCGCAGGAGCAGGTGGTTTTCGCCCATGAAATCCGTGACCTCGCCCGAGACGATAAACTCCACACTTGTCGTCGAGCCCTTCGACTCTCTGATCATCCGCTCCAGCATGCGGTTGGGCAGCAGACGCATCGGCGGATCGGGCGTGGCTGTCGGGTTGTTGTCACCGGTGAAGGTGAATACGAACC
>JAADIU010000285.1 GCA_013151185.1 Planctomycetota bacterium
AAGCCGCTCCGGCGGAACGCTGGGCCGCCCGGTCGTTCCGTAGGCTTGATTGAACCGCCGCGACATCTTGCCCAGTACTCGATCCGCACGAACCTTCACCGATCGAAGCGGATGAGCCGCAGGGATCATGTCGTCAAAATGGAATGTGTGAAAAAAATCGCCCTGATGATCGACTGCACCACGCATCGTGAACCCTCCATGAATCAACACGAAGCATTTTACACGCGAATACGATGTTTGATATCGCTAAACTGAGTTCTTTAGCAGCCTGCTAGGAGACGGTCGCTTCTCCGGCTTGGGCGACGGTGTGGTCGTTTTCTACACAGTCCCCCGACACACCGATTGCGCCGATGACGGTTCCCGAGGCGTTCTTGATCGGGACGCCACCTGGGAACGAAATCAAGCCACCGTTTGAATGTTCGATGTTGAACAGTGGACCGCCCGGCTGAGAGAGTTTGCCGATTTCGCCCGTGTTCATGTCGAAGTAGCGGGCGGTTTTGGCTTTCTTGATGGCGATGTCGATCGAGCCCAGCCACGCGCCATCCATCCGCGCGAAAGCTTTCAGGTTGCTGCCCGCATCGACCACCGCGATGTTCATCTTTACGCCCAGTTGGTTCGCTTTTTCGACGGCAGCCGACACGGCATCCCTCGCCTCGGCCAGTGTGATGTCGTTCATGCGTGACTTCCTTTCCTTCGCTACTCGCCATGTTCGGCGATGATTTGGTCCTTTGATTTGTGCAAAATTCCGTGTTGTTCGCCCACTTCGCAAAACGCCTGCACCGCACGGTCGATGTGCTCGAACTCGTGCGCCGCGGATAGCTGAACGCGAATGCGTGCTTCGCCTTTCGGTACGACGGGAAAGAAAAATCCGATCACATAGATTCCTTTTTCGTACAGGTCGCTGGCGATCTTCTGAGCGAGCGGGGCGTTGTAGAGCATGATGGGAACAATCGGGTGCTCGCCCGGTCTGATGTCAAAACCCGCGGCTGTCATCTTCTCTCTGAATCGTTTCGTGTTGGATTCCAGCTTGTCGCGAAGTTCCGTCGACTTGGTCAAGATTTCAAGCACCTTCAACGATGCCGCAACAATCGGTGGCGCGACGGTATTGCTGAATAAATAGGGGCGGGAGCGTTGTCGCAGCAAGTCGATGATCTCTTGTCTGCCCGCTGTGAAACCGCCGGAAGCGCCACCGAGCGCCTTGCCCAGCGTGCCGGTGATGATGTCGACTCGGCCTTGCACACCGCAGTGTTCAATCGCTCCGCGTCCTGTCTTGCCCAGGAACCCCGTGCAGTGACACTCATCTGACATCACCAGTGCGTCGAAGCGTTCTGCCAGTTCGCAGATTTTGTCGAGTTTCGCGATGTCGCCATCCATGCTGAATGCGCCGTCGGTCACGATGATACGATAGCGTGCGGACTGTGCCTGGGTCAGTTGTTGCTCGAGGTCGGCCATGTTGGCGTGTTTGAAAATGTATCGTTTGGCTTTGCACAAGCGCACACCGTCAATGATGCTCGCGTGGTTGAGTTGGTCGGTGATGATGGCGTCGCGGGCGTTGAGCAGCGGTTCAAAAACCCCGCCATTTGCATCGAAACATGCCGCGTACAAAATCGCATCGTCCGTTCCCAGGAACGAGGCGATGGTTCGTTCGAGTTGGCGATGGATGTCCTGCGTACCGCAAATGAAACGGACGCTGCTCATTCCGTACCCGTGTGTTTGCAGGGCGTTTGTTGCTGCTTCGATGACGGCTGGGTGGCTGGAAAGGCCAAGGTAATTGTTCGCACAAAAATTGAGAACGTCTTGCGGGTCGGCATCCTCGGGATATGCGACCCGGATGTTTGCCGCTTGCGGTGTTCGGATGGTTCGTTCGTGTTTGAACAATCCCGCATCTCGGATGCCGGACAGTTCCTGTTGAAGTGCTTCTCGCATTGCGCCGAACATGTCTTCCCGCTCCCGATCATTCTCGAAATTGATTCCGCCTGAAATTTAACAGCTTTGTTGGGTCGTCCTATCCGTGTCTAACGGCTGTGTGATCGGTTTCGTG
Organism: Planctomycetota bacterium; assembly: GCA_013151185.1. GTDB lineage: Bacteria > Planctomycetota > Phycisphaerae > UBA1845 > UBA1845 > UBA1845. The sequence goes on from JAADIU010000285.1 coordinate 2,042, forward strand.
GTCGTTGACTCGCCGCGTTGGGACGATCGACGGTGCGCGGGGCTCGCGGAGGTCCGGTTTGAGTACCAGCTTGCACGCTTCGCCACGAGAGAGCAATTCCATGGCGTCATTGATTTCGTCGAACGTGATCGTTTTCGTGATCAGCGGTGTCACATCTACAACTTTGTTCGCGAGCAGCCATCGCGTCTTGAACCATGTTTCAAAAATGCGCCGGCCATTGAGTGCGGTGACGTGGAGGTTCTTGAAGATCATGTTTTCCGCGATGTCAATCTCCACCGGGTCAGCCGGGATGCCGAACAGGACCACCGTTCCACCATGTCGCGCCGCACGAAATGCGGTGTTGATGGCGATGGGCGATCCGCTCATTTCGAGAACAACATCGATGCGCTGGCCTTGGTTTGCGGTGGTGAGCCGCTCGACGATGTCGCCCTCGTCGGTGGGGTTGAACACTGCCGTCGCTCCCATGGTGGTGGCTAGGTTGAGGCGTTGGTTGTTGATGTCGGTGGCGAAGACGTGCGATGCACCGCTGGCTTTGGCGATGCCAACACTGAACAACCCGATCGGACCGCAACCCAAAATCGCAACGCTCTTGCCCGTGATGTCTTGATTCAACGTTGCGAAGACTGCGTTGCCGAACGGTTCCTGGATGGCTGCGACTTCCGCGCTGATGCGTTCACGATCGTTTTGCCAGATGACCTTCTCGGGAACCGCGACGTATTCTGCAAATGCGCCATCCAGATCGACGCCAAGAATTTTCGTTCGCGGGCAGAGATGCGCCTGCCCGGTTCGACATTGATAACACATACCGCACGTGATGTGCGATTCAGCAGAGACGAAGTCGCCGACGCAGCCGTGCTCGACCAGCGAACCCACCTCGACGATCGTTCCGGAGAACTCATGGCCCAGTGTCAGGGGCGGTTTGATGCGCTGACTGCTCCACGCATCCCACTTCCAGATGTGCAGGTCCGTGCCACAAATGCCTGCCGCCTCGACTTCGACGAGAACCTCATCCGGTTTGATCGAGGGAACGGGTATCTCCTCTACGGTGAGGCCTTGCTCACTCTTCGATTTGCGGATGGCCCGCATCATGCTCGACATTGGATCGTATCTCGTTCTCGCGCGAATGTAAGGTGGGCTGTGCCCACCATCTTGCCCTGCATTGAACCTGCGGTGGGCACGGCCCACCCTACCAGTAATGTTGTAGAAAGTTCGTCAACCTTCGTGGAAACGGCGCTAGCCCGCTGCGGCTTGCGGGGGTAGTGGTTCCTGCGTTTTGTGGTAACGATCGGTTTCTTTGGGCATTGTGAACGTGCTGTCGGGCATGTTTTGGTTGATGTTCTTTTTCGTCAGGCCTTCGAAGTTTGCCACCTTCACGTTCGTGCCCGAGGCATCTTCCACGATGATTCGTAGCGGCAGGTTCAACGTGCGTGAAACGTAATAGTCGAGGCGGCCATAGTCGCGCGAGAGGATCGACTCGGGGCGCGGGCGACACAGTAAATGATCAACACCTTCCGGGTCACCGACTTGCGGCGGCATGAGTTTGACATGAAAGTTTTTTAGGATTTGCTCTTTCTTCTGTCCGAACGGCATCGGGAACGGGGCTTTGTCCATGTCGAAAAAGTCGGCTGTCTCACCGGGCTTGAGGATTTCCCGATCGATGCGGTTTTCGCTTTTGCTGTTGGCTTCAATCAACCATCGGTCGCGAAACAAGTACCAGACTTTGTCGCGCAACACGATGTCGTCGGCGATTGTTTTGTCGAACGAGACGAAGAACATCGGATGTGGTTTCGATCGTTTGAACTTGATCACACCGTAACGGGTCGTCTCTGTGATGTTGAGACGGTCCTCCGTCTTGAACGTGACGCGACATTGAATGGAGTTGATATCTTTTCCAGCTTGCTCGAGTCGACTCAGGATGTTGTCCACCTCTGCGGAGTTCGATTCGGGTGGCGTTTTTTCATCGGGTGCGGTCTGGGCAAGAGCGATCAATGGTAGCAAGAGAGTCAGAATCATTGCGATTCGAAATCTGGTTGGACCTGCTGAATTCAGGCTCACTGCATTGGCCATGATGCCCCTGTTCCTTCCGCGTCGAGATTGTCTATCGGGTGGGCAATTCCACCCCGCTTGTTGCTTTTATGTCATTCTCCGATCCCGGGCAAGTCGGGCTGGTTTAGGCGTCGATGTCACGCCATCACAGCCCATTGCCTTGGCAGCCCGCCCTTTGTCGCGGAATAGTATTTGTCGGGATGATCGCACGATCTGAAGATGCGCGTCTGGATCGAGGGAACGTGGCTTTGCTACGAAAGAAGAAAGCACCCGACATCCTTGAGGATGCCGGATGCCTTCCGGAGGGGAAAGAAGCGTCGTTGGCTTCGTTGCTTTTTGTCATTTGGTGTTCGGCATCCTACTGGCCGTCGGATGCTTGACAACAGAAATCTCACGCCCAACTGTGATCAAAATTATAAATAGATGAAATACCCCAGGCTTCGCCGTTCGTCTTGGATTTTCAGAGTGACGCGCGGTGGCACAAATCCAACCAATATTCGTCCAAAGATTAGCCATGTTGCCAAAAGTGCGGCCATTTGCGCAAGATGGTTGGCCAACAAGCACGATGTGCCGTGGGTTGCCGGATGAAAGTTAACCGTTCTTGCCGATCTTACCCCGACGGCTTGCGGCGATCCCCCGTTTGCTTTCTTCGAGGATGAACTCGATGAATCGTCGACCGGCATCAGTCTTCGGCGTGTTCGTAAGGTCTGCGGCGGCTTTGTAGAGTTGGGACGATTGGCGAAATATGACGCGATGCAGATGGCGTATTTCGTCGATGGCGGTGCTGTCGAATCCGCCTCGGCGCATTCCGATGCGATTGACGCCATGGCAAACGCAGCGGTGCGAGTAGATCATAAACGGTGCTCCGTCGCGCGTCATCAACGCGGAGCCGCTGATCATGGTGTACTCTCCGATCCGCGCGAATTGATGAACCGCAGACGCACCGCCCATGATCGCGTGGTGACACAACGTGGCATGACCGGCTAGCAGCACGTTGCTCGACAGAATCACATGGTCGCCCACCGAGCAGTTGTGCGCGATGTGGGTGTTCGACATGATCATGCAATCGCTGCCGACTTCGGTGACGGAGCCCTCGTCGGTCCCACGGTGAATCGTGACACCTTCACGAATGATCGTGCGGTCGCCAACACGGCAATAGCTACGTTCCCCTTTGTAGCCGAGGTCTTGCGGAGGGCCACCGACCGACGCAAACGGATGAATCACGCAGGCGTTTCCGATTTTTGTGTGGCCTTCGATGTGTGCGTGCGCTTTGATTTGCGTGCCCGAACCGATTTCGACCGGGCCTTCAATCACCGCATACGGGCCGACCTGAACTTCGTCTCCGAGCATCGCCTGTTTGTCGATGATGGCAGTTGGGTGGATCATGGTGCGTCTTCCGTGATAAACCCGAGGCAGCCGCTCGAATCCTCAAGCAGTTTTGGACACCGGGCAGGTTTGAATCCGTGCGTGCGTAGTTTACGACAAGCTCGGATGCTCGGCGACCAGCCGCTTTCGAACTGGCAGCCCGCGCGAGGAGCACCGATCTACCGCTCAAGAGTCACGATGCGTAGCTGCCAACGAGCGGAAACAAATACGACACATTTGATGGCGGGTCAATCGTGTGCTGCAAATGCAGTTCGGATGACTGATTGTTATTCTTTGTCCCTCAAGACCGGCGTTCTGTGGCGCTGAATCTCGGTGACAGCCTCACGGACGATCAACTGCCCGATACCATGGGCATGATCCGCGAAGCAGGACCTTGACTGTTGCCAAATTCAAGGTGGCTCGATTCCGGCGCGACCCATTTTACTGCTTGGCCACGATTTATCTTGACTTTTCGCGTTCGGGGTCCGATACTAATGGCAGTAGTGTAGGCCATCCGATTGCGACTCGGTTGAGGTGTGCGCCGGGCTCGTGAGTGCGTCACGAAACCAAAAACGAGAAACTCGGCATCGAGTGTTTAAGCCAGCCTTGGCAACTGCATCATGTTGATGACAGATCCTTGGGCTTGAGAGGATAATCCATGAGACGATCAATGAGTCAGAATCGGCCAATGAGTGAGAGTGGGCGATTGCGAAACGGGTTTACGTTGGTGGAGCTATTGGTGGTCGTGTCCATCATCGCGCTTCTGATTTCGATTCTGTTGCCTTCCTTGCAGAAGGCTCGCGAGAGCGCCAAACGCGTGGCGTGCAACGCAAATATTCGTGGGATGGCTCAGGCATCACACACTTACGCTGCCGATGACCGCAATGAACTGGTCGTTCCGATCGGCCAAGGTGACGGCAAGTACCCCAAGCGAAACCTTTCCTATGCTGGCGCCGGCGGGAAGAGCGGGCTCGGTATTACCAAGAATGCAAATACATCAAACTGGAGCGGGAAGAGCGGTTCCGAAATCGGTGCCCCTCACCGTCCGCTCAACAACATGCTCTACAAGGGTGGGTTCAACAAGCCTCAAGGAGGCGGTTTCATACAGGAAGACTGGAGCCAAGACGCTCTTCTCGATCTAGGCAACTTCAAGTGTCCGTCCGATCGAGGTTTTACCGGAATGCACATGCGGGGGTGGTACGAGTCGAAGCTTTCTGCATACGACTACTTTGGAACGTCCTATTTCACGAATCCACTATTCGTTGGTGCGCCCAGTGATTCGGTCGCCGACTCGAACTCGATGTACCAGCGCCCCTTGTCGCGAACTCCCAACCCAACCAACACGGTCTTGTATACGGAAGCTTCAGCACGATACGCATTCTTTGCCACCAACACCGAGGACTACGACCAGAGCAACGCGAGTTGTCCTTGGCCGTATCCCTTTGGCGATTTTACCGCAAAAGGATTCCACAAGCAGGACTTCCATTTTAACGTGTCCTTTGGTGACGGACATGCTTCGTGGATCAAACTCAAAGGCTACGGCCGCGTGGACATCGCTTCGACCAACATGCCTCCAGCATGTCCGGGCGGCGTGTGTGCGTGTATCCTCGTTCGGGGATTGGGATGGCAGCTTGATACCTTGCCGGGTGATCTGATTGACACCACGAAGTCTTGGGCTGGAAACAACTCCTCGGGCCTTTCTCAGAGCGATGGTGTGGTCTCGGAATTCACCGTCATCGATCAAAAACCCTAGCCGGCTGATGTTACAGGGTACCGCTGGGCATTCTGTTCACAATCAAACGCCGACGTAGATAACTTAGAAGGCTGGCTTGCCCTTTGGCGAGCCAGCCTCTTTCGTTTGAGGTGTCGGTTCCTGTCCTCCAACGAGCCTGAACTCCTCTGACAGGCTCCTGTCCGTTTTACAATCGACATCATCGGTCGTGTAGCACCATAGCCATCGCTGGGCGATCCGTTAGAATCAGGTCCATGTCCGTTATCTTGCAGGTTACCGATCTCAAAAAGACATTCCGCTTGGGGAGCGAGTCGATTCACGCGCTCGATGGCGTTTCGATGGAGGTCCATGCCGGCGAGTTTGTCGTCATCATGGGAGCCAGCGGGTCGGGCAAGAGTACGTTGTTGCATTTGATTGGTGGGTTGGATCTTCCTACGTCGGGCCAGATCGCCATCGAAGGTGAAGACATTGCTTCGATGTCGGATCGCAAGCGAACCCTGTTTCGCCGATCGCGCCTTGGCGTGGTGTTCCAATCGTTCAACCTGCTACCGACACTCAGCGCAGTCGAAAACGTTACACTGCCCGCTTTGATCGGGGGTTCGCGCAACGGTGACATGCACTCGCACGCGCGCGATCTGCTCGATTCCGTCGACATGGGGCACCGGATGTCGCATCGGCCACAGGCCCTTTCCGGTGGCGAGCAGCAACGTGTCGCCATCGCGCGGGCGCTGTTGAACGACCCTGCCCTCCTGTTGGCCGACGAGCCCACCGGAAACCTCGACTCGCACCATGCGGAGGCAATCTGGACGTTGTTGCGCGGGTTGGTCGACAAACAAAACCGCACCGTGATTGCGGTCACCCACGAGCCCATCGGCGCCCGCTTTGCAGATCGCATTGTCGTTCTCAAAGACGGCAAGATTGTCGGTGCCATCAACGATTCGAGGAAACTGGATGCGTCATTGGTTGCAACTCGCTACACGGAACTGGCGCGCTAAGCCGGGGCGAACAGCGGCGATCATTCTCGCGGTCACCTTGGGCGTGGGGACCGTCGTGGCTGTCTCCAGCCTCTACGCCTCCGTCGAACAAACCATCGGCGAACAGATCATCGACAATTGGCTTGGGCATAGCCACATCAGCATCCAATCTCCGACCGGCCACTGGGGCAGCATCAACGAGTCGATCGCAGCTGATGTTGAGAAGCTCGAAGGCATCACAAAGGTCACCGCCCGCTACAAAACGCGCATGCACTTGATCACGCCCGTCGACTTCCCGGACGAAGGGGAGGAAATCGACCTGACCAACGCTCGACGTGACGCGATCGACGTTGTGGGCATCGACCCCGCGCACGAGTCCGAATTCCGAAAGCAAAAGGAGTTGATCGGTGCAGGCATCGGAGAGAACGATCGCAACGTCATCGTGCTGGAATCGCGGCTTGCGTCGGAGCTGAATATCTCGGTGGGCGATACCGTCTTCGTGGAAGGCTTGATGAATGATCCCGTTCGCGCGCTGAAGGTTTGCGGGATTGCATCGGGTCGTCGGGTGGCGTTCTTTCAAAAGCCCACGGTGTCGATGCACCTTCGCGACGTGCAGGAGATGCGGCGCGAAATCGGACGCGTTTCCGTCATCGACTGCATGGTTGCAAACGAAGACCCGGACTACATCGATGCCCGCGCCGAAGATGTCCGAGCGCTCGTTCACGCGAAGGGGCAGGGCTATCTCGTTTCGACCGCGGCAGCAAAGATCACCCAACTGCACGGGGCACAGGATATGTCGCGCCTTGTGCTTCTGCTTTTTACCTTTGTCACCCTGCTGACATCGTTCTTCATCATCATCACAACGATGAGCATGGGCATGATGGAGCGGGTTCGTGTCCTTGGCACTGTTCGATGCGTGGGCATGACGAGACGGCAACTCGCTGCCCTTGTCTATGCCGAAGTTGTGCCACTTGGTGTCATCGGCGTCGTTCTTGGCGTCCCATGCGGTATGGCCATGACCAAGACAGCCGTGGCCTTCGTCCCCCATGTGGACGAGTTCGTTCATGACATCGTGTTCGGCGCGTGGGGTATTTGGGTGGCGGTCATTGGCGGGCTCATCACGACGATTCTGGGTGCAACAGTGTTGCTCTTCCAGGGTACCCGCGTTTCGCCCCTCGAAGCCGTGAACCCACAAGCCAAACCCGGCAAGAACAGCACAATTGCATGGGCTGCTGTCGGCGGAGTGTTTCTGATCGTCATCCACCACGCGATGATCGCCACGATCGAACCGTATCTCTGGCTCAAACCGCTGATTCTTTTTGTGGGCACGGCTTCTCTTTACGGTGGGTACATGCTGATTTCACCGGTGCTGGTTCTCCTTGCGGGGAAAATGGCGCTCTGGATTGCGGCTCCCCTTCTTGGCATCGACCGACGCCTCGCTTCCGATCAAATCAGCCGAGCACCCTGGCGAAGTGCGGGCGTCTGCTGGACTTTGATGGTCGGATTGTCGCTGGTCGTCTATGTGTTCGTGCGAGGCGAAAGCGTTATTCACGCCTGGAATTTCCCCACCAAGTTGGCTGGCACATTTGTCTGGACGGTCAATCCATTTCCCGCCGACCTGCTCGATGAAGTGGGCGACATCGAAGGCGTTGGCGACACCACACCGCTCAATGATGTGCAATGTCAAGTCCGTTCGCGTCGAAAGTCGCTGTTCAGCCTTCTCTCTTCCCAAAGCGTATTCGCTGCCGGTGATCCCGACACATTCCTTTCCATGGCGAAACTCGAATTCCTTCAGGGGAATGAAGAAGACGCGCACGAAAAGCTCAAGCGGGGCGGGTACATTCTTCTGCCACCCGAAGCATCGCACTCATTCGGTTACAACCTTGGCGATTCCGTTCCGATCACGATCGCAAACAAGACGGTCAACTTTGAAGTGGCTGGCGTCGTGAAATCGCCTGCAATGGATATCGCCGTTCAATACTTTCAAGCCGACAGCTACATGATGCTGGCATCGAGCGGATCGGTTCTGGGTACGCTCGGCGATCTTAAGAAGCATTTCGGTATCAATACGCTCACGATGTTCATGATGAATATCGACCTGTCGGAATCAAAACCGCCCCCGGCATTTGACGAAGATTCCGCGCCGCCCGTTGCACAGCGCTGGTGGTTGAACCGAATTGAATCATGGCTTCCCGAATTGCCGCTTGCGGATCGCCGACGCGAAGAAGCCTTAGCCGCCATCGCGGATTTGCCTCCGCAGGAGAGGCCCTTCCTGGGCGGTGTGTTGAACGTGATGTTTCGTCAGCACGCCCAAGCCGCCCGTTACCTGCAAGACCAGTGGGTCGAGCTTTCGCCCTCCGCCCGTTGGGAGCTTTATCGAGAACGCATCGTGTTGGAGCAGGTCAAAATGCTCATCCGTCGCCCCAACGCGCAAACCGGAACGCTTCGCCGCATCAAACAGGAAATCGATCGCGACATTCGCATCGCCACGCTCGGGATTTCTGCGGTCCCGATGATTTCGCTATTGGTGGCGACGCTTGGTGTTGCCAACCTGATGATGGTGAACGTCACGAGTCGGGCGCGGCAGATTGCCATCCTGCGTTCTGTCGGCGCAACGCAATCGCTCATCGCGCGGTTGGTGATGGTCGAGGCGATGGTGCTTGGCATGTTGGGCTCGCTGATTGGTGTGGGGCTCGGATTGCACGCGGCATACTCAGGCAATTTGCTGGTGACGTCGTTGATCGGTGTGGAGATTCCGTGGGTCGTTCCGATCCCCCGCATCGCGTTCGCCGTCAGCTTGACTTGGGTGGTGTGCCTGCTCGCCGGGATCAGGCCCGCGCTGAAAGCGGCTCGCAGCAACGTGATTGAGGCGATGGCTCAGGTTTAGTCGAATTGTCGTAATTACTTACACAAAAACAACTTACGGCTTCTATCTTAAGCCCTCCGCCCACTTGGGTCAGGCACGTTCATTTCATTCATCGTTGGATGGCGAATAATCCTGCCCATTTCCCGAATTGAAGGGTGGTCGTGGGTTGTCTTTTGGGCAATGGGGTTTGATCTATGTTTCGCGGATTGCTACACGTCAGACTGAAAGCCGCAGACCGGGCGGTATCGACGGGTCACCTCGATGACGCGCTGCGCATGACCGGTGAGCCCGATATCAAAGCCCATCCGAAGGGGATCAAACTGCGGGCGAAGTTGGCCGACGCGTTGATTGAGCGTGCCCGCGAACACTATCGAGCCGATCGTTTTACCGAGGCGTTTCTTGCGCTGGGCAAAGCCGAGCGCTGCGGCGGTGATCCGTCGAAGATTGAAGAGTTGCGTCGCCAGGTAACGACAGTGGCTGACGAAGTGTCCCGCAAAGAAACAGAACAGCGCCAACGAATCGAGTTGGCTCGCCATCGCATCCACACCGGATCGCTGGCGGCAGGCCGTCGCATCCTGGAAGCCGCACCGGATGGTGAGGAAGAATTCGACCGGTTGAAACGCGAACTGGAATCGCGCGAAAAGCGCAGCGCCGAACTGCTGGCCAAAGCGCAGAAGTGCTTCGATCAGGCGCAGTTTGGCATGGCGATTGATCGCCTCGTGCGGGCGAAGAAACTCGACGCGCACAATGAATCTGCGTTGAAGCTCGAAAAGAAAATCCTGGATACGATTCTCAAACATGCGCGGGCTGCGTTCGTCGAAGGCAAGCTGCGCCGGATGGGCGACGAACTGGACTTGATCAAACCGCTTCACCCGGCAGATGGTGAAAGTCGCGATTTATCCGAGTTGCTCAGCCTCGCGAAGTTTGCCGCAGAAGCAGTGGGCGTCAATGACTTTGATGAAGCCCGCCGGCTGACGCAGCGCCTTGCCGGTTTGGCACCGCAGGCGAAATGGATCAAAAGCGCCGCGCATCTGCTCGTCGGGCTCGACGAGAATTTGCTTGCACTGCGCAGCGGACCGCTTGGTGATTTTGAACGCGAGAAAAGCCCGGCGCAGGCGGGGGCTCGCGATGCTCAATTGCAGAGAAATGTTCCCGCGCAAGAAACGACACCGGTGGACGCGGTTCGAGCGTCTGCACAAGCGTTGCACCTTCTCGTTGATGGGGGTGGTAGTTATTTGATTCTGCGTAATTCGCGGGTGACGTTGGGACGTGCAGTGTCGTCGAACCCGGCAGACGTGGCGATGTTTGCAGATATTGGAGACCGCCACGCAGAATTGACGCGCATCGAAGACGATTACTTTTTGATCAGCCCGCACGAAGTTGAAATTGGCGGACATCGTTCACGGCAACAATTGTTGCGCGACAGTGATCGGATCGCATTGGCCCGCCGCGCAAAGTTTACGTTTCGCATTCCCAACCGTCGAAGCTCAAGCGCAAGGCTCGATATTAGTGATTCGAGCAAGATGCCCAACGATGTGCGATGTGTCATTCTGATGAAGGAAACGGTTATGATGGGGCGCGGTGGGCAGTGTCATATCACCTGCCAAAGTGCAAACGAAAACCTCGTTTTGTTTGAGCGCGGTGGCGGGTTGTGGATTCGATGCGTGGGACGAAGAGACCCCGCGATTGCGGTCGAACTTGGTACCCCGCTCGAAATTGCAGGCGTGAGCTTCGTCGTTCAGCCGTGGATGACCCGCACGATATAAGTGTGCGATTTAGATGTGTAGCTCGCGCCGGTTCGTATGGGCGGTGGTGAAGGCGGACTGTCGAATCAGATTGCAGACGTAACGGGAATCAGAATCGTGGCATACACTTTCAAACATGGAGACAGACCGCTCGAAGGCTACACGATTCAGCGCGCGGTCGGGCGCGGGGGTTTTGGCGAGGTCTACTACGCGGTCAGCGATGGCGGGCGAGAGGTTGCGCTCAAATACCTTCGTGAAAATCCACAGATCGAACTTCGCGGTGTCGCTCACTGTATCAACCTGAAGAGTCCGCATCTCGTTTCCATTTTCGACGTGAAGAAAAACGAAGATGGTGAGTATTTTGTCATCATGGAGTACTCGTCCGGACCGTCGCTGCGTGATATCTTGTTGGCAGAACCCAATGGTGTCGGAGCGCAGAAAGCGGCTTTCTTCCTGCGCGAAATCGCCAAGGGTTTGGGATACCTCCACGATCGCGGGATCGTGCATCGCGACCTCAAACCGGGCAACATTTTCTTCGATGAGGGCTATGTCAAAATCGGAGACTATGGCCTGAGCAAGTTCATCTCGGTATCAAGACACAGCGCCCAAACCGCCAGCGTGGGCACGGTTCACTACATGGCCCCCGAAGTGGGATCGGGAAACTACCACCGGGGCATCGATATCTACGCGATGGGTGTGATGCTCTACGAGATGCTGCTGGGCAAGGTACCTTTTGAAGGCAGCAGCATGGGCGAGGTGTTGATGAAGCACCTTACCGAACAGCCGGAGGTGGACAACCTCCCGCAACCGTTCGGGAAAATTATCCACAAGGCGCTGCAAAAAGATCCGAACGATCGCTATCAAAATGTTTACGAAATGATCGACGACTTGATGGAAGTCGAAGATATTCGTACGTCGTTGGCTGGCTTTAGTCCGGTCAGCCTCAGCGGTGCTGTGCAACGAATGTCACCGGCAGCCGATTCGCCCGTGCCCTCACCGAATCCCGCGCCGCGTCAACACCCAGCCCTCAAACCGCGCGGGAATCGCAAGCCCTTCAACTTGAACGCGGGAGATTTGCCTCCGCAGATGGCCAAGAAATTCAAGCGGACGAGCGCCAAGGTTGCCAACCGAATGCGCAAACTCGATTCCCGGTACGGACAGCGAGCACCTGCGCCCGATCCGGGGGATGTTACCGACCGACGCCCTTTGCGTGTCCAAGGTGACGCACCGCAAACGCGCACCGAGTTCATCCAGCGGGCGCTGCTTGCGCTGGCGATGGCGGTTGGCTTGGGTTTGGGCGTGGCGATATTGACCGACGTCAAAGACGAGGGGTTTGTCAGCGCGATCCTGATGATCGTCGGGATGGCCGGCGGACTGGCTGTCGGATGTCGATTGGTTGCCTACGCCTCGCAACGTCGCAAGCAACCGGTTTGGGTCGAACGCTTTTGCTTGACCGTGCCCACCGCGTTTCTGATCGGTCTCGGTAGTCTTCCTTTGCTGGACGTCGAAGGTGATGAGACAGTCATCTCGATCATGGGTGCTTTGATCGGTGTCACCCTGTTCAGCAATTGGCGCAAACGCATCAAAGCGGGTTCAATGGGAAAACTTTCAGCCGCACACGCCTTCTCTGCCGGTTTGTTCGCACTCATCCTCACTGCGATATTTAGTGGGGGGGATAACGGCTTGTTCTTTTCAGCCGGTATAGCCGCCGCTTCTTCGCTCGTGTTCCAAGCGCTCGCGTGGTTGTTTCCACTTCACGATTGGATCAATGGGCGACAGGTTACTGTAAACGTGTTCCAGGGTGTTTCTCAAGGGGCATCGGCGGACACGCGGAGTCAAGATAACCCGGAAACGGGAGATCCCAGTTCGCAGGAGACGATCGCAATACATCGCCCGGGTGCACCAACCCTGCCGCCGGACGACCTAACAGGTCCAACCGATAGCGCCTCGTCGTTTCTGATTCAGGGCCCACCCAAGCGGTGGACGCTCACACGGGTCTTGGGCGGATTGCTGGGTTTCGCCTGTCTTGTTGGTTTGGTATCCGCCATCGTTTACTTCTTCAGCGCTTCAACACATTCGATCACGACGACCTACACGAACGGTGTTTACGCACGCGAGTACGAACGACATGGCTTGGAGCCGATCGAAAAGGTGCGGGTTGTCGTTGCGGCTGCTGCCTTCCTGGGAATCATGCTGCTTGCGTTTCGTAAGGTGCGTCGACATCGTACCGGTGGAATTTATCGCGACACGTTGCGTCCGCTGCTGCTGACTGCGATCCTGATGGGGTTGGCATGGAGCATTTCCGTTCAAATCTTCGAGACAGATTTTCCCGGATTGCTGGCTCCGGCTCGGATCGTCCTTGTCGTTTCAAGCATCCTGCTGCTGTCGATCATGGTCGTTCGCGGTAAACGATTGGACGGTACGGTGCGTGCAAGCAACGATCCACCCTCGGGCGACCATCGAATGGACGATTCGTCGCCCGATCAATTCATCGACTACCCCCCATCGGCTGACCCCCGGCAGACCCATCCGTCCTGACATTTCGACGATTTGCAAACACCGCGTCCGGTCACTCCTCTTTCGACCCGTTGCCTCATGTTCGAGCATCGGTCATAATCGCCCGGTTCGGCCAACATCGTTGGCGGGGACTGCGTCTGGATCGTCTGTGAGGCGAGCGATGCTGTCATCATCCACCAAGACGAAAACGGGTATCAATGACCAAACTGCACGGAATCTGGTTTCGTTCGGCGCTTCATATTTGGGGTGAGAACGCGGGGATCGACCCAGCCGATTGCGCCTCCGAGAACGGTGAGCATCCAGCGGCTACCAGTGTCGAAGCGTTGCACGCCATTTTGGGTGATCTTTCGCCCGACGGTCTGCTTGCATCCATTGCCCGCGAAGGTTCGCTGCGTCTTTGGCTTCCGGTGGTGAATGGCGTACCCGTGTTGTCCGGCGCTGCGAGTAAACTGGATGAACTTCCATCGCCAGACTATCGGGAAGCCCTCCATCGCTACTGCGTACCCGCGCTTCGATTTCAACCGGCAGACGCGGTTGATCTTCTGGCATCGTTTCCAAAAGTGCTTCCCGACGTATGCGGATCATCCTTGCGATATTGGCAGCTTTTGGCGCGACACCTCGTCACGCAGATCCGACAAAGACAGTTTGCTCCGCACATCGATGAGGGCAGCGATCATCCATACCGATCCCGCTGGCGTCTCGTCGTGCAAAGCAAGGAGACACTCGCATGGTTGCAACAGTTCGCTGATGCCATGCCACCGGTGTGTTGCTCCGTCGATGAACCCGACGGTGCGAATCAAGATACCGCACACCTGATCGAAGATTTCTTGCACGCATGTACAGATGGACTGATCCGGCGCAGTCTGGCGCAGGATCCATTTTTCGATCGCATCCACGAACGGGCAGATGAACACGGCGCGTGGGATGTCGTCTGGTTGAGTTCGCTGCTTGGGCATCGCAGCGACTTGCGGGGTAGCGGTGAGGGCAGGAAGGAATTTTTCGATCAGGTGCGAACCTGGATGGGAAAGCTCGGTGATGCCCGCACGCAGATTCCGACGCGGCTTTGCATTGAACTGGTCGACCCTGCCGCAGCGCTCGACGAGCCAGCCGACGATCACGTTGAGAACGAAGATTGTTCCTGGCGACTTCGGTATTGGTTGCAATCCACCGACCACCCCGCAGAGCTGCACGACATCAGCGAGGTGTGGTCACAGGATGGCTCGACGCCTTCGTTGCTTCGACACTCCCTTGAAAGTCGCCGCGAGCAGGTCCTTCGCGATCTTGTCCGAGCGGCTGACGTGTTCACACCCATTGAGGCATCCCTGCGGGAGGAGCGGCCGTGCGGTGTGTTTTTGGACGCCTCGCAGGCGCATCTGTTCATTCGCGATGCTGCGGTGCTGTTGGAATCGCGCGGGTTCGGTGTGCGATTGCCCGAGTGGGCCCGACGGTTTGAGCGTCGCCTTGGCTTGCGGTTGCACGTCGCCCCCCACGAAGCCGACCCGTCCGCAGGCGCTTCGTCGGGCGAGGTCGCATGGCGCGGAGTCGGGTTGGCAAGTCTCGTGGATTTCCAATGGCGACTCGCTGTCGGTGACACGCAGATCAGCGCCGAAGAATTTGAACAACTGAGAAACCAGCAATCGCCCTTGGTTCGATTTCGAGGTGAGTGGGTTCATTTCGATACCGATGCGTCGGAGAAAGCGGCGGCTTTTCTCGACCGCGAATCCGACGGGCAGATGACGCTCGGGCAGGCCATCCGGACGGCGGGCGGAGCCACCAACGATGATATCGATTTGCCGGTGTTCGGATTGGATGCGGAGTCGTGGATCGAGCGTCTACTCAATGCCGTGCCCGATGCCGAGTTGGAACAGCAACAACAGCCACACCTTTTTCGCGGTACGCTTCGACCGTACCAGCTGCGCGGTTTGGGTTGGCTTGTGTTCATGCAGCAAGCCGGAATCGGTGCCTGTCTAGCCGACGACATGGGTCTTGGGAAAACGATTCAACTGATCGCTCTTCTTCTTGCAGAGCGGGAAAAAGGTGACACGGTTGGTCCGACGTTGATCTTCTGCCCGATGTCGGTGGTCGGAAACTGGAAACGCGAAATCGAAAAATTCTCAACCGGGATATCCGTGATGGTGCATCATGGACCCGAGCGGACAACGAAGGAGGCCTTTGTCGAACAGGCCAACCGAACCGATGCGGTGATCACGACCTATTCGTTGGGGCATCGCGATTTGGAAACGTTGAAAATGGTTCGGTGGCATCGCATCGCGCTCGACGAAGCGCAGAAAATCAAGAACCCCAGTGCGGCGCAGACCATTGCGATTCGCTCGCTGCCCAGCACACATCGGATCGGGCTGACCGGAACACCGTTGGAAAATCACCTGTCGGAATTGTGGTCCATCATGGAGATGCTCAATCCGGGTGTTCTCGGAAGTGCGGGCGAGTTTCGCAAGAAGTTTGCCGTTCCGATTGAACGTCTTGGAGATGCCAATCGAGCGGAACAACTCAAGGCGATGATCCGCCCGTTTATTTTGCGGCGAATCAAGTCGGACCCTGCGGTGGAATGCGATCTGCCCGAGAAGATGGAGATGAGCGTTTATTGCAATCTCACCGCCGAGCAAGCGAGCCTTTATGAGCGCGTCGTCGCGGACACCATGTCGACGGTCGAGTCAGCCAGCGGGATCAGACGACGTGGCGTGATTCTCGCTGCCCTTACGCGCCTCAAGCAAATCTGCAATCACCCGGTGCATTACCACGGTGACGGTGGAGAGATGGACGGCCGCAGTGGCAAGTGCGAACGCCTCGTCGAAATGTTGGAGGAGGTCATCTCCGAAGATGACTCCGCCCTTATTTTCACGCAGTTTCGCAAGATGGGCGATCTTCTGGTGCCTCTGATCGAGCGTCGACTTCAGACGAAGGTGCAGTTTCTTCACGGAGGCAGCACCACAAAAAAACGCGAGCAAATGGTGGATCGCTTTCAAGATCCCGATGGCGGTGTTCGTGTGTTTCTCCTGTCATTAAAAGCCGGTGGTCTTGGCATGAACCTCACCGCAGCCAACCATGTGTTTCATTTTGATCGGTGGTGGAACCCCGCCGTCGAAAATCAGGCGACCGACCGTGCCCATCGAATCGGGCAAACGCGCCGCGTTCAAGTTCACAAATTCGTGTGCATCGGAACGATTGAAGATCGCATCGACAAAATGCTCAGCGAAAAAGTGGCGCTTGCGGACAGCATCGTGGGATCGGGTGATGAGTGGATCACCGGCATGTCCAACGAAGACCTGCACAAACACCTGATGCTTTCACACGATGCCATCTCCAATGGTTGAGAGATGTTGCCGCGTGCGCACCCGCGCGTTGTCTTGAGCGGGTTCGTGCAAAGAGTAAAAAGTTCGATCGGGTGGCCCGCCCCTTCCAGGGGTGGGGAATGGATTGAACGCTTCTCGTCGTTACTGTCGCGTTCGAGGTTTCGGGTAGGGTCCGCTGTGCGGACCGTCACAGGGACTCTGTTCGATACTGAGAAATGGTCCGCACAGCGGACCCTACATCGTTGAATAATGTCCAAACAGGTTGAATCACACCACTAGCGAAAGAGTTTCCCGACGGCTTGGTTGAGGTCGAAAGCCAGCTTGCGCTCGTCGAGCATCGTGAGGTGCCCGTCGTCGACCACGATTCGACCGTTGACGTACACGCGATCTGCCCGCCCGACATGGCACAGCATCAGCGCGGCGAGTGGGTCCTGGGCGACGGCACCTGCGAGTGCGACGTCGTCCGTGCGATACAGGGCAAGGTCTGCCGCGTATCCGGGTGCGACGCGGCCCAGTGTTTGGCGACCGAGCAGGTCGGCTCCTCCGACAGACGCGATGCGAAAAGCATCTGCCGTTCGCATCGCGGTGGCTCCACCGGTCACACGCTGGAGGAGGAGGGCTTGTCGGGCTTCGGCGAGAAGGTGTCCGCCGTCGTTGCTGCTCGAACCGTCCACCCCCAATCCGACACGAACGCCTTGCCGCAGCAGTTCGGGAATCGCGGGGATACCGCTTCCCAAGCGCATGTTGGAACAGGGACAGTGGGATACACCCGTCTGCGTTTTTGCCAACTTTCGGATGTCTCCATCGGAAAGGTGAACACAATGTGCCAGATACACGTCACTGCCAAGCCAATCACAATCGGCTAGGTAATCGATGGGGCGCTTCCCAAATCGTTCGAGGCAATATTGTTCTTCGTCGGCAGTCTCTGCTGCGTGGGTGTGCAGCAAGACGCTGCGATCGCGCGCGAACGCCGCCGTCTCTCGCAGCAGTTCCGTGCTGATACTAAAGGGTGAGCAGGGGGCTAGGTCCACGCGAACCATCGCCATCGGACTCGGATCGTGAAACGCATCAATCGCCCGTGCGCAGTCACGCATGATTACTTTTTCATCCTGAACGCAGTCGTCCGGAGGCAAGCCGCCCTTTGACTTTCCGACGCTCATGCTGCCTCTGCAAACGTGGATGCGCATGCCCAGGCTGCTTGCAGCTTCCAATACGCTTTCAACGCGGACGTCGGAATCCTGCGGGAAGATGTAGAAGTGGTCGCTGGTTGTTGTGCACCCCGAGAGCAGCAACTCCGCGATGCTCACCTGTGCTGCGAGCTTGACGGTCTCATGCGAAAGGTGTCGCCAACGGGTGTAGAGTTCGGTTAGCCAGTCGAACAATTCTGCGTTCTGCACACATTGAAGCCCGCGCGTCAGGCTTTGGTAGAGGTGGTGGTGCGTATTCACCAAACCGGGGATGACGACGTGGTTGCGGCCATCGAATCGTTCGACATCGCTTCGCCCGTCAAGCAAATGCTCGATTTCGGATTCCGGAGCGACCCGTGTGATCACGTTGTCCTCGAAAAGGATGCTGTGATGGTGGAGTACCTCCGGTTCATCTTCGCGGCAGGTGACGATGGTTGTATCTGCGATGCAGTGTGTTTTTGCGCTCATGGCCACCAGCGTAACGCCCCAGCCCCACAAGCAAAAGCCACGGGAGATTGCCGGCAGTGGATGCGCAAAAAACAGGCCCCGGTCACCAGGGAAGGGTGGTGAACGAGACCTGGGCGGTGATGGAGGGGTGTGGTGGTCAACGACGGAGGCCGTCGGGACCCTCCACCAGCCGCATTTAGCAATCTCTCTCCAAGTGTGGCGTGTGGGTTGCTGTCCGATCCGGGCAACACTTGGGGTACACAACTACGCTTGGCCTAAACCATGTCATGGAAACAGCCATGTCATTGAAAACCATGTCAAAAAAAACAGGACCTCGACTTGGGGAGGAGAGTTACCATGACGGGTTCATCACCCGCGATGCAAAAGACCGTCCCCACGACAGTGCACCCCGGTAATAAAAACCAAGCCGAGGCCTGTTTCAATCCGCACATTCAGCTTCCTACCTAGCGAACCCGACGCGCACACCGGCTGCGCACTCGAAGCGAGAGGCGTAAACCAAGCGCAGGTTCACCCGTTACTGGCGCACACCGGGGGTATCACGCTTTCGGCACACAACTGCACCGACAAACGCAAAGCAACCGCACCGCGATTTGCGCACACAACACTTGTTGGATTGTCGTTGGAGGAACGGCGAGTACGACGGAAGGGCGGGCGAATGACAACTCGAACTATGATTGAATAAGGTACTGCGTATGCCTGAATGTACATTTGAATGAATTGCTATCTAGCATGGTTATGGATATTTGCTCGCCCCAGCAACCTGCCGATTCATCCTTGCTTATAGTGACACCCTACCACATCACGTCGATTTGTCAATACTTGTGTGAACTTTTGCAACCGTTTTTATGTTTCCGACGCGCGCCAACTCTGCGCGATGTTGATGGCGGTCAGAAGGCTTTCCGCTTTCTGAAGTGTCTCACGAAATTCGCAAGCAGGTTCGGATTCGTCAACGATGCCCGCGCCCACCTGCGCGAAAACGCGAGATGGCCCGTGGGTTGGTTTGGTGATCACCAGCGTTCGCAGCGCGATGCAGGTATCCATGTTTCCGGCATAGTCAATATACCCTACAGCCCCGCCGTACGGACCGCGGCGGGTCTTTTCGAGTTCGTCGATAATCTGCATGGCCCGAATTTTGGGGGCACCACTCACTGTTCCAACGGGCAATACGGCTCGCAGCGCGTCGAATGCAGTCTGCCCTTCCTTCAAACGCCCGGTTAGATTGCTGCAAATGTGCATGACGTGCGCGTATCGTTCGACGTTCATTAACTCATCGATGTTGACCGATCCTGCCTTGCA
>JAADIU010000091.1 GCA_013151185.1 Planctomycetota bacterium
AACAATTTTCGTTTGAAGGGTTTGGCACCTTGGCTCGCGGCATTGGCGAAATTGAAGGACATGGCTTGGGTTCGCGCTGTCATCGTAGGAAATGGAGACACGCAACCCTGGTTGAAGATGGTTTCCGAGCTTGGGATTTCAGAGCGTATCACTTTCGCCGGTCCGACCAACGACATCGCCGCTTACTACCAAGCAGCCGACATGCTCGTACATCCAACTTACTATGATCCCTGTAGTCGCGTCGTGCTGGAGGCACAATCGATCGGCCTGCCGTGCGTGACCACGAAGTTTGACGGGGCGGCAGAAGTGATCGAAGACGGGGTCAATGGATACGTCGTCAAATCTCCCGATGACATCGGCGCAATTGCATCCGCCGTACGGAAGATTGCTGAAGGGAAGTTACTCCCAACAGCGGATCGATCGACTCCGTCGACAGTGAGTGGATTCACGATGCGCAAACACGCCGAGCATGTTGTGAAGCTCTACGAGAAACTCTTGAACATGCGGCGCGACTGATGCCACTTTGCACGCAATTGATATTGACGTATGTAGGTTGTTACCTTGTCGGTGGAACTCCATTCGGATACTTGGCGGGTCGAATGCGCGGGATGGATGTTCGCGAATTGGGAAGCGGCAACATCGGCGCTACAAACATCGCTCGATTGCTGGGCCGCAAATGGGGTGTAAGCGTCTTCTTGTTGGACGTTTGCAAGGGGATGATCCCGACTGTCGCGGTGGGTATTTGGTTGTCACACGGTGGAGTGGTGGAGGCATGGTCGTCAACGGGTCGCCAACTCGCCTGGCTTGGTGGTGGGCTTGCTTGCGTGCTGGGGCACAGCTTTCCCGTCTACCTTGGTTTTCGCGGGGGCAAGGGTGTGGCGACATCGCTCGGGGTGGTCCTCGGAATTTATCCATATTTGTCGGCGGGTGGTTTTTTGGCTTTCGCGGTGTGGGGACTCGTTCTGTCGCTCACGCGGATTGTCTCATTGGCTTCGGTGGTGGCTGCTGTTTCGCTCCCGATTCTTGTGATCGCTTGTACGCTTTGGGGCGGTTATTCCGAAGTCGGTTCGCAGTGGCCGATCATCGTGTTCGCTTTTTTGATTGCGGGGTTGATTCTTTATCGGCACCGGTCAAACATCACCCGGTTGCGGACCGGGCAAGAGAGGCGAATCGGGGAGGGCCCAGAGGGAGGGGAGAACTCGGTCTGATGCCCTTCATTTCCAATCGGTGCCCGACGTTGCTGGGCGATTTGCCTTCGCCCGATCGCCCATCTTCGCATCGCTGTGACAAATCAATGATGGGTTACCCCTTGCATTGACGATAAGCGACTGGATAAATTGGTCACGGGGGAGGCAGCACAAAAGCCGCCGTTGGCTTTCGACTCCCTTCGCGCCCTACAATACGAATGGAAAGCAGCACCAGCAGAAAGCGTCACTCGCGGGACACCTGCCGCAGCACGCCTGGTCGCAGAATGAAGTGGATGAAATTCAAATGTCGGAGAGTACTACAACGCAGCTCAACGTTCTCGTAGTCGGACACGCCCTGGATCAAGCCAGCGCGCTGTTGGGCGAATTGGGTGATCGCGTGTCCATCGAGACAGCATCAACGATGGGCGAGGCAGAGATTATTCAGGGGCAAAGACCGATCGATGTCGTGATGTTGTCGCCCCATGTTTTGGGAAGACTTTTGGAACCCGCCGCAGGCACTTCCTCGAATGATATTTTGGAGTACCTCGCGCAGGGCGTATGCGTGGTCGATCACGGTGGCGATTTTGTTTGGGCCAATCCGAAGATGCTCGATTTTCCCGAACACGTTCAGCGACGTGTCCGCGAACTTTGCATCGAAGCGATCGACTGGGCGACCGAAGGCGAGTTCGACCTGCCGTCTCACCTCCGGGGACGACACTTTACTGTCGAACATGAGGCGTTGATTTTTGAAGTTCATGTCACCCCCGTCATCGATAAGCAGCATGAGGTCACCGAGGTGTCGGCTGTTGTCTGTGACGCAACGCAAAGTCGCAACCTGCAACGGAAACTCGACGCCATCAACAACGCAGCCAGGGAGCTCGTCAGTCTCGATGTCGAGCAAACGGGGCAGCTTAACACGCAGGAACGCCTTGATCTATTGGAAGAGAAGGTCATTCGCTATACGCACGAGTTGATGCAGTTCGACAGTTTTACGGTCCACCTGCTTGACAAAAAAACGAACCGATTGGAACTGGTGCTCTGCACGGGCATGCCGTCAAGGGTGAACGAGATTCCGATTTATGCCCGCGCCGACGGCAATGGCATTTGTGGATTCGTCGCGGCACAAGGTTGCAGTTACATTTGTCCGGACACCTCCAAAGATTCGCGCTACATCAAAGGCATTGAAGGCGGGAAGTCGTCGCTTTCGGTGCCTTTGATGCTTCACGATGCGGTCATCGGTGTGTTCAACGTGGAGAGCGATCAGGTGGCTGCGTTCTCCGAGGACGACCGGCAGTTCGCGGAGACCTTCGCGGGTCACATCGCGATTGCCCTTCACATATTGAATCTTCTTGACAGTGAGCGACACAAGACAGCCGGTCGTTTGCAGGGCGATGTCACACAGGAAATCAGCGGACCGCTGAACGACATGCTGACCGACGTGGCGACACTCATCGACGACTATATCGGCCATGATGAATTGCGGACGCGGCTAAACGCCATCAGCGACAACGGTGCAAGAGTGCGCGATGCGTTGAAGGAATTGTCCGAACCCAAACGGGGCGTCATTGATCGCAGGCGATCGCGCAAGTCCGTTCGTCATGATCCCGTTCTGGAAGGCCGCTCGATTCTGGTGGTTGATGACGAGGATCTCATTCGCACCACCGTCAGCGACGTGTTGAAAGGGTTCGGCTGCGACGTGCAGTCCGCACCCGATGGCGATGTTGCGGTCCAGATGATTGCCGAAAAATCCTTCGACCTTGTTCTCAGCGATATCAAAATGCCGACACGCAGTGGATACGAAGTGTTCGCTGCGGCGAAGGAGCGGTCCGCGACCTGCCCGGTGATCTTGATGACCGGGTTTGGTTACGATCCGAACCATTCCATCGTCCGCGCCCGGCGCGAGGGGTTGGCTGCTGTCCTGTTTAAACCCTTCAAAGTCGAGCAGCTCCTCGGTGAAATTCGCACCGCAATCAAGTCCACCCAGCCGTCCTCTTGAACCCAATCCGATGCGTTTCGTTTTTTCTGTTGCGCGCCTGTTACCGATCCACAGTTTTCGACAATCGTAATTGACAGGGGCGGGGTCCGCGTTGCGTCTGGTGCGGTAGAATGTTACGATTTCCGCCGTTGGAAACGGGCCAATTCATCGTCGAAACAGGATGCTTGATTGATGACCACGACGCAGGTTGATGTCAAACAAATCGGAGAAGAGGTCGTCGAGGCCTCAGCCCCATTTGATCGTTTGAAACAGGAACTTCACCGCGTCATCGTCGGTCAGGATGACCTGTTGCACAAAATGTGCCTGGGGCTTTTGGCCAACGGTCACATCCTGATCGAGGGTGTTCCAGGTTTGGCCAAGACGACTGCGGTTTCCTGCTTGGCTGCGGGTATCCGCACGAAGTTTCAGCGCATCCAGTTTACCCCGGATCTATTGCCTGCCGACTTGACCGGGACATTGATCTACCGCCCGCAGGATGGTGCGTTTGAGGTATCAAAGGGCCCGCTGTTTGCGAATGTGATTCTCGCAGACGAAATCAACCGCGCCCCTGCAAAGGTGCAAAGCGCCCTGTTGGAGGCGATGCAGGAGCGGCAGGTCACCATTGGTAAGGAAACGTTCCCTCTGGACAATCCGTTCATCGTGCTCGCGACGCAAAACCCGATTGAGCAGGAGGGGACCTACCCGCTGCCCGAGGCGCAGGTGGATCGCTTCATGTTCAAGCTGGACGTGACGTACCCATCGAAGACTGAGGAGCGGTTGATTCTGGATCGCATGGGCGGGACGCATCCGTTGGCGGTGATCGAAGCCGTGATGGACCCCGCAGATATTCTTTCAGCCCGCAAGTTGGTGGATCAGATCTACGTTGACGACAGGATCAAAGATTACATCGTCGATCTGGTTCAGGCGACGCGCGATCCTGCGGCATACAACTTGAAGATTGCGGATTTGATTCAATACGGCGCGTCACCGAGGGGCACGATTTTTCTCTCGTTGGGGGCGAAGGCGTCGGCGTTTTTGGATGGACGCGGGTTTGTCACTCCGCAGGATGTCAAGAATGTTGCGATGGATGTGCTGCGTCATCGGGTGATCGTGACCTACGAAGCCGAGGCGGAAGAAAAAACGTCGATCGACGTGGTCAACGAAATTCTTCAGCATGTGCCCGTCCCCTAATATTGCCGTGTTGTTGTGGGGGCTCTTCGCCCGACATTCGCCATCGTTGTTCGGCAATCATTCTTCACACAATCATTGTTCACATAGGGCTCGCGAGATGATCCCGAAAGAGCTTCTCAAAAAAATTCTCCGAATCGAGATTCGCACGTCGCACATGGTGAACGATGTGCTTGCGGGTCAATACCATTCCGCGTTCAAAGGGCGGGGGATGGAGTTCGAGGAAGTGCGCGAGTATCAAATCGGTGACGACGTTCGCACCATCGATCGAAACGTGACCGCCCGATACGGCAAGCCGCACGTCAAACGCTACCGCGAGGAACGCGAACTCACCGTCTTGCTGCTTGTGGACATGAGCCCGTCGAATGATTTTGGAACGGTCGAACAACTCAAGCGGGAAGTTGCGGCAGAGGTATGCGCCACGCTCGCGTTTTCGGCCATCCGAAACAACGACAAGGTGGGGCTGATTTGTTTCACCGATCGAATTGAATGTTTCCTTCCACCCAGGAAGGGTTCCAACCACGTCCTGCGTGTCATTCGCGAACTGCTTTACTTAAAGCCGAAGAGTCGCGGGACGGACCTTACGATGTTGTTCGATTTTTTGAACAAGACGTTTCGCAAGCGGAGCGTTGTATTTCTCGTCAGCGACTTTCAGGCCCACGGATTTGAAAATGCCATGCGGATCGCCCGACGACGCCACGATGTGATCCCCATTTCCATCAGCGATCGGCGCGAGATGGAGCTTCCCAATGTCGGTATCATTGAACTCGTGGATGTCGAAACGGGCGAGACGATTGTTGTGGATACGTCCAGCGCGGCGCTGCGGCGCAATTTTTCGATGCGCGCGGTCGACGGGATGAACGAACGGGACACGTTGTTTCGGAAAATGAAAATGGATGCCATTCATCTGCGCACCGGTGAGTCGTTTGCCGAACCGTTGCGGAGATTCTTTCTCGCCAGGGAGGCGCGACTTTAACCATGTCCCAATCACCCAAGTTGAATGTTCCTCAAGCAGACAAAACCCCTCCAAGCCGCGGCGGACTGAGTGGGTTGGCGTTTGTCCTGCTCTTGATTCTGTTGGTCGTTAACGTGATGCGGTTTTTTGTTGCGCCACCGGGCACGGTTGTCTCGCGTCGCGGTGCAGCCGACTCGGGGATGCCCGATGTCGAGCAACTCAAGCAGGTGGCGATTGACCTTGAAAACAAGAACATCAGCAGTGAGGCTGCGGATCTTTGGGAGCGTTATCTGGAGATGGCCAGTCTGTCTGCGCTGGAGGCGGGCAACATTCGCTATCGTGTGGGCAAGCTGCGGTTTGAAGCAGGTCAGTTCGACAAGGCGTTCGCGCAGTATGCCCTCGCAGAGAAAATGTTGGGCGACAGTTCGCCCGATCTTGCCCATGAGATTGGCCTTCGGCGGGTAGAGTGCCTTCGTCG
>JAADIU010000092.1 GCA_013151185.1 Planctomycetota bacterium
TTAGTTCGACTGACCGTTGTTGCCTTTAGGTTCCTCGTGCATTTGCTGGAACGTACGTAACCCTGGAGCCCAAAGGTGTTTCGCTGGGTCGACATCAATGTGAACCACCGAGCAGCCGTTGTGATTGGCACAGCGAGTCAGCGCTGCTTCCAACTCTGCCGGGCTGGCCACACGTTCTCCTTGGGCACCCATCGCCTGCGCTAGCTTGTCGAATTCAATCTCACCAAAGTCTGCGTTGATGACTTCGTCGGATTCGAGCCGTTTCGCGAAAACGGTCTTCACCGGCTTGAGCTTGAATTGCTGGTTGATGCGTACCATCCCCCATTGCTTGTCACAGACGACCAGGTAGATGACCTTCAACCCAACTCGAACAGCGGTCTCGATTTCCTGAGAGTGATAGCCCATCGCTCCATCCCCGATGATGCAATAGACGGTCTTGCTGCGATCTGCCACTGCGGCGCCAATCGCTTGCCCGCAACCAGCCCCCAACATTCCCATTTTTGGCGTGCTGATCCCGGCACCGGGGTGTGTGCACTTATAGAAAAACATCGCCCAGACCGCGGTGTTTCCGCCATCGAAAACAGCAATCGAATTTTTGGGAAAACATTTCTTGGCCAAATGGGCGACGTGGGCAGTGTTCATCGGTGAGCGCATGTCTTTGAGATTTTCGTCAAGCTTGGCGCGGTGCTTCTTCTGCTTCACCAAATGTTTGCCAAATTGCTCCTTGCGCTGATCGACGTTGGCACGCTCGGGCATCATCCTAATCCGTTCGTATACCGCACGGAGGAAACACTTGACGTCGGCCTGAATGCCCAACGCAACGGGTTTGTTTCTACCAATCGCGCTTTCGTCGATGTCGACCTGGATCATCTGCTGCGAGTACGGATTGCCCCAATGCGGCTCTTTACCCCACCAATCGGTCTCGCCGATGCGAGAGCCCAGCGTGAGAATCAAGTCGGCTTCCTTGCGCAAGTCATCGACAACCTCAAGTGACGTCATGGGAACAGAAAGATCATTCGATTCGCACACCGCGCCACGAGCTGCCCACGAAGTCGTGACCGGCATCTGCAGGAGATCGACCAAGCACTGGAGCTCGTCAAACGCTCCTGCGTGTATCACCCCGGAACCAGTATGCACAACCGGAAACTTGGCCCCGACGAGCATTTTGGCTGCCCGGTCCACCTGTTCCGAAGAGGGCTCGAGCGGCGTCGTGCATCGATATTGGCGCGGCTCGATAAACGCGTTCGCTTCATAGTCAAATTTTCCGTTGCATACCGTCTCGGCCACGTCTACATGAACCACGCCCGGGCGTCCTTCATAGCATTTGCGAAAGGCCTGTCGCATGGTTTCGATCGTCCGTTTGTGAGACTTGACCGAGACACTGAATTTGGATATCGGCGTGATCGCACCAACCTGGTCGATGACCTGATACCCGCCGCCACGGTCTGGATAGGCAATCTCTGGACGACGGTGGGCAGAGATAACGAAAACACGATGCCCCTCGGCCTGCTCGACAGCGATTCCGGAAAGACCAGCAGCTACACCGGGACCGTTGCTGAGAAGCACGACCGCAAGCTTTCCGCTTGTTTTCGAATAGGCACCGGCAGCATGAAGTTGACTGCTCTCGTGTCGGCAGCTAATCATCTCGATGCCGAATTTCTTGAGGTTCGAGATGATTCCCCAGTACGTTCCATCCGGGATCGCAAAGGCGACCTCGATTCCCTCGAGTTTCAACATCCTTGCGATCGCTTCTCCGCCGGTCATGCTAGTCATAGTCGTTTGTCACTGATGGTGGGACAGCTAAGGTTGGATTGCTTCGACACACTCTGCAAGCGTTTCGGTCAGATGGCGGGCCGTCTCGGGGCCCATGCTGTTGACCTCCCCATATTGCGCTGACGTTCGCCCGTACGCAAACGGTTCGGTCACATCCCATTGCCGCTTCGGTAGGATGTAGCCGATTTCATCGTTCGCCAGCCCCAAAAACATCTTCTTCACTCCTGGGAGGATCGCATCGATGGTCCGCTCAAGAGATGCCTCGGGGAAATCGACTCCTTCCTCGGGCGTGCTCGGATATTCCCCGTAGATGATCTCCGGGTAGATCTCGCCGGGAATCGTCGCGATGTGCAACTCGCCCAGCCGTAGGTAGGCAACCTCGGTGGCCAGGGCTTCGGGTCCGTCACCCCCAGCCTGACGGGCATCCTTTGGATCCCGATCACCCGTCCAGCGATAAGCCTCGCGCGACAGAACCCCGGCACGGCGCAACGCCGTGAACCCAGGATTGTCCATCGGGATTAGGATCTTCTTTGCAGAGACTTCCAGGGGCGCCAGCTCAATCGGCGTCGCCTCTGCAAGTGCGCGATCGGCCATGTCGGCGACCAGCTTTCCGTAGAGTTCGATCGCGTCGAACGGATCCGCATCGTCCTTGTCGGCGAGCAGCTTGCGAAGCATGCCGTCGGGAGTGCCCATCAGCCCTCCGTTGGCCCCGGTAACGTAAACGACTTCGCAGTCATGTCGCCGTGCCAGTTCATCGACCGTGACACCGAAAAAATCGCGAGTGATTCTGGAATTGTCGCGTGGTTCGATGCCGTGCGCGTTCCACTGGACAAAGATTCCACAGATCGACTTGTCACTCGCGCGGCGGAATCGCAACAAGCGAATCGTAGAATCAAGAACGTGTGGCAGGCGAAAGTCGCCCAACATCGACTCATCGTTCAGCGCAGCATATTCGGCGACGGCGCGGACTGTTGCTTCCTCGGCAGCACGCACCGATCGCACAACCTGGTCCTCGACCTGTTGAACATAGCGGGTATCGATACCGCTTTCGCTCCGTGAGGACCCCCAAATGCCGACGACGTCCGGCGCGGCGTGCGTGTGGGTGCTCATCACCGCTACGTAGTCGAAGTCCGCTAGGCTGGCTCGTACCTTCAAGACGCTGGGATACTGCAGGCCGATTAAGTCGACTGAAACAAGAGCGATCTTGTGACCGCCCGATTCCAGAACCATCGCACGGGAGAAGAGCCGGTCATTGACCTCCTTGGCCACGCGGTTCAGTTCAAGTCCAGCGAGATAGACCTTGGTTTCGGACTCGAGGGTCGGGGTGATATCAGCCGACGCGAAACCGACCTCGAGATTCTCACCTGCTGCGGATCGGCTGACGCAGGCGAGAAACAAGAAGAAGATGGTCCTAGGGAGAATGAGTTTCGTCATGGGATCGATACCGGTGATTCTTGTTGCCCAACCAATGTCCAATTTACGATAGCCCATGCATGGTCGTACAGGGTTCCTTGTCGAACAGGGTTCCTTGCAATAGGCAGCGTTTCCTAAATCGTAGCGTGCCTCTCTGAGTCGTGGGCGCAGGCCGCCAATTTGGCCACTTCTTTTTTCCGTATCTCCGTTTCGAGGTGTCGGTTTCGGAACTGGAGATTGGAATCGATGCGAGATTGGAAGTTCGGATAGGTGCGACAAATTGATCCCTTGCGAGCGTTGAATCTAGGTGTCACGCTCGTCTTTTGCTCTCGGCGGGTAAGACATTGCGGGTTTACACGACAGACACCTAGAGAAGATCTATTCATGCACAAAGTAATTGTACTTGGCGGATGTGGCGCCGTAGGCAGCGTCGCCGTTCGCACCTTAACGCAAATGGGCGAATGGTCGGAAATCCTGATTGGCGACATCAACCTGCAACAGGCACAATGCATCGCTTCGGAGTTCGATGATGAACGCCTACGGGCAGTTCACGTCGATGCGATGAACCCGGCAAGCATCACCGCTGCCATCGCTGGATGCGACATCGTACTGAACTGCGTGGGCCCTTTTTACAAAAGTGTCAAGATCATCCTTGAAACTGTTTTGGATGCCGGCATCGACTATGTCGATGTGTGCGACGATGTTGATGTCACCTTAGAGATTCTCGATTGGGATGAACGGGCAAAAAAATCTGGTACGATTGCACTGATCGGAATGGGAGCATCGCCGGGTACCACGAACCTGTTTGCAAAATTTATCGCAGATAACTTTCTGGACGAATGTGAATCCGTTGACATCTTCCATACCCATGGCGGAGAACCCGTTGAAGGCCCGGGGGTGATTGGCCATCGTTTTCACTGCATGAGTATCCCCATTCCGATGTTTCTGGACGGTCAGTTGAAATATGTCCAATATTTCGAGGATGACGGGATCGCACTTCGTCAAACATTTGACTTCCCCATGGTGGGAAAAGAGATCCCCATCTTCCCCTATCCGCACCCAGAACAGGTAACGCTGCCTCGCTACATAGACCTGAAACAGGTCACCAATAAGGGATCCGTTCTTCCCATGGAATACTACCCCCTGACCGCCGAGGTGTGCAGACTCGGCCTGGCTTCGCGTGAACCGGTTGATGTGCAGGGCCAATCGGTA
>JAADIU010000124.1 GCA_013151185.1 Planctomycetota bacterium
CTTGGTCCGACTGGAGACGAAGACATCAAGCCATCGAAAAATAATGCCACGACCGAAATAGAACGCAAAAACACGATGCGCTACTGTAGTATTAGGCTTGGATCGAAGCGGGATCGACTTGGTTTGTGTGATTTGGGACCTCAAAGGGAGATATCTTCAAACTGACCCACTACCAGTTTGGTCGTCGGTGGGCACCTGCTTGCTCAGAATCACGACGGTCCGTCTCCCGCTCGGCGCATGGTACGGCGCGCGATGACCTCACCCACGCCCGAAGCGTCGCACGGCGGTTCCGCCCGAGGTCCACTTCATCTCGTATGACCCGATGTTGACGGCGTTTCGGCGGGCGTGTTGGATTGTTCCGCGAAGCGGGACTTTCAAAATGAGTTTTCATGGAACGTCTCGCAAAAGTTTCTGAAATCTTTCCAAGCGTGCCGGTGGAATTATCGGTCGGGTCCATCGCAGCCGCGCCGCAAAATTTCCGTGGGGAAGCATTAACTTTTCAAAGGCGCACAGATTGTATTGACTTCGGCACAGCCCTAGGTCTACAATGGAACAGTTCCGGAAACAAACTGAATATTTCAGCCAGACTGTCGACACAAAGGCACCAACAACTGGCATGTCATCCGTCCGAAGCATTGCAAAACTTGCTGGCGTTTCAATCACCACCGTCTCGCGCGCGCTCAACAACGATCCTGCCGTCAATCCCAAGACGCGCGAACGGGTGCTGGCCATCGCGAATCGAAGCGGCTACGTCGCAACCGTTGGGCGGCGGGCTACGACGAACCTCGGGTTCAGCTACACAGGTGAAGCCACTCTGTCGCATCCGTTCGACGCAGCCGTCCTCGACGGCGTCATTCACGGTGCCGATGAGCAGCGCTTCGACGTGCTCTTAACAAATCTAAAACGCGACAAGCGCCCCGATGAATCATACACACAATTTTTCCTTCGCAAGGGCATTCGTGGTGTCATCCTTCGCACGATGCAGGAATCGCGTTCGATTTGCCAAGCCATCGCCGACGAAGGTTTTCCAATGATCGTGATCAGCGAGCGATTTTCGTCTCCCAATGTCAGCTACATCGACGGGGATTCGCGAGCCGACAGCGTTCGGGCGGTCGAGTATCTCATCGCGCTGGGACATCGCCGCATCGCGTTCGGATTCCACAGCATCCCCGACCGCGATCACACGGATCGTTTTGCGGGCTACAAGGACGCCCTCGAAAAAAGCAACATTCCATTCGACGAATCACTCGTCTATCGACAGCGATATACGTTGGCAGGTGGCGCGACGGTGCTGAAGATGGTGATGACCATGCGCGATCGGCCCACAGCGATTTTCTTCGCCGACCCGCTCCTTGCGGTGGGGGCGGTCAAACAGGCGCATGCCCTTCAGATTTCAATCCCCAAGGATATTTCGATTATCGGTTTCGACGATACGAATTTGCGGTATGGCGTTCATCCCACCTTGACCGCCGTTTGCCAGGATGCAGCCGGGCTCGGTTTTGAAGCGGCACAGCGGTTGACGCGAATGCTCACAAACCGAGAGCAGAAAACATTTCAGATTTCAGTACCCACCTTCTTCGAGGTCCACGAAAGCACCGGCGCTCCACCAGCCCACTTGGTAGAGTCAGGTGACAAAAACCAAAGCGCACCCGCTCAACTCAAAAGCGCAATTTGAAACCGTTGCCGTTCTGTCGACTTGGTCGCGGTGAGTAAGAATGGGCCGCTTGCTATGGATACCACGGCGCAAACCCAAGCGTGCAACAATATTGTGTTTCGGGGAATACGCGGCGGAGAGCCAGTGTATGTCCTATGAATACTCCGACACTCGCATAGCCATCTGCCATTCATGTGGATATGACTTGCGTGGCCACGACCAATCGAGCGTGTGCCCGGAATGTGGTGTGGAGAACGATTTCGTACAGATGCGATGTGCGGCTCTCCGCTTGGTTGCTGCACGTCGTTTGCTACCGTTGGGCCCGATTGCACTACTCAGGAAACGTACCAGAGCGTGGTGGTGGGCGTTTGATGAACAAGTCACCCATGCTTCCATGGTGGCGGTGCGAAATGTTGCATTTTCGCTCCTGATTGTGGCGGTCTTTGCTCTCACATGCGGCTCTGTCTATGTTCGCATCAGCTTGCAAATCTTCAACTGGGGTTCTGCGGGGAATGCAATTCCGGTTGGGCAAGACGACTACCTGCTCGGGCCTTTCGGGGAGTTCCGCCCCGGGCAATTCGTACCGATGCCAACCTACACACAAGCCACAACGATGAACACCACAAGAAGCGAGACGATCTTTGATGTGCAGTTCGAGCGAATATGGGACGGAACGTCGGCTCGATCAGCCGGTATCGTTCTGGTAGGTTGGATTTGGCCGTCCTGGATTATCCCAGTCTTGTTTGCGAGACCTCGCAGGCGAGAACATTCGACGAATCACTCGAAGCGAATTCGCGCAGCGACACTTGCAGCTTTCTTGTATGAGTCTACGCGACTTGTGTACTTTACCATCGCAATGTGTCTAACTTGGCCGCTGGAGATGATTGGGCGTTGGTTGTTTCCGATACATGGAACCGTCTTCTATATTGTACAGCTCGTTGCTGTCTCTTGTATCGTATACAACATCGTAGCCTGGGTGCAGGCGCTACGTTCTGATCATGCCAAAGTCTTGGGCTTGTCGCGTGCTCGCATTGCGCTCATTGCTGTCGGCTATGGTGCAGTGCTTCCATCGTGCTGCTATTTCATTCTCAGGAACATGGCGAGTTCATAAGTCTCCCTCACCGCTTCCAGGAACGCCGCCCATTCCAGGCGTTCTGCCGCACTCAATCGATGTGTGACATTCCTCGCGAACACAACCAACGGCGTCGCATACTTGATCTTGCGAAGACGCCACGCCAGGCCGGACAAGATACCCCGCCCCGTCCGCAAGACCACACCCATAGTTACCTCTTGGTATTCAGCGATTCTACGATCCAGCCGGCGGGGGAGAAGAAACCTGTGTAGATTGCGGTGACTCGGCACTCGGTGTTGTAGACGACCGAGACCTTCCAAGGCCGCTCAATTGCATATCCATAAACCGAGAGAGTTTTGTTGTCGGCTAACGTGCGTGTTTGCAAGGGCCCACCGAAGGTACTTATCACTTTCTCTTGTGAGTCGTTCAGGTCGATTAGCCAAGGATCATATGTACCTATCATTCGTTTTTCGAGAATGAATCGCATTAGTGTTTTGAGATACAATAGAGGAATCTTTCGCCGCGGAGGAATAACTCGTTGTCGACAATCACCGGTGAGGCGGAGAAGGCGTCGTCCAGCATATTGACGGCCAGTAACTCAAACTCGTCGCCGTGTTTGACGACGGCGGTGTGTCCTCGCCGATCAGGGATGTAGATCCTCCCCGCGGCGGCGGCGGGCGATGCGAACACGTCAGTGAGTTTCGAGAGGCGCACGGGGCCAAATATTGTTTTCCCTGTCTTGAGACTTACACATGTCAGGACGCCGCGCAAATGCGACGTGAAATACAAGTGGTCGCCATAAAGTAGCGGTGAAGCAACGTAGGGTGTGTGCTTCTCGCGCGACCAGAGCACCTCGGCCGTGTCGGTGATGTCGCCGCTGGCATTGGTCAATCGGATGGCCAGCATTTTCTTCCAGTCGTAGCTGTTGGTGACCACAGCGATTTCGTCGACAACGACTGGAGTGGCACAGACATTTCGCGAAAGTCCACTGCACTTCCAAATGGTTTTTCCGGTAGCAAGGTCGTAACCGCGTATGTGGTTGGTTGCGGCGACGATGACCTGCGGTTTGCCTTGAACTTTGACGATCAAGGGCGACGACCATGAGGTGATTTCGTCGCGCTGTCGTCGCCAGATCTGATTGCCGGTGTGCTTATCCAGCGCGACGATGAAGGAATCGCCCCGATGATCCCAGTTAATCACCAGGGTGTCATCGTACAGAGCGGGCGAACTTCCTTCTCCATGTCCGTGACGGCTCTGCATTTTGCCAAAGTCTTTTTCCCACAGAAGCTTGCCGTCGAGAGTCAAGCAGTACAGACCGCGTGAGCCGAAGTAAACGTAGAGATGGTGCCCGTCGGTGACGGGAGAGTTTGAAGCCCAGCTTCCGGTATTGTGGGTTCCCTCGTGCGGCTGCACTTGGCGAAGCGTTTTTTCCCAAGCGATCGAGCCGTCGCGGCTGTTGATGGCTCTTACAATAAAGCGCTGTTTTCTATCGGCGGGGAGGTTGTCGTGTGCTCCGGGGTCACGATCAACCGGGGCAATCATGGCCTCTCCGTACGTCTCGGCTGAGGTGACGAATATGTAATTTCCCCAGACGACCGGAGTGGAGTGACCTCGTCCCGGTAGTGGCAACTTCCAGCGGATGTTCTTGCTTTC
>JAADIU010000022.1 GCA_013151185.1 Planctomycetota bacterium
TGGGCCACCGCTCGGGCGGTCTTGCGGGCCTTTTCGTCGAAGGCGGGTCCGCATCCGACCCACAACAGCCATTCGGCGTTCGGTTTGTCAGCAAGACGGGGTACGTCCAGACCTTCCATCCATTCGGTGCGCTGCTGTGCAGGCAGACCCCAAGGATTCCCACTGTTTTCCAATCCGCGAAATGCCGTGGCTAGGTCTTGCGGAAACTCGCCTTTTTCCTGAACGAGATAGCGACGCAGATCGACAAACTTGTCGACGTAGCTGATCATCACCGGGCATTCCTGTTCGCACGCCCGGCAGGTTGTGCATGCCCAGAGGACCTCGGGATTGATCACCGGCCCGATCAAGTCGATTTGCTCTGCCTCGGACACGCCGGATTTCAGGAATTCATCACGACGGTTGTAGAGATCGTTGCGCAGATCGACCGTGAACTGTTTCGGGGAAAGCATCT
The DNA here is from genome assembly GCA_013151185.1 of Planctomycetota bacterium. GTDB lineage: Bacteria > Planctomycetota > Phycisphaerae > UBA1845 > UBA1845 > UBA1845. Next base: position 452 of record JAADIU010000022.1, read on the forward strand.
TCCCCGTCTTTGCCGCAGGGCAAAAATCGGTACACCTTCCGCACTCGGTACAGGTATAAAGATCGAGGGCGGCTTTCCATCCGAGTTGGTCGATGCGGGCGACACCGAGCGTTTCCTCTCGCTCGACCTTGCCTTCCAGATCGTCGATCGGGACGAGCCTTCCCGGCGGATCAAGATTTCGCAGGTAGACATTTGGAATCGCGGTAATAACGTGAAAGTGCTTTGAATAGGGCAGAAGATTCAAGAATACCAGGACTAAGACAGCGTGCGTCCAGAATCCCGCATGGCGGATTGCATTGATTGCACCGGCAGAAACGTCGAACAGCCCAAGGACGGCAGCGACGGTTGAGCCTGCCGGTTCCCAGATGTTGAAATGCGCTGCGTCCGCATTTCGCAGGATGTCTGCCGCGTCGTAGAAAATGTCGGCTACCATCATGGTCATGATGATGCCAAGGATGACCAACGCCTCGATGCTCTTGGTCATGCGTCCCAGCTTCTTGATGACGCGAAAATAAACAAAGACGCAGGTGCCAAGAATCACCAGGATTGCAAACACATCTTTCAGCAGGGCGTAGATGTTGCCCAGCGGCTCACCAACACCAAAGATCCACATGTTGAAATCGGAATCGAACCCGCGCCCCCATAGGATCAACGACCTCAACAGAAGCACACAAAACCCAGAAAAAATCAGCATGTGGCCGGCACCCGCAAGCGGATAGCGGCGCATTTTTTCCTGCGCGAATGCGAATCGAAATGTACCGGCGAGGCGCTTTCCGATATCACCAAAGCGGTTCGGGCCCTGGCCAATGGTCATAAGCCGCCACCGATGCCTCGCCGACCACGCGAAGATCCCAAAGCCAAGGAGCAACAAGATCGACATGGCCCAAGGATTCAAAGGTACAGACCTCCGATTGGTGCGGCGTGGAACGAAAGGTTGTGCTGGGATCAACCCGCGCGTTCACTTCAAACGCAATGGACCCGGGCCCATCATAATGAATTGGCGCAAGGACGTGCAGGCCGCCCGGTTGCTGGTAGGGTCCGCTGTGCGGACCATTCTTCGGTATCGAACGCTGTCTCTATCAATGGTCCGCACAGCGGACCCTACGTCGAAATCGTGCCGGCTAAATCACGGAGCCAAAGGTTCCAAACAGGGTTCCGAAGAAGGCGGCAAGGATGGCAAGAAGAATCGTGAAAATGGTCATGGTTAGGAAATCCTCCGTCGTGGGAAAAAACTGCGTCATTAAGTGCGTCGTTGCGGGGCGATTCTGTCTGGATGCGGGGCGCTTCGCAAGTCAAAATCTTTCCTGAAAACGGGTTCTCAGCGACGCTGCGATACCCACATGCACGCCTTGACGATTTCAGGGTGGTTGGATAGTGTTTCACGTCGCTCCGAGCGGCTTTATCTGCTCAGATGTTTTTCGCTCGGCCCCTTCGTCTAGTGGCCTAGGACACCGGCTTTTCATGCCGGCAACACGGGTTCGAGTCCCGTAGGGGTCAGTTCGTTCAATTTGCAAGGTCGGCTCGAATCAGCAAAGCCGAAGATTCTGGGAAGCCAAGGGGTCGGCGCTCATGAACAAAGAGCTGGCCAATGCCTTCGGTCGCATCGCAGACCTGCTCGAAATCTGCGGCGGTGATGCCTTCCGATCCAATTCGTATCGGCGTGTTTCGCGCATTCTCAAAGACCTCACCGACGACATCGTCTCCTTGAACCAAGCCGGCACCCTCGCCGGGATTCCCGGTATCGGCAAGAGCACAGCGGCTAAGATTGTTGAGTATCTCGATACCGGTTCCATCAAAGCGCTTGAGGAACTGAAGTCAAAGCTCCCGCCCGAGTTGCCTGAACTGTTGCGCATCCCCGGTTTGGGTCCCAAGAAAATTGCCCTGTTCTATCGCGAGTTGAACGTCGGTGGATTCGAGGACTTGGAAGACGCCATCGAATCGGGCGCGCTCGCGGCGCTTTCGGGCATGGGAAAAAAGAGCGCGGAGAAAATCAAAGGAGGCATCGCGTTCCTCAAAAGTTCCGTCGGGCGAACCCCTTATGGTTTGGCGCTGCCGATCGCAGAACAACTGGCAGAGTACCTTGGAAAATTTGAGGGCGTCGAACGGATTGAAATTGCGGGCTCGCTTCGCCGTGGGTGCGAAACGATTGGCGACATCGACCTGCTGTGCGCGTGTGACGACGGGGAGGCACTGATCGGGTACTTTCTGGAACACCCGTCAAAGCGTCGCGTGTTGGCGTCGGGATCAACCAAAGGTTCGATGACGGTTGAAGTCCGCGACAACAAGGAAATGCAAGTCGATTTGCGGGTGGTGCCCAAGGCGTCGTTCGGTGCGGCGCTCCAATACTTCACCGGGTCGCTCGACCACAACGTGCATCTTCGCGGGATGGCGCAGAAGAACGGTTATAAGCTCAATGAGTGGGGGCTTTATCAGGGAGAGGAACAAATCGCCGGTTCTGACGAAGCGGAAGTCTACAAGCAACTCGGCCTCAAATTCATTCCGCCGGAAGTCCGCGAAGACCGGGGCGAGTTTGACTCGGATGTCGCGTTCGACGAGTTGATCGTAGCCGACAACATCCGAGGCGACCTGCACACGCACACCACCGCTTCGGACGGCAGCAACAGCATTGCAGAGATGGCCCTCGCCGCGAAAGCATTGGGATACGAATACATCGCGATCAGCGACCACTCGCGCAGCAGCTTCATCGCGAACGGGTTGTCCGTCGAGCGAATGTGGGAACACATCGAAGCAATCAGAAAAGCCGACAACGAAATCGATGGCATCAAGATTTTTGTCGCCTGCGAGTGCGACATCCTCACCGACGCAACGATGGATTACCCCGACGACGTGTTAGCCGCCTGCGACCTCGTCGTCGCCAGCATCCACGCAGCGATGACACTGAAGAAACCAAGCCCCACCGAGCGCACGCTGGCTGCGATTGCAAATCCGTATGTGACGATCATCGGTCATCCGACAGGGCGATTGATCCACCGCCGGCCTGCGATGGATATGGATATCGCGAAGATCATCGAAGCCGCCCTGAAACACCATACCGCGCTGGAGGTGAATTCATCGTGGCAGCGGATGGATTTGAAGGACAACCACGTCCGCATGGCGGTGGAGGCTGGCGTTTCAATCGCAATCAACACCGACGCCCACAGTGTGGACGATTTGAAGCGCCTTCACTTTGGGGTAAAGACGGCACGACGGGGTTTCGTCCGCAAGCGTGATGTGATCAACACGCTTGGCTTATCGCAATTGACGCGGTGGATTCAGAATTCTCGGGCGGATGTTTCACCGACGTAACCTTGCTGGGCAACTTGATGTTGCGGGGCTAAGACTATTATCGGAATTACCAGTGAATGCGTCTGGACGCGGTGCTGATGATCGGGCACGATGCGGCTCGCGTGATGGCAGTGTGCTTGTTTGATCCGCAGAGACATTGTCTAACGCCTTGAAAGAGACGATTCGCCGGTTGAAATTGGTCGATGACCTCGATGGATGAGCGAAGGCTCGTGGTTGCGTTGTTCGCAATCCGCCAATGCCCGCGCTGTTTAATCTGTCGAGGATCAACATGAGCACGGGATTGAGCTTGAACGCACCAGTATCGCCATCGCATCACGGACCAACGGGACTGAAAATTCTCGATTGGATCGCCATCGTCGCTGCCGTCGCGATCATGGGTTTCTTGATCGCCCACCATGTTGCTCCGCACGAGATGACCGTGCCTACCGTTGCAGATCACGCGGCACCCGTCGCACACCCGGTGGGTGATGCAGCAGAGCCCGCACCTTCGACACCACATGGACCGCCCGAGGGATATTCCATCCCGCCACTATGGGCTTGCGTTCCGTTCGTAGCCATTCTGATGG
>JAADIU010000153.1 GCA_013151185.1 Planctomycetota bacterium
CCGCGCTGGAACCCGAAACCGCATATTACTACTACGAGTATCACTACCTCCTCGCGGCGACGATCCGATCCATGACCGGTGATCGAATTTCGATTCCGTTCGTGTTCGGATTAACGAGTGGCATCCTGGCGATTGTCATCGTGCGCCTTGTTTTCTGGATGTCACTGCGGCTGATGGGATCGGTACATGGTGCGTTACTGTCTGCTGCTTGCGTCAGCGTCCTCGGCGGATGGGACATTGTGCCCGTGATGCTGCGCATGCTCGGTGGTGCGTCGATGCCGGTGATTCTCGACTCATGGTGCCCTGTCGCATGGCGCATTCACAATTTGATGACGCAGTTCTACTGGTGCCCGCAGCATGTTGCGGCTTTGTGTGCCCTGCTCCTTGCTTCGTACTGGCTGACGCTGGCACCGTCGGGGCGATTCTGGTTGATCGTGGGGCCCTTCCTTGGCGCCTCGGTATTCGGAGCCAGCGTATACATCGCGATGCCGGTATTCATCGCTGCCGCTTTGTATTGCTTGCACCGCGTCGTCTGCATCAACAAGCCGCGAGGACCGCTTGTCGCATCCGTGCTTGTGATCGCTGTCGTCGGCGCTCTCCTAATGATCAAGCAGGCCATGGGCTATCAGGAAATGGGCAACCGCTTCGACGGTGGGCTGACGTTTCAGTGGGATCGCTTTCCCCTCGCCGTGTTGGGAAAGTGGTTTGCATCGGGCCCCTTCGCGAATCTACTCGACGCCTGGTGGCTGACGTTGATCGATTTCGGTTTGCCTGCCGTCGCCCTCGTTCTTGTCACCGGTGCGTTTTGGAAACAGATGTGGAACGATCCGGGCATGCGACTTCTGCTCATTTGCGGAGGCGTCGGGTTCGTCGCGATGTTCTCGATGCGCAGCAGCATCAATCCCATCGACTACGGTTTTCGCGTGGCCATCATGCCAACAATGATCGCAGCCGCCGTCTTTGCAGGCGCGCTGATGAGCGCGGATACGGTTCGTCGAGTGTTCAGAAAACCGCGCCGGGCAATCGTCGCTGTCGGGGTCATTTTGTCGCTGCCTGTCGGACTATTCGAGGCACCCATGTCAGCCGGGCGAACCCTGATCCGCGCGTCATCCGATCGCAGTGATGCCGGCGCATATCGATTCCTCCGCGACAAAACACCCCGCAGCGCCATCGTGCAAGCCGCACCAACGTCCGAACGTGTCACCCTCCCACAAATCATCCATCGACAAATCGGCGCGTCCGACCCGGACAACTGGCACGTTCGCGTATTTTGGCCGCCAAACCCCGAGTTCCTGCGGGAAGCCGTTTCACTCGCGGAGTCTGCGTTCAACACCACCGACGCCAAAATCGCCCACACCGCACTACAAACCCTCGGCGTCACGCACCTTCTACTCGGCCCGGTCGAAGAAGAACGCTACGGAAAAACGCCTCAATTTGCAGACGAAACCTACTTTGAAAAAGTCTACGAAGACAAAACCGCCAGCGTCTATCGTCTGCGCATCCTGCCCGGCGAGGCCGAACACGGATGACTTCTTCCCGGTGTTTCCTATACTCTTGACGCGATGGCCAGCAAGAAATCAACCAACATCACACGGCATGACGGTGCTGTCACACGGTCCGACCGAGCCCGTGTGCTGGGGCAACGGGGATGCCTCATTTGGCTGACGGGTTTGAGTGGGTCGGGCAAGAGCACCATCGCGTTCGAGTTGGAACGACGATTGACCGATGACGGCTTCGCTGCTTATGTGCTCGATGGCGACAACATTCGCCACGGCCTAAACGGCAACCTCGGCTTTTCCGATGCGGACCGAGCCGAAAATATCCGGCGCATCGCGGAGGTTGGAAAGCTCTTCGTCGATGCGGGCATCATCACAATCACCGCATTCATCAGCCCATTTCGCACCGACCGCGACGCAGCACGCAAGTTGCTCGCACAGGGTGAGTTCTTTGAAGTGTGGATCAACACCGCGCTCGACGTGTGCGAAGAACGCGACCCAAAAGGTTTGTACAAGAAAGCGCGGGCGGGTGAGATTTCCGATTTCACCGGTATCGATTCCCCTTACGAAGCGCCCTTGTCGCCCGACTGCGTGATCGATGGCAACAGTGGCACACCCAAACAAGCCGCCGAACAAATCTTCAAGCTGATCGATGGGCGCGGTTTACTCTCCGCCCCGTCAAACGAGAATTGACCCGGACCCACGCAGCGCCAACCAACACCGTGTCGCTCGTCAGTCCGATAACGCATCACCGCGCACAAAAAAGAGGATTCGAGCTCGCCGTGACCCGAATCCTCGCATCAGGTTATCCGTCCGCCAGGACGTAGACCCACAACCTGACGTCCATGGTATCGCCTCCGGGAATCACCCACTTTAGTTGCGCCACAACCATCGCCTGCTCAAATTAGCCGCGACATTCTATGCACTGCCCTTGGATTTGCCTTTGGAACTGTTGTCGGTCGTCGGGCGTAGCACTCGGTGTTATGGTGTGGAGCATGTTTTCCAGGGCTTTCGACATACTGTGCCTGATCGTGCTTCTGGCGATTGTCGGCTTGCGCCCGCTGGTGGGCGAGTCGTTTCGAGTGGCCAGCGCGTCGTCGAGCATGGCGGTGGAAGGCCTGCGCGATCCCCTCACCTGGCACACGCTATTGATCAATATCGTGATCTTCGCCCTCGCGCTAGTGGTGACGCTTCGTCGCGCGTTTTCAAAGCGGACGACTTTCAGACCCTCGGGGACCGAGGTGGGCGCGTTCATCCTGATGGTGGCTTCTGTCGTCGCATGTCTCGCAGCCTCCGAAAAAAGATCGGCTATGTTAGCCGCTCTCGATTTGATGGGCGCGTTCGCCCTGCTTTGCAGTTTGGTTCAACTGTTCGATCAACGCTGGAAATGGTTGCTGGGCTTGATGGTGATCGTCGCCAGCGGGTTGGCAAACGTCGCCGCATCCATCGACCAATCGACCTACTGGATGGCCGAAAACGAACAGCAGTACGAGCAAACGCGCGAGAGCATGTGGGCGAACAAAGGTGTGCCACTCGATTCTGCTCAGGTCGAACTGTTCGAGAATCGAATGCGTTCGGGCGAGGCATCGGGATATTTTTCGCACAGCAACGTCGCGGGCGGCTACCTGTTGCTCGTCCTATTTGCGTTGATTGGTTGCGTTTTGATGGCGAGGTCTGCCGGGTCGAAATCAGGTGGGCATGGACTGACCATTGTATTCTCTGTGCTAACACTTTTGACCGCGTGGGCTCTGTATCTAACGCATGGCAACGGGCCAATGATGGCTGGTATTGTCATGTTGACGTTGCTTGCGGTTGCGTTCGTGCGCAAAACGTGGTGGGAGAACCATCGTCCGCAGGTTTTTCGGGCAGCGGTGATTCTAGTCGTAGCCGCCATCATCGGAGTTCCAGTATTCGGGTTGATGGCGGGCGGGTTGCCTGGGGCGTCACTCGATTTCCGATGGCAGTATTGGCAGGCTTCGAGCGACATGTTCGCCGATCACTGGCAAACAGGCGTCGGGCCCGAGAATTTCGGCGACGCATATCTGCAATACAAGACGATTGCGAACTCGGAAGAAGTCAAGAACCCCCACAACGGTTTGGTTCAATTCGCAACCGAGTATGGATCGCTGGGCCTTGTCGGATGTGTGCTTGTGCTTCTTGGTGGTGCGAAGATGTACCACCGATCAACACTCAATCCCTTGCCGGTTGAAAAGCGCACCGACCCGCCTCGAACCAAGCCGACCGATGTTCAAAGATATTTCGCCGGTGCAGCTTCGGTGACGGCTTTGGTGTTTCTGTTTCACCCTGCGATGTTGCCAAGCCAGGATCCGGCGTTCGTCAAGCTGCACAGGATCATGGTTGTTCCCATCTGGATCGTGGTGCTGATCGCCGGCGGGTTCCTCGCGCGAAGCGCCGATACGTTCGTTCGTTCGCGGAACCGGTGGATGCCGGCGCTGGGTTTCGGCCTTGCCGCGTTTTTGCTACAGGACTCGATCAATTTCGCGTTCTTCGTACCGGGAGCGCGCACGACGTTTGCAGCGATGTTCGCCCTGACTCTTTGTTGGATCGACCGCCCTGGTGAAAGTGTGGAGGCGATCGCACAGCCCCGGTCGCGATGGATTCCCCCCGTTGTCTCCGCGATTGCGCTGGTATTCGCATCGTGGGCGATGGTGGCTGTCATGCCTGCGGAAGAGGCGCTCGCAGAGGCCTACCAACAGTCCGAACCAACCCGGTTTTCCCTGCCGGCCCAGGACAAGTACCTCGAAGCCCGCCGACTCGACACGCTCAGTCCAACCGCGTCAGCCGAGCACGCGCGCTG
>JAADIU010000335.1 GCA_013151185.1 Planctomycetota bacterium
CCGCCAATGGTTCGTCGGTCCGCTCCAGAATGATCGCGTTCTTTTTGCCTCGCAGGGCTTCGACTACGTCGGCTTCAGGAAAGGGGCGAAGCACGTTGACATGGATCGATCCGACCTTTGCGCCGCGCTCTTTACGCAGGTAGTCTACCGCGGCTTCCAGGTTTTCTGCTGCGGACCCGAGCGATACGAAAACGGTGTCGGCATCTTCAGTGCGGTATCGCGAAACCAGTCCGTAGTTGCGGCCTGTCAAACGTCCGAACTCTTCGTAAGCCTCGCGCAGGAATGCCTCGATGGGTTCGGCAAAGTTATTGCGCCGAGCTACGACGCCATTCATATAGTGTTCCTGATTTTGCACGGGTCCCAACAGGATTGGCCAGATCGACGAGACGCGGAACGCGCCGTCGCGTGGGCCCGAACAACGTGCGCTGCGATTCGGTGGGGCAGTCTATCGTGTCGTCGGGTGACCCCAGGTACTCGCGAATGAGTTCGGCTTCGTGCATGGAAAATGTGCGCTCAAGGTGCGACGTAAGGAAGCCGTCCTGGATGTTCATCCCGGGCGTCAAACTCAGTTCCGTCACACGTCGGAGGATCAACGCCTGGTCGGCAGCTTGCTGGGCGTCTTTCGCGAACAACATGATCCACCCGGTGTCGAGCGCAGCGTACACATCATCGTGGCCGCAGTGGACATTGAGGGCGTGTTTGGTCAGCGCTCGTGCTGCAACTTCGAGCACCATCGTCGAACACTTTCCCGGCGCATGGTAATATTGCTCAAGCCCGTAGACGATTCCCTGACCGGATGTGAAGTTGACCGTCCGCTTTCCGGTGATGGAAAACGCGATGGCCCCGCCCTGTGCGGCATGTTCGCCTTCGGTTTCAATGGCGACCTTGGATCGCCCGAAGACATTCAGCTTGCCCTCTGCGAAGGCCTGCTGATACATTTCGCCTTGCTCGGTCGAGGGGGTAATCGGGTAGAACACACCGCCCTCGGTGATTCGAGCTTCGGTGAAATAACTGACCAACTGATTGCCGTTGGTGGTAATGCGAATACCGGGAAAACGCGGTTTGCTGTTCATCCTATCCTCACAAAAACTTACACACTCGTCGATGAAATTACTCCGGCTAACCCCATAGTCCATCCTAGATAATTGGGGGCACAGAGCAAGCGCCTCTCGAATTCGTGCGCGCAAACACGGCAGATTTGAAATGGTTCTTGTGGGGTGCAGCGTTGCTCACGCACACGATCTACGCATCTATCCACATGGAAAGGTGTTGTGGTGAGACTCGGCACGTCTCGTCATCTTGCGCACAGGATTCGTGCTTGGGCGCAGTTCGCAATTGTGTAACATGCGTGCAGGAGCGACATTCGCATTTTTCCACTATCGGACACGGTTTCTTTGGACGCTCGGAATGTGTCACATGTATTGCGTTTCTTGCGGTTACGATCTACGCGGGCACGAGGGTTATCCGAGGACGTGTCCTGAGTGCGGATGGCTCAATAGAAGACGCGATCTTCAGTGCGATGGAAACAGTTTCAAGGCGCACGATGTCGCATCAGCCAGCCTTCTTGTGAGTGCCTCGATTCTCCTTGTGTTGTTGGGCCTGTTCCTTGTGTTCTGGACCTGGGCTGGGTGGATCGTTTTTGGGATTGGCGGATTCTTCGCCACCACAGCCTCATTCTCCATACGCGCGAAGTGTAGATTGGCTGTGTCGAATCCGTGCGACTCCAAAATCGTTCTCGAATTCATTTGCCGCACCGTCCTCGTATTGTCCTATGTCTCAACGACCATCGCGGCACCGATCTTGCTGACTGCATACATCAATCAATTCTCCTCAGTGGTATTCGCGATGGCCGTCTTTCTCTTTTTCCTCACCGTCGGATTCTGCGCAAGAGGCTTCTTTGCAGAGTGGCTGCGGTCGTATCAAAAAGTGATCTCTATCTTTGGCTCCTAGAATCCCTTCCGGAGAACGAAGCTCCAACGATTGGCATCCGTGCGCGCTGGGGAGATTGTTTTCGTTTGCAAGAGCTGGAGACAGGGCACCATCGTCCCAAACACACCAGCTCAGCCGGCAAGTTCCTCGCGGAGTTGCGTGCCTCCGTTTCGGCGTAGTCGATCGAGGATGTCGCGATGAATCTGGCTGACGCGGGATTCAGACAGGCTCAGCGCCGCACCAATTTCCGACATGGTCAGGTTCTCGTAATAATAGAGCACCAGGATCGCTTTCTCGTTGCGTGAGAGTCCCCGACTTAGATGGGCGGCTAACATGGAACGGGAGATTTCCCTTGAGGGATCTTCGGCTTTGCGATCATGGATGGTCAAAGCCCGCGGCGCGCCGCCGGGTGATTCATTGGCGCTTTCCAATGTACTGAATGCGATCGGTTGCCCCGCAGCCGACACCCTGCACAAGCGATTGAATTTCGAGACGCCCATGTCCATGCGGCTTGCAATTTCTTGCGGTGCGGGTGAGTGTCCACACTCTGCACGCAGCTGCGTCGAAATGTGGTTCCGCTTCTTTTCAAACGTGCGAAGGGCGCGGCCTTGGGTGTCGACGGTGCGTAACCAATCGACGACAGCTCCAAATAATCGCTGCCTGCAAAAAGTTTGAAACGAGGCCCCGCATGTTGGGTCGAACGTTTCAATGGCCTGCAACAACCCATCGAACGCTGCGCAACGAATTTCATCGAAGGAGATGTGAACGGGCAGCTTCTTGGCCATCCGGGCTGAATGCTGATCGACCAGCGGTGCATATTGCCGAACCAACTCGTTGCGATCCCGCTTCCTGCGATGTTGCAGATATCGTTGCCATGTCTCTTGTATGGGTTGCTTGTCGGTCATTCCATTCACCATGCTCATCCTCCTGATTGGACGCGATTTTTCACCCGTGCGCACCATGGCCTTGGGCTGTTTCCGCAAGGTCACAGCGCACACGGACCCATAGATTCGTTAAACAGTGATCGGGTTGAAGTGCGTCTTCGAGCTGTGCAGTGTGAGAGAAATGACTCGTTCTTGGCAGGGTCAACTTACCCCGAATTGCGGCGCCGTTCCATAGGGAATTACACGGATATTATCGGAACAACCGGGAGCAAAACCCCGTTAAGGGGCGTGATACGGCCATCGAAGCCGCTCGATGTGCAAACATCTGCCGCTGTGCGGATCAACCTCCGCGATAATTCCGCACGTCAGCACGTCATCGGTGGCAACGTCGAATCGTGTCGGTATGGCGTGGACCATGGCTTGCAGCACGCGACTTTTGTCACGCCCCAACACGCCTTCGTGTGGGCCTGTCATTCCCAGGTCGGTGATGTATCCCGTGCCGCCGGGCAGCACCCGTTCGTCAGCCGTCGAAACGTGGGTGTGCGTTCCGAACATGATGCTTACCCGCCCATCGAGATGCCAACCCATGGCAATTTTTTCGCTCGTCGCCTCTGCGTGCATGTCGCACACGATGACTTTCACTTCACCCGGAATTTTCGCAAGGACGCGGTCTGCCGCTTTGAATGGGCAGTCGGCTTGGGGTTTCATAAAGAGTCTGCCCAGAAGTGCGAAGACCGCGACGGAGACTCCGCCCTCGGTTTCGTAAATGGCGAACTCCCGTCCGGGTGCTGTCGATGGCAGGTTTGCGGGGCGCACGACTTGCGGTGACGTTTCCAGTGTCGCGATGATTTCCCGTCGACGATAAATGTGGTCGCCGAGTGTCATTAGGTTGACACCGGACTTGATCAGTTTTTCATAGAGCGGGGGCGTGATGCCCGATCCGGATGAAACATTCTCAGCGTTGACAATCGCGCAGGCGATGTTGCGATCGGGGACGATCGTTTTCAAAGCGTCCGCAATGGCAAGCCTACCGGGTGTTCCAACCACGTCGCCGGCACATAAAATGTTCATAGCCATGGGCAACCGATGTTCAGAAAGAATAAGGACGGGGCTATTCCGCAACAATAGATTCAGCAACAATAACTTCAGCAGACAACTATCGAGCGATGCCAATAGCCCGGATTTCGCGCAGCACGGTGACACGAACCTCGCCGGGATAGGTCATCTCCTCTTCGATGCGTTTGGCGATGTCGTGGGCGATTTTGGTTGCCCGGGCGTCATCGACTTTCTTCGCATCGACAATGACGCGCACCTCACGTCCCGCCTGAATGGCGAACGCCTGCCTCACACCATGCTGCTCGGTCGCGAGGGACTCCAACTGTTCGAGACGTTTGATGTAACGTTCCAACGATTCGCGCCGACCTCCAGGTCGCGAAGCGCTGATCGCGTCAGCCGCTGCAACCAAAGGCGTATACGGACTGGTGGCTTCCACATCGCCATGGTGCCCGTAGATGGCGTTGAGCACTTCGGGTTTTTCGTTGTATCGCTTGCAGAACTCGTACCCGACAAGCGGGTGGCCGCCTTCCTGCTCGTGGTCGATCGCTTTACCGATGTCGTGCAGGAGTCCGCATCGTCGGGCAAGGCGACCATCGAGCCCAAGTTCGTCGGCCATGTTCTGGCAGAGGAACGCCACTTCGATGCTGTGGCGGAGTACGTTTTGACCGTAGCTGGTGCGGTAGGAGAGGCGACCCAGAAGTTCC
>JAADIU010000185.1 GCA_013151185.1 Planctomycetota bacterium
GCGCTCGGGTTGACGCCCGAATCCACGACACCCGTAAAGTTGTCAAAGTTGGGTGGAGCCAAGTGAAACGTCTGAGCCGACGGAGCGTAGCTCGCCCGGCGAATGCGCAGATATTCATACGTCGATGAAGGTTGATCGCTGAACTGCGACAAAAACGTCACACCAATACCGCCGCCAGACTCGGCGATCCGCATTCGCCCGGTGAAGATCATGCTCGATATGTTTGCCGCACCCGTCCCGACGTAGTGAGAATGAATATTGGTAGACGTGCTGAAGACACCCAACGCCAAGTCCGAACCGACCTGCCGAACATCGAAATTGTCGAGTTCGACGGTACTACTACCCGCAGCCGTATCGAACCAGTTGGCTGGGTCCTGCCCCGGCGAATAGCTATTGAAGTTTTCGCTGACGATGTTCACTTGGCATTCGTCAGGCACGCCATTGTCATCACAATCGAGGCTTGTACCGACCGCAATATCCACCGCATCATCGACACCGTTGAAGTTGCAATCCAGAGCCAGCGCGAACGAAGGCGCGTACAACCAAAGAGCCAGAACGCCCGCGACAATTACACGGGTCGCTCCGGCAAACGAAATCTCAGACACGCAACGAGCGACGTTGCGATCGCCGACATCGACTCCGTGTAATACCGACGTTGTAACACCGGTCGCTGCACCTACGGTGAAGCCTGATTCAGAATTGTTCACGATGCGATCCTCTTTGGTGAGAACTACGGTTCTCAGTCATTCTTGCAGCCGGCTTTGCGCGAAGGCGCATGATTAACGGGCCATCAGTGAACGAAAGTTCCAAAGCGAACCCGCGAGCGGCTCCTGTTGCAAGTACCTACCTTAAGTGAAGTGCTGCCCAAACATTCCACCAAGCCGTCGGCTGTTCATGGCCGGACCGATCCAAAATCTTCCCAGCAAACCGCCCACCGATCACGGCCAAACACACGGCCCCACAAGCTGGGCGATGAATCGATCAATGCCAGATTCTCCAGCCAGGAGTTGAAAACTCCTTCGGCTTTCATCAATCTCGAATCACTCCCGAAGTTGAATCAGGGAGACGTCTATATTTTGGACCTGCGCGACACGTCTTTCATGAGTAACCGATTTCGCTAGGGACTGAATCCCAGTTGGAATAACGCGAAGTCGTCCAGATCTACATCCCCATCCGAATCGAGATCGACGCAGGCACAGCCGGCATTCAACCCGGCGTCCGGACCGACTAGGCATGCTTTAGTATCGAAGTCGTCAAGATCAACGATGCCATTCGCATCGCAATCCCCAAGCCGAAACTCAAACGCACCCATGTCCACAATCGGAAACGTCCCGACTCCGGTGTCCAAGGTACTCGGATCGTCAACGAAACGAGGATGGCTATCAAGATCAGTAATGATGCCCACTGGAACAATTCCGCTGAATCCTGCGTCAATCGCAGGAGATCTCGGTAGGAGTCGCAAGTCATCGTCGTCAGTTCCAACGATATCATCCTTCCCGTTTGAGTCGACAAACAGCGGATCAGCATCGATGACCTCATTGGTCGGCGGGGCCCCCTGGATGATGCTGTAAGCTGAAATAACGCCACTGGGGCTGATCTGATTCGGGACATTTCCCCAAAGGATGCTGTTGTAGACAAACGGAGCGCTACCTGGAAAAAAATGGATCCCTCCTCCGTTGCTGGCCAAGTTGTCGCTAAATGTGCAGTTGATAATCAATGGGCGTGGCTCGTCACCAGTCACCTCACCATTAAAAAATATTCCTCCCCCGCTACCGGCCACGTTACCGCTAAGTAGGCAGTTGGTCATCGGCGGACTGCTGGCGAAGTTGGCCACACCGCCACCTCCGCCTCCGGTCGAATTACCGAAAAACGCACAGCCGGTCAGTATCGGGTTGCTCCCGCTGTTGTAGATCCCGCCACCGTTGCCTGCAGAAGTATTGGCGATGAAGGTGCAATGCGTCACCAGTGGGTCACTGTTCAATGCATTGGACATTCCTCCGCCGATCACAGCCTCATTTTCACGAAACACACATCTGTCCAAAGCAGGGCTGCTTGAATCGTTGTACATCCCTCCACCATGGGAACCGCTGGTGTTGGCGACAAACGTGCAGTCGATCAAGATAGGGTTGCTCGATTTGTTCTGCATCCCGCCACCGTTGCCACCACTTGAATTGCCAAAAAACGTGCAGTTAGTGACCATCGGATTACTGTCAACATTGAACATCCCACCACCAACAGCGAGAATAAACCCACTGCTGACCGCCATGTTCCTGGCAAAAGTGCAGTTGGCTACGGTTGGGTCACCCGAATTGTTGAACATCCCACCGCCCGAGGATGATCTGCCCGCGGTGATCATAAAGCCGTCGAGTACAGCACTATTGTCAGTCCCGCTTCCCGCGACTATTTGGCCGCTGTTCTCATCCGTGTTGTCGTTGATGATGCAAGATCCCTCGAAGCACAACTCGCCGAAGAAATCACAATCGGGTGAATCCTCCGTGCAGGCCACAGGCGCATCGTCGCCCGACAAGTCGCCACTGAGGACTGCTAAGTTTGTTTCCGGGGCGCGTTGATCCAACGAGGTCTCTGTTCCGCTAAACCCCCCATAAATCGCGAGATTATCTTGGAGCTGGAACATTGCGCTGCGATCGCCACTTGTTTGCCCACCTCCTTGATCGGGCTTGTAGGTACCCTGCGCAACCCATATTTCAATCACACCGCAGTTGACCGCGGCTTCGGCCAACGCATCCTGAAGATTGACATAGGCATCTTCCCAGGATGAGCCGTCATCGAATCCGTTGGTCGCGCTATCGTCCACGAAGAGTACGGTTTCGCACTCCGGTGGTACGTTATGACCGCTACAGCCCGCGGGAGATGCCACACAGGTTCCAGCCACGCAAATGTCGTTGGGCGTGCAAACATCCAAATCATCGCACGCACCTCCGTCGTTGGTCGAAGTTGTTTCGCACGTCCCGTCTACCGGATTGCAAACACCCGCAGCACAGGCATCATCCAAGTGCGAACAGTCAACCTGTGTACCGGCACAGATTCCATCTAGGCACGCGTCATCAGTTGTGCAGAAGTCCAAATCGTCGCACAAGCTACCTTCACTTGCCGGAACCGTTTCGCACAAGCCACTCGCCGTATCGCACACTCCCACTTCGCACACGTCATTCAGAGATGAGCAATCGATTGGATCGCCGATGCAAACACCGCTTGAGCAGGCATCACCAGTAGTGCAAGCGTTGTTGTCGTCGCAGCGGACGCCGGAATCTTTGTTGATCACACGAAGGTCGTCCCAATACTTGCTGCCGGCAGTCATGCTCCAGACACCGACGGTTCCGGATGTCGGATGCAAACCACTGGGGTCAGTTGCGTCGATTTGAAAACCCGCTGGTTCAGGTTGACTATCTTCCCAAACGTTGGCCTGGATGTGCAGTTGCGGACCGGTCGTATCAACCTCAATGCGGAAACGGTACCATGTGTTCACGACCGGATCGACGCCCGAATCAATGTCTCCGATCAGGTTATTGAAGTTTGGCGGTGCCAGATGAAATGTGCGCGCCGACGGAGCATAGTTCGCTCTGCGCAATCGCATATACTCGTAGGTCGATGTCGGTTGGTCGTTGATGCTAGAAAGAAACGTCACACCGACACCACCGTTGTCGTCGCTGAGACGCATGCGGCCAGTGTAGGTCATGGACGAAATGTTCGCGCCGTCCGGGCCGACGTAGTGCGAGTGAATGTTGACCAGCGTGGAGTCTGTTCCAAACACCACGTCCGCCCCAAGCCGTTTGATGTCGAACAGTGCGTCGTTCTCGATGTTGCTGGAATTGATGTCGGTGTCGAACCAATCGGTCGGGTCCTGGCCGACAACGTAAGCGTCGAACTCCTCGTTCAGCGCGAGTTTCTGGCAGGCAGAGAGGCAGAGAGGATTGGGTTCGCATTCGTCGGGGACCCCGTTGTCATCACAGTCGAGGCTTGTGCCTGCAGCAATATCCGTCGCATCGTCGATACCGTTGAAGTTGCAGTCCTGGGCCAGCGCGGCTGATGGCGCGTACAGACAAAGTGCCACGACGCCCGCGACAATTACACGAGTCGCTTCGGCAAACGCAATCACAGACGAGCGACGCGCGACGTTGCGGTCGCCGACGTCGACTCCGTGTGATGCCAGCGTCGTAACATCGGTCGTCGCGCCTGCGGTGAAGCCTGGCTCAGAATTGTTCACGATGCGATCCTCTTTGGTGAGAACTACGGTTCTCAGTCATTCTTGCAGCCGGCTTTGCGCGAAGGC
>JAADIU010000186.1 GCA_013151185.1 Planctomycetota bacterium
GGTGGCGACAAACCGCTGGAAAAGACCACACGCTTGAACGTTGCGACCGAAGCGGATATACCCCCGAGTTGGCGTGTCGGCTCGGATTGCCTGGGCTGGCTTTTTTGCTTTTGTTTTACACATGATATTGGATTTCAACCGAACCGGGCTGGATGAATCCGGCACATTTCATGGAGGATGACATCGATGATGAAGAAAACCTTGGCTGTGGCGATTTTGGCGGGCATGTTGATCGGTTCTTCCGGATGCAGCGCCACCGGCGCAGCATGGCAAGCCGCAAAAATCGGCAAGAATATGTCGAAGAAGGACAACTACCTCACCCTCTCACTCGATGGGATGGAGGCCAAGCAGAACAAGTTCAAGAAGGGGTTTTCGGGGTATGCCAAGTTCAAGATCAAAGGCACGGTCAGCACATCACCGACCTTCCGATTTGCTTTTGCCGACCCCACAAAGTTTGGCCGCATCACCAGCACGAACATGCAGATCCATCAGGCGTTTGAAGCGGACTACTCTCACCAAGCCGAGTACTCCATCACCCCGCGCGGCAGCGGTCCCGAATCACTCATGAAGCCGGACCGTGCATACAACCTCGGCAGCATCGGCGGTGAAATGAACGTGCTCGACTTCGAGCGCAACAGCGTGGGCGGTGTCACCCTCAAGCCGGGCCTGGACTACATGCTCGTCTTCTCCATCAGCGGTGACCGAAGCGAAACCATGCAGGTTCTCTTCAGCACAAAGTAGAGCACCGCACAGATATAACCAAGACAAGTATCACCAAAACAAGGCGAACGCCACGGGAGCCCGAACTCGGCCCGTGGCGTTTTTCTTTCTACTGCCTTATGTCTTTTCGTTGGTGTCTCTTGGCGCTGATGTCGACTTCGTAGGACCGGATCGTCAGTCGAGTTCGATCCCTT
The DNA here is from genome assembly GCA_013151185.1 of Planctomycetota bacterium. Taxonomy (GTDB): domain Bacteria; phylum Planctomycetota; class Phycisphaerae; order UBA1845; family UBA1845; genus UBA1845. Next base: position 915 of record JAADIU010000186.1, read on the forward strand.
TGTTGTCGCTTTCGTCTTTGTCTGCCATCGAATAGTCGCTGTCTTGGCGTTCGTGGTTGACGTCCAGTTTCTTCATGTAAAGTTCGTGTACGTCCGCCGCAGACAGGCCAACACACTGGGCCATGCTGATCCAGAAGAACAGCAGGTCGATCACCTCGACGCGTGCATTTTGCAGATCGTGAATCTTGAATCGATCCCCCTCACGCGCTTCCTTGCACCAGTGCTTCCAATAGGTGCTGTCGCGGAGTTCCTCAAGCTCATTCGATGCCGCGCTGATGTAATTGTTAAGCCACTCGCCCGCCAGCTTCGGATCGAACGATGCACGCAGTGCGGCGCAGTCGAATCCGATACGCTTGTTCAACTCGGCTTGGGCTTTGAAAAGTTCATCCAGCACGGGCAATCCTCCATCGGTTGATTCATCAAAGGCATCGCCACGTCCAGCGAACGGCGAAGTGTGAACCTGCGTGAATACCCAAACTTCGCCACGACAGCAAGGGTCGAATATTTGCGAACGCTCTGGCACCGCTCAATAGCGACCACAATCTACCGGACCCCATGTCCATGCCTCGGGCGATCTGGTGTCGGTTGACACTGAATTGCGGCATCCGTACCTTCTCGTGAATTACAGCTTCAGGATCGATCTTCCCACGAAGAAAGGGTATTCGTTGGCCAGCAAAAAACGCACAGGTCCAAAGCAATTGCGCCCGGTGAGCATCACACGCGGATATACACATCACGCTGCCGGTTCAGTGTTGATCGAATGTGGCGATACGCGCGTCTTGTGTACAGCGTGTCTGGAGCAAGGCGTTCCCAAGTGGCGAAGCGGGACCGGGTCGGGATGGTGTACGGCAGAGTATGACATGCTGCCCAGCGCGACGATCACTCGGAAAGGGCGAACTCGCAAAAAAGTTGACGGCAGGACGCATGAGATTCAGCGACTCATCGGTCGATCACTCCGCGCGGTGCTCAATTTGGACCTCCTTGGTGAGCACTCCATCCTGATAGACTGCGACGTATTGCAAGCCGACGGTGGGACGCGCACGGCAAGCGTCACCGGGGCGTATGTTGCGTTGTGCGACGCGGTGCGTATTGCCCGAAAGCGAAAGTGGATTTCACAAAACCCGGTCGTCGACAGCGTGGCTGCGGTGAGCGTTGGTTTGGTGGGTGGGCGAATGGTATTGGATTTGGCGTACGAGGACGACGTTCGCGCTGATGTCGACATGAACGTTGTGATGACGGGCGGGGGGCAGTTGGTCGAGGTGCAGGGAACGGCGGAGGGGAATACCTTCTCGCGAAAGGAACTCGATCAGATGCTGACGCTCGCATCGAAAGGGATCCGTCAATTGCATCAAGAGCAGGCCAAAGCGTTGCGCCGTCGGCTGAAAGTGAGCGCGGAAGCATGATAAGCAAACCTATGGTGAACCGACCGGAACGATTGAGTTTGAAACCGCCTCTTGCCAGCGTAGCGGCGTTGACGTTTATGGTTGCCACCCTTTTCGGAATCAACGGATGCGCCGAGGGTTGGCAAGATCAATGGGGCGGAGGCGGCGGCGGAAACTGGGGGGCCGCGAAATGGGATTGGGGCGGAGGCGGAGGTTCGAGTAAGCGAGAGCTGGGTCAGGTCTACCACGCACCATCCAAACGCGGTGCGGACGAGTGGACCATTTTAGCCCGAGAATGTTTCGGATCGGGCCACAGGCGAGAGGCCGAAAAAATCGCACAGACATTGCGCACATCACCGGGCATCAAACCCGATCGCGTGTATGTGGTTCACACAAAACGTTCGTCGCGGGTTTACTACGGGAGTTACTGGCGACCTCCGAACAAGCGCACCGGGCGATTCGACCTCACGCAGGAAATTCGAAACGACCTTGCCCTCCTCAAAGATTTCACGACATCGGGCGAGCGGTTCTTTTATCAGGCACACGTTCTGCCCACGCCCACACCCGATGTCGGAAACAAGGCGTGGGACATGAGTCGCAACCGTGGGTACTACTCCCTTCGCATCGCGCTCTTCTACAATGAGCCCGGCTTCCTGAAACGCAAGCAAGCCGCAGCAGACTACTGCGGAGAATTGCGTGAAGACGGCTACGAAGCCTTCTACCGCCACACCGATATTGTGACCGAGGTGTTCGTGGGCAGTTTTGGACGCGATGCACTCGTCAAGGGTCGCCGCCTTGGCGTGGTGGCGAATCTGCCCGGTAAGGAAGTTCTGGACCTGATGAAAAAAGAGAGACGGTTTCGTGTTGAACTGCGAAACCTGCAAGTCTATTCTACACCCACCGGAGGCCGGCGAACCGTGCAGTTGGCTCGCCTCTTCAAAGTGGACGACGACCCGACCGATTTCGGCGACGATTTTGACTGAGCGTTTCGACTGAGGATCTTGACTGAGGACGATTTTGAATGGGGCAGGCCATCCTCATCGCAACGACCAACGCGGGAAAGCTGCGTGAAATCCGCGCGGTGATGGGCGGTTTGCCGTTCGATTGGTCGTCGCTTGCAGACATGCCCGAGATTGCAGCCCCCATCGAAGACAAAGAAACATTCGCCGAGAACGCCTTGCTCAAGGCACGCTACTACGCAAGCCAAACGCGTATGTGGGTGTTGGCGGATGATTCGGGTTTAGAGGTCGATGCGCTGGACGGGAAACCCGGCGTGCATTCGGCGAGGTTCAGCGATGAAGGGACCGACGCGGGCAACAATCGAAAGTTGGTCACCGAGTTGAAGGCCGTACCTCAAGAAAAACGCACCGCGCGGTTCGTATGCAGCTTGGTTTTGGTCCGGGGCGACGATGTGTTGCTGACCGCGCGAGGAACGATCGAGGGCGTAATTATCGACGAGCCTCGGGGCAGCAACGGATTCGGATACGACCCGCACTTTCTTGTGCCAACATTGGGGATGACCACCGCCGAAATGCAGCCCGAACAGAAGAACGCGTTGAGCCATCGCGGGCGGGCTCTGGCGACGATCAGGGAAGATCTCATCGCGATGCACACCAGCCAAACATAGTACCGATACGTTGAAGTCAAACCGCGGCCACCCGCACGTCGGTCCGCATTGGCGAACGCTTGTCAGTGCTTTGAACACTTCTATAATCCGAACTTCTTTCTGACGAGGCACCTCGCTCAAGGAGGGCAGTGAATGAGTGATTCGATGGTCCCCAGGCAGATGTTTTTCACGAAGGGTGTGGGCAAACATCGCCACAATCTCCAGTCGTTCGAGGCTGCACTAAGGCGGGCAGGCATCGCCCAATTCAACTTGGTGCGGGTCTCCAGCATCTTTCCGCCGAATTGCAAAATCGTCTCGCGCGAGCGGGGCTTGAAACAATTGAAAGCCGGGGCGATCGTCCACTGCGTCATTGCCGACATCCGCACCGACCAACCGACTCGTGGCCGCCGGTATTGGGTTGGCGCTGCCGGCGAAAAAACTTGACTACGGTTATATTTCCGAACATCACGCACACGGTCTGACGCATCGCAAGTGTGCCGATTACGTCGAAGACATGGCCGCCTCCATGCTTGCAACCACCCACGATATCGAACTCGATCCGGAAAAGGCGTACGATGAACGGTTGGAAATCT
>JAADIU010000001.1 GCA_013151185.1 Planctomycetota bacterium
CGTGTGTGCGTTCCGCGCGCGTTTGGGATAGTCAGTCTACCGAGTAATCTGGTCAATGGATCGACAACCACTGCGTTTGATAAAGATCGCTTTGCTATTCGCTTCAACCTCCTCAATTGTCGTGCTGGTGGTGGAAGCCTATCGCGAGAATTACTCCGGTCACTGGCGAGAAGTCCAACGATCGTACCGAGAGGTGCTGCGCGCCAATGCAGACACAGAACGCGAGCGACGTTCGGCTGCGTCCTTTGAACTCGAAATACGACAGTTGTTCCTGCCTGAGTTGCAGCGAATAGACCGTTGCACCACATGCCACTTGGGTGTTGACAATCCGGAAATGATGGATGCTGCGTTACCACTGTCGACGCATCCTGGCGATCTCCTCAAGCACCACCCTGTAGAAAAATTCGGGTGTACGATTTGCCACCAGGGAGAAGGGCGCGCTATCACAACGAAAGCTGCTCATGGTAGGGATGCAAAGGGCGCACCGATCCCCAAGGCCATGACCCCATTGCTTCAGGGCGAAACCGTTTATACCAGCTGCGGACACTGCCACTACGAAGTCGACCTCTATGGTGGCCAGTCAGACCTGTACGCCGTTTCGTTCCAGGCGGGTTCACGGGATCTAACCAAGCCCCGTATTACCAAGGACGTTCTTGCACTTTCGCTTCCTGGGGCTGAGGTACTGACAGAGGGAAAGCAACTCGTCGTTAAAAATGGCTGCCTCGGCTGCCACCGATACCGTGGTGGTGGTGGTGACCTCGCCTCCGATCTGACGTACATAGGAGACAAGAGGAGGCATGACTACGACTTCGCACACGTCGATGGCGAACACACTGTGCAGCAATGGTTGTATGAACATTTCTTGGCGCCTGCAAAAATTTCGCCCGGAACGGTCATGCCAGACATGGGCTTTACGCCCGAAGAGGCACACACGCTCACGTTATACATGATGAGCTTGCACCGAAAGAGCGCGCGCGCAACACACACGCCACGTCCGCCACCGATTGCAGAAAACGCAGAACTCGCCAGCGGTGAAACGTTATACAAGATGTTCTGTGGCTCGTGTCATGGCGCCACGGGGCTGGGTGACGGGGCTGCTGCCGCGACCATTGAAGGACAACCTCGTGACTTTTGGCATGAGCGATTCCGATATGTGTCTACCCTCAATGGCGTGCCGACCCAGGAGGACTTGGTTCGGACGATCAGTACAGGCCGGCAATTCGGCGAAATGCCATCGAACCCGCAACTCGCCGAGGACGAGGTGATTGCCATCGCCAAGTATATCCGCGAGATAAACCGCAAAGGAACCATCGCAAGACTGACGGAAGCATTTTCGGATGACGACGACATCGAACCTGAAGATATCGAAGAGATCGCGGAAACGCGTTTGACTCCCTCCGGGATCATCATGGTTCCCTGGCCCGGCTCCGAATTTCAACCAGACTCGGTCTTGGGCAGCAAGCTCTACATGGATAACTGTGCGTCGTGCCATGGCGACAAGGGCAAGGGCGACGGACCCCAAGAACTCGTTGATGATCAGGGTAGGCGCATTGTAGCGCGGGACCTGACGACCGGACGTTTTCGCGGTGGAGACGAACCGGAGGAGGTCTTCAAGCGGATTCGCGCGGGCATCCCCGGAACACCCATGCCAGCGCAAAAGGCGCTTAGCGACAATGACGTGTGGCAACTTGTGGACTTCACGCGCAAGCTTGCGGGTATGCCAGAAGTGCCAGCGAAGAGCCAAAAATGAAGACGGAAAGAACGGAAAACGCGCAGTGACGAGTAAGGACTATTCCCCAGTCCACGTCGAGGTTCCCGACGACGAGTACTGGCAGCGGCAAATCAAATGCCAGTACGCTTGCCCGGTGCATACCGACGCGCGGGGGTACGTGCGCGCAATCGCTGAAGGCGACTTTGAGGCTGCGTACCTTATCGCCCGTGGCCCGAATCCACTCGCAAGTATTTGTGGACGCGTGTGCGGTGCTCCTTGCGAAGCGGCGTGTCGTCGTGGTGCCATCGACGAGGCTGTGTCCATCCGTGCGCTGAAGCGATTCGTGGCAGAGCGATTCAACCCGGAATCTGACACCAAGGGGGCGATCAAGGTCGTTGATCTCCTCAAGAGAATAATCCGCGCTGCACCAGAGCGTGACTGCACCGGTCCAGATGAGCTTCACGCCTTGCGGAATATGCTTCAAGGGATCGGTCAAGAGAAACCGACGGGGCCACAGATTGCGATTATCGGATCGGGGCCAGCGGGCCTCGCTGCCGCCCATGACTTGGCGCTGTTTGGATATCGCCCGGTCGTGTTGGAGATGGAACCGGTTCCGGCTGGAATGTTAGCCGTCGGCATTCCCGAATACCGCCTCCCGCGTGATCTCATCGAAGCGGAAGTCGAGCTTATCCGCGCGCTTGGCGTCGAGTTCGTCTGCAACACGCAAGTCGGATGTTGCGCTGGCCGACATCCGCAAGAGCCATGCTGCGACGATCATCGCCGTAGGTGCCAAGCGGTCGCGGGTGATTCCCATCGCTGGAGGCGACGGCTCTGGTGTCTTTGGCGGTGTAGAGTTCCTTCGCGATGTGGCGTTGTACGATCGTGGTCCTGCGTCCACGTTCTCGCAGCTTGGTCAGCGCATCGTGGTCATCGGTGGTGGCAACGTTGCGTACGATATTTCCAGGACCGTGATTCGCCAAGTTGGTCATGACGTATCCCGCAGCGCGCTTAGACAAGCGAACGTCGGTCAGGTTCACCTGTGTTGCCTTGAAAGCGTCGAAGAGATGCCGGCGGACGATATCGAAATCCTCGAGGGCCATGAAGAGGGCGTCGAGCTTCATCCATCACTGGGCCCCGTCGAAATCTTGCGGACACCCCAAGGTGCAGTCCGGGGTGTCGTGTTCAAGCGATGTTTACGCGTTCTTGATGAGAACCGCCGCTTCGCGCCTTTGTTTGACGAAAACGATCTTGTCACCATTGACGCGGATACGGTGATATGGGCAGTCGGCCAGCAGACGGATCTTTCGTTGCTGAGCGGCTGCAAAGATTTGGAACCGAACGAGCGCGGTTTCCTACCTTGTGATGCCGAAACACTTCAAACAACCGCCTCGGACGTATTTCTTGCTGGCGATATCGCGTACGGCCCTCGTCTGCTGATCGATGCGGTCGCAAGCGGAAAGAAGTGCGCACGAAGCGTTCACGCACACCTGTCGGGGCAGCAGATCAGCGAAAGGCAAACCTTTGTCCATCTGAATATTGCCGGATTCTCTCGCGAAAAGGACTATGAGAAAATCCCGCGCACGTCGTTCCCACCGGGCGATTCATACGGAACGTCCACCGCTGGTCGGCGCACGCCATGGTAGCCTGCGTCATCCTACATATGGCCAGGGCATTCTACACGTCAGCTTACAAACACCCGAGGCAATTCAACTGGATCGTAGGCATGGGCCTCTTCGTGATTACGTTGGCGCTGAGCTTTACCGGTTACCTACTCCCTTGGGACCAACTCGCGTTTTGGGCAGTCACAATCGGAGCCAACATTGCTCAATCGCCTCAGGAACTCACGGACGCGATTGGTATCACAGAGTACTTTCATATTGGGCGCATGCAGAAGGAACTGCTGTTGGGCTCACACTACGTCGGGCAGGAAGCGCTCATTCGATTCTATGTCCTCCATGTGATCGTTCTGCCTGTCATCACGACGGTTCTGATTGGCGTGCATTTTTGGCGAATCAGGAAAGACGGTGGGCTCACGCGGCCAAAGGCGGCGGACGATACCGCCTGTGCCGACGCCCCCGCCGTGGCATCGACTGGATCATGCGGAGATGGACAAGCAGTATCTATCAAGACCTACGGACTGATGGGCCTGATGAAAGGTACCACACCGCAGGTGAATCGCGAGATGAAAAACACAATGCCAACGTGGCCCGGCGTGTTGTACGTGATCACCGCAGCCACGATGATTACAGTGTTCGCCATGCTCCTACTCGGTGCATTCTTCGACGCGCCGTTGGCGGAGATGGCCGACGCAGCTGTACCGGAAAACCCAGCCAAGGCACCTTGGTACTTCCTGGGTTTGCAGGAGTTGGTTTCCTATTCGGCTTTTATGGGCGGTGTGGGTATCCCAGCGATTGTGGTCCTTGCCCTGGCGCTCGTACCTTACCTGGACCGCGAACCGGAAGACGCAGGCATTTGGTTCAGCGGACCAAGAGGCAGACGCGTTGCCCTGTGGAGCTTGCTTTTCAGCACGGCTACCGTCATCGGAATGTTATGTTTCACGGTTAAATTCGGATGGCTGCGAAACTGGGAGGCGACTGCCCACGTACCACAAATTGTGATTACACTGTTCAATCCAGGAACGGTTTTTGTGTTCATGTTTGCATGTTGGTCGGTGTGGGTGGTTAAAACGACCAACTCGACGCGCATGGGTGCGATTGCGTTGTTCACATGCTTTCTCGTTGGGTTCGCGATTCTTACATACTTTGCAACCGTCCACCGTGGCCCAAACTGGGAATTCTACTGGTCGCAAGCAGATTGGCCGACACATTGAGAATCCGAACCGCACGTTGCTCACGGCGATGTCGGGAGGCAACTGGGGGAGGACAGTCGCAACGCTGGTGACGCCCATCACGCCAACCTGAGTGTTGTGGTAGGGATGCTGCAGCAAGGCTCATTGTTCCGACCGCTTGAATTTGCCCTGATTTTCATCGGGCGCTTAATAACGGTTCTCCCGCATTCGTTGTGAAAACGGGTAGACGGCTTGGATTCGAGAAGTGATCCTGTTGGGGCAGGTGGGTTCGGATTCTCGGCGGGCATGGGCCCCCGCGTTTTGTTCACTTACTCGCCGTCCCGCATTCAGGGCAAACACCGCTGACGTTGCCCGTCAGGTTGTAGCCGCATTCCAAACAAGCACTGTTTCGACGCCGATACCACCGCTTGACTGGCCCGCGAACAAACGAGGAAACGGGATATGCGGCAAACAGAATTACCATGAACCAAAAAGGGGCAGAAACAGAACGCGCCCTGTTGGGCCCAATTGCAAATATCTCATACCGAAATCCGCCAAACCTGAGTTGTCTTATTTCTTTTTCTTTGTCGATACCTTCGATCGAATAGTCTTTCCAAATCGAATGCAGGTCTACGCGGCCAGCTTGACCGTAGACAATCAGTTTCGCTTGAGGCGAAATCGCAAACCGAACCCTCCAACCGGGTACTATCGAAGCTTTCATGCCACAGTCGCGGTAACCCGAGCCATATGTACTCGACGCACTTAGCCACCAAAGTGCAACTGAGCCAAACGTAGAAAGCGCAAGAATTGCAATCACAACTCGCCGGATCAAATCGATTCCCCGCATTCGGGGCAAACCCCGCTGACGTTGCCGGTCAGATTGTAACCACATGAAAGGCATCGTCCCGTTTTCAACCGTTTATTCCTTCGCGAATCTCGGTGCACGCAGAGGATCAGAAGGCAAGAGCCGACCATATCGCAAGATCAACCGAGAAGCCCAAGATGGAAAAATCCCACGACGACGTACGACGTCGCGGCTGATACGAGGTCCGATGATGGAGAGACACATAAGTCAACGGCTGCCCCATGTAGACAAACTTTGTACTAAACTTGGCCCCATGCCCAAGTCTTATGTCCGTGCAAGAGGAAGTTAATAACGTGAGAAGGAAGCCAATGCCCAATGCGGCGAGATACTGTCTTGATTTACCGCTCAATGTCTTCTCCACATTCAGGACAAACCCCGCTCACGTTACCAGTCAGGTCGTAGCCACATTTCTGGCAATGGTCCGGCGGCAATGGGCGTTCGCGCCTCCAAGCCAGAATCGTCGGAAAACCGATCATCGCCAAGGGTAGCCAGAGCGGTATGATAAAACACGAAGCTGTCGTCGGTGTACCGGGCTGATATTCAAACCACAAGAATAGCGGCCCGCTACTGATGTTCCATTCAATATCCCATCTGAAATCATCCACTCGGTTGTGGTACCCGAACGCAACGGCCCCCCATTGGAAGAAGCCCCAATGATTCCCGCTGGTCCAGGCGATGTTCCCCCATCGGGTTAGGATGATCGCAAGCGAAAGCAGAGCGCAAGTTAGCAGGCCCACCCATTTGAGTAGTCGTCGTTTTCGGATGCGATGCTTCATTCCACCCCGCCGCAAAGTTCAACCGCTCAGCCAGCCATCATGCAGAAATACGGATAATGGCCAATACCGCCACCCGAAAGGGTTCAGGTGGGCGGGGCGATTTTCCGTCCGGAGAGGATAATTCCGGGCACGCGAGTAGGATTCGCACCGTCGGGGGCCTATTCGGGGGACGGGCCTATTCGTGGCCTATTCGGGGGACGCGCACTTTATCTCTGCAGTTCTTGTGGCGCGGGCTGGTCTTGCGGTTTGATTCTCGCGCGCTTCTGCACCTGTATCGAGCGGTTCAATACCAGCCGTCATCGTATCCGAAGTTGAAATCGAAGAACCCGCCGTGGCCGAAGAAGCCGTGATCGTCGTCGAAGTCATTGTCGAAATCGATTTCGAAATTGCGAAACGGTGCATCGAGGATGAACAATCCACCGGGCGTGTCGAGCGTACACATGGTGTGCGAAAGGATCGGTAGCGTCGCCAG
>JAADIU010000133.1 GCA_013151185.1 Planctomycetota bacterium
AATTGAACAACACACCCGTTGCGCAAACACGGTTCGTTCCGGATTGATTTCGGGCTGCATTCCGCGATGTATCGGACACGCAGTCCTTGCCCGTTTTTGCGGGATGCCCCGGCGAATCGTATCTAACCCTTGCGTCGCAGACGCGCGCAGCGAATAAGGTGCGGGGATCATCGGGGGCGTAGCATGGCAGAATCATCGGAATTTGAACGGATGCCAACGTCGGCGATTCGCGCGTTGGTGGATGCGGGCGAAACCGATGTCGAGGTGTTTCTGCCGGGCGGAGATGGAAAGGGACCCGTGTTGTATTCGGGGAAGCGCGGGCGGTGCCCCTGATCTGAGTCGGTTGCTCGAAGGCGGTGTGTCGAGCGTTTTGGTTCGCGCCCAGGAGTTGGGCGATTTCGAGCGATCGATTGAAAAACGAATCGGCTTGATTCTCGACGACCCGAGCCTGCCGGCGGTCGACAAAGCCGAAATAGTTCACAACGCGGGGACGGCTGCTGCGAAGGACCTTATTCGGTCGTCGGTGTCGGCTAGCAGTTTGTCGCGCGTCACCAGCCTGGTGGATACGATTCAGTCGCGGGTGACGAACGATCCCCGCATCGCCGGGCATCTCCTTCAGATGGCGGGGCATGAACGGTCGACATCCAGCCACATGCAAATGGTTTCTGCGCTGGCGATTTTGTTCGGGTATGAGTTGTTTGGAAACGACGAGGAAATGCTGCGGGCGCTTGGGCTTGCGGGCATGCTCCATGATATCGGAAAGCTTTCGATTCCAACCGACGTGTTGAATCGGCCCGGTCCGCTCTCTCCTGAGGAAGTCTTGCTGCTTCAACAACATCCGGTCGAAGGCGTTCGACTTATCGGGGACGACGCGAATATTCCCGAGGTCGCCAAGCAGTTCATCCTTCAGCACCATGAACGCGTCGATGGACGCGGCTATCCGCTCGGTTTGGCGAGCGATGATATCCTTCCCGGGAGTCGGGCGCTGAGCATCGTTGATACGTTTCACGCGATGATCGGGCCCCGCGCGTATCGGTCGCAGTTGGGCGTCGCCGAAGCGAACCGGGTCATGGGATACCAAGCCGACCGTCAATTCGATGCACAAATGCTCGAATGCTGGACGAATCTTTGCGAAAAGAAAGAAGCCGCAGCGTCGTTGTCGCCGCGATCTGCGGAGTCGTGCGGTGACGAAGAAGAAGATCTTTCCGGCCGTCACGAGAACGCCCTGAAGCGGGCTGGCAGGCTTTCGGTCAATCAGCGCCGTCCGCGACACCGCTGCCCTGGAACATCGGTGGTGCGATGTCTTCATGCGGGCTCGTTGGAATCGTCGGGTTCCGGAGTGGGGGAATTCGGCGCGTGTGTGTTCGATGTTTCGCGCGGGGGCATGGGCATCATCAGTGCGCACCCGCTGTATCGCGGTGAGATCTTGAACGTGCGGATCAACGTCGGAGAGAATCACGAATGGCTCAGGACGATGGTTTCGTGGGCGCGGAGGCAGGACGCAAATGTCTTCAAGGTGGGGCTGCGTTTTCTGGGTCGAATCGCAGAGGACAGCATCCACGAACGCGCCGACGTCGTTCCCATGGGCGGGTACATTTCCGTGAAGTCCGCCGATGAGAAAGAGCAGGAAGATGCGGCGGCTGAAACATCGCCCGTCGAAAAGCCACACCAGCCGCCCGACTCCGCTTCTGCCTTTGCGAAGTTGGAAGCCATCGTTAGCAAAGGGGACGACTCGCTCTCCGCGCAGCAGGTGGCCATCGCTCTTTCCATGTCAGGTGACAAACCCGTGCGACTGAAAGCCATCGACACCATGTCCACCATGGGCGGGCGGGCGACGCGCAGCGCATTGGTCGAACTTCTTCACGATGCGGATGTGGAAGTGCGCGAGCGGGCGATTTTTGCCGTTGGCATCGGTAAGATTTACGAAGCCGCCAGTGCGCTCAGGGTGCTCTTGAATGATCCGCAAGAAAAAATCGCATTGGACGCAGCCGGCGCGTTGGGGCAGATGAATGATTGGAGCGGTTTCAACTTCGTAGCCAGAACGATCGAAGGTAACGGTAAACACCTTCGCCTCGCAGTTCGCGCATTCAGCGACATCACCCAGCATCGGTTCAGTTCAAACAAAGATGGAATCGCGTCTGCCCGCCGCTACCTGAAAGCGAAACGCAAGGAATTGAATCGTCGAGCGCAAGGCGCGATGACGGGTGCGGTTTGAGTAAAAACGTGAGCAAGAAGCATTGCGATGGTGTGTTCGCACAAAGGCGAGCGTAAAAACAGAGAAATCGCGCCCCGTTTGTGGCCTCGATGATCGAGCATCGAAGCGTCAAAGCGGTGCGCGATTTCCCAATCGCATCCTTGCAATTACGTCCGGTTCGTCCCTGACCTGAATTCCGATGCGCCCCGCTGGCGGTGTGGCGAACGGATGTGGATTCCGAACGTGCGGTCGTCAGTGCCAATCCCGGCTCATCCGACACAGGCTTCTTATCGGAGCAATCATTATGGGCAATTTAGGTAATCTTTGGAGCGTCCAGTGTTGCTGAACGAGCGAGACCGAGAAAGCCACTTCCTAGTATTAAAATGGCCGGTCACATTGCTGACATGCCTGTGACACTTAGGAATTGACCTCGCTCTGCTTCTGGGGCCACCGGCGTCCTTCATTGTTCGAGAGACACTACTCCCGCCGGTCGCCGCGTTGCAGTTCGTCCAATAGTGCCAAGGGGTGGTTGGCCCACTTCTCGGCTTCCATGGGTGTGATTTCGCCGGCACGCACGAGGTTGGCGAGGGATCGTTCCAGGGTGATCATGCGTTCGTCGGGTGTGTCTTTGGTTCGCGTTTGCAGCATCGAGTAGATTTGCTCGGTCTTGGCGAGTCGAATCAGATTCGCGAGCGCGTATGTGTTGTTCAGGACCTCCATCGCGACGACGCGCCCGTTTCCATCGGCGCGGGGAATCAGTTTTTGCGAAATGACATGGCTGAGGCCGAGCGACAGTTGGCTTGCGATTTCATCGTGTTGACCGGTCGGAAACATATCGAGGATTCGCGTGATCGTTCCACGGACATCGCGCGTGTGCAGCGTAGAGAAAACAAGGTGACCGGTTTCAGCGGCAGTCAGTGTCCACGATGTCGATTCGCGATCGCGCATCTCGCCGACGAAAATGACGTCGGGGTCCTCGCGGAGGCAATCGCGCAGACCTCGCCCGTAGCTGGGTACGTCGCGGCCAACTTCACGTTGCGAAATGATTGCGGCTTGTGACGTTAACCGATACTCGATGGGGTCTTCCAGTGTGATGATTCGGCAAGGGCGATCCCGTGCGATGCGGTCGATGAGTGACGCGATGGTGGTGCTCTTTCCAGCGCCGGTGATTCCGGTCAGCAACACCAATCCGTGTTGTTTCGTAACGATGTCCTGCCAGACGTTGTTGGGAAAGCCAATGGTGGAGACATCGGGAATCGTGTTCTCAAGCGCACGAATAGCCAGGACAAGTCCGTCGTTGTCGTGGAAACAGTTGATGCGGAATTGCATCGTTTCGGTGATGATGGAACTGTCGAGGGAGCCGTCCTCGGCGAGGCTGGGCCATTCTTTTTCGGTGATGATTGTTTGCGCGAGCAGCTTGAGTGTTTCGGCGTCGAGCGGTATGCCCTTCATTCGCTGAAGATCACCATCGACACGGTACACAGGCGTGCAGCCGACCTTGAGGTGCAGGTCCGACACGCGCATGGTGCCACGCTTTGAGAAATACTCCAGCAGATCGTGCATGCTGAGCGTGCGCTTTTCGGTGGCTTTGTAGATCGGTTGGCGGATTGTTTCGGTTGCGGTCATGGATGACTCGGGTACATGTGTTCGATCAGTGAATCAACACGTTTGCTGATTTGCACGTTGTTCGCGGTAGTGTGTCGGACACAACCGTTTTCCGTCGGGCAGATGGAATACCTTCTCCTGAACTCTACCACAATCCGTGCAAATCCCGCGCGATGTTGCTGGCAGTTGCGTACCGTCTTCGGCACAGCGATTGTTCTCGTACTGCTCTTGGGCGCGCTTTTGGCCCCGCTTCCAGATCCACATCTTAATCGCAGTCCACACAGCCAACAGAAGAAAGATCGCGACGACCGACAGAATCAGGGTGCCTATGAGCAGAAAAAGGTTGCCACCAAACATGTGCAGACGTGAGGCAAGCATCATTCGGGTTCCAGTCGATAGGGCAACATTCACGCGGTGGGTCTGAGCGCACCGATTCCGCACACTCGATACTACGGCAAAACGCGCGGAAACTTACAGCGATGTTCCAGTTTTTCTGGGGCGGAGGATCAAGACCAAAGGGGAATGGCGGCTTGCACTGTTGCGATGCTGCCGATGGTGATGGCGATGAGGACTTTGAACATGCTGCCCAGCGTCCGACCGATAGCCGTGTAAACACCCGATCGTGTGCCATCCTGCCAGCGCTTGCCCAGTTGCAGTTCGGCGATCAGCGCACCCGCGAAGCAGC
>JAADIU010000170.1 GCA_013151185.1 Planctomycetota bacterium
CAACGGTCAAACAATCCGCAGCGCTAAGTAGGGCGTCAGCATAGCCGCACCGTACAAATCTCCGAACGACGACCGAACCTACACGCCAACCAAGAACACCTCCTTCCACCTCGACCTATTTTCCAAGACGAAACATGCCAAACCGAATATCGAAACCACTCCCCAAACCGAGTATCAAAGCCCGGCCACCGAGCAGGATCGCGATGCCAACCCCCGATTGCGGTGGACATCCGGACCCATGCTACACTGGAAAAAGCTGCAAAAATCAGGGAAATTTAAGGGCAAAATTACCGCATAGGGAGAATTCCCTACGCCAGAAACCTTCACGAAAGCGTCAGCCCGGAAAGACGTCTTCAAAAAAGATTTGAAAAATGAGCCCAAGAAACGCAATCGCGCCAATACCCGCCGTACACAAATCAGCGTTTGAACGATTTGAACGAATTCCCCAGCGCGTGTGCGGGGTGGCGATGGCCGCCATCTCGCGCCGCATTGGACCTGCTGTGGGCACGGCCCACCCTACCGCTGGCAATGGGGTGTGGTGAACGGGTGGTAGTATGCGGAGCGCATCGTTGCGGGTGGGTTCGTTTTGAGCTTCGCGGGAGTTGAGTGCGTTGGAAGAATCCCTGGGAATCAGAATTGGAACAGCCACTTGCAAATCTGCCCGAGCAATCCAGAGACTCAAAGAACCCCCAAACTCAAAGAGACCTCAGAGCCGCGAACGGCGATGAGGTCTCTACGAGAAGGAGAAGGAGAAGGAGGAGTATCGTCAGCCCGCCGAAGAAACCCAGAAGGATCGCTCACCAGAGCAGTCCCTCTGACAGCGGCCTATCTGCGGCGGGCATGCTGTCTACAGGTACATACGAAAGAACTGCCCGTTTCTGACACATTTTTTGAAATTTTTCTGCTAAAATCGCGAAAGTCTTCCTATTTCCACTTTTTGGCCAGATTGTCGGCAAACAAGGGCGATTCGGCGAAGCTGGCGAGGATACTTGACGGCCCACCGCCGAAATCGATACTAAAATTCCTTGGCTGTCTTCCTCTGGATTGGAATCACGAGATGTTCGCTTACCTCTTGCTGCTGTTTATCTCCATGCCGATTCTGGAGTTGTGGCTGTTGATTCAAATCGGAGGGGTCATGGGTGCGGGACCGACGATCGCCTTGGTCGTCCTGACGGGCATCATCGGGGCTGGGCTCGCTCGGCGGGAGGGTCTCCGCACGATGTTGAAGATCCAGGAACGCATGGCGGCTGGTGCGATTCCGACGGACGATATGGTCGAGGGGTTGCTGATTTTTGTCTCGGCTGTCTTGCTTGTGACGCCCGGTGTCATCACCGATGCGGTCGGGTTTGCAATGCTGATCGGTCCGATACGGCGCGTCGTGCGAGCCAAGCTCGTGAAGCAATTCAAAACACGAACGGTCGTGCGCCCCGGACAAGGCGCGAGCGTCCAGTTTCACGCGGCGGGGTTCGCAGCAACGCGACCCACGCGGAAACCCACACGCGAACAGATTGAAGACAGACAATTTATCGACGTGCCCTTCCATGATGTGACGGACGAATCAAACGCGCCGAGACAGCAAGATGGCACGCAAGAAGACGGCACACCATCACCCCGCGACAACGACTGATCGAGGAAACGCAAAAATGTGGAAAACGTGGTTGATGTCTGCGGCTGCTCACGGGTTCTTGTCCGTCGCGTTCGGTGCCTTTGGCGCGCATGGATTGAAGGATCGATTGCAACAAATGGGCGAGCGAATGCCCGCGAATTTTGAGACGGGTGCGCGGTATGAGATGTATCACGCGCTTGCGCTGTTGGGCGTTGCACTCTTCGCGGCGAAATTTCCGTCGAAGGCGATCAACGCATCGGGTTATTGTTTTCTGATCGGAACGTGCATCTTCTCGTTTAGCCTCTACGCCCTCTCCCTATCAGGAATCGAAAAGTTCGGAGCAATCACGCCCATCGGCGGACTGCTATTGCTAATAGGCTGGGCACTAATCGGATACGCCGCATACACCGCGCCCAATGATTGATCGAACAGCCCGCCGAGCAACGGTCAGCCCCCGTGGTGAATAGGCTGCCAGAAAACACCATACTGAATAGGTGGCTGTGCCGAATAGCCGGCGTCCCCGCAAGGTCCGATCTGTCCCAGGTGACTATTCACTTATCAAAATTCAAGCAAGCGAACCGGGGATCTCATTTCTCGCCTAACTCAACCTGCGCTCGGATCGTACGCATAGACTCGCTCCTTCGTCCGAATTAGGAATTTCCTCATCGCCTCCACACTCTGCCGTAACATAGCATCATCGAGTGGTGTCCCCATCTCCAAGTTGCACGCGTATTCAATTTCTAGCGGCTCCCAAAGTGCGTAGAATTCGCGGATCAGCTCTTCGTTCTTCAGTTCTGAAGCGTCGAGCGAGCCTTCCAACTGACCTATCACATGACGCAACGTGATGGCGTCAGCAAGATACTCTTCCGTCGCCTCGATCATGTACCCCCACAGTCTTAGTTGATGTTCGCCCATTCCATATTCTCCCCGAACTCCGAATCATCCCAGATCAATCGCAGTAATAACTACACAGGACGTATTCGGGACAGTGTCAGCTATTCTGTACGGAAATCGGACGGTATCGCGGTCGTGGACGAACGTCCTTGCGCTGCGCGTGCAGGATCTGTCGCACAACATCTTTCATTGTCGAAAGACCGGGAAGCAGTCGCGGCTGCGATGCAATGTATAGGTAGACGGCGTATGCGATTCCGACTCCCCAAAAAACAAAGGAAGCTATCGGGGACGCGGAACCCGAGAACCCGATGCACCAAGCAAGCAAATAAGCGAGTCCTATTCCTGGCGCTGAAAACAACATTGCTGCAACCACGACCCACCACCACTTCTCCCGGTCCGGCTTCCCAATTGAAACCCCGAATCGATCTTGAACAGCGCCAATGAGCGCGGCCTCCCCGTTCCCTGTCAGCAATTCGTTCAACTTCGTGGATGGTTTCAAGCGGTCCATTCCAAGGCGAGCCATATGCTCTCGAACGAACGGCACCTGCTCGACGTCACGGAAGATTGCGAAACTCGGACACCACTGCCGCTCGTATGGGCGTTCTTCCCAGAAAGGAAATCCGCCCATTTTTTTCCAGACGCTTCGAACTGTCTCACCAATCAACTCACTTGGATCGTCTGCGTGCAAATCATACGTGAGAACCAGATCCTCCACGCAATCCGAAACAGCATCTCCCAATTGAGAAAGGAGTGGAATACGCAAACCCGTGGTCCTCAGTGATGTCCAGGGCAAGTCCCATCGCACATCTTCATCCTTGACACCCTTGTATTCACGGATGAACTCACGGAATTCCCCGTACACATCGGCGAGGGTCTTGCCATTCGTTCGCGGCAACTTCTCGTCGATGGCGGCCTCCAACTGGTCAATCGTCTGGACGACTGGACATCCAAAGTCACACCGCAGGCCGAGCTCCATCTTGGCGAGCCCGAGCAGGCGGCCGAAATGCTCGGGGCAAATGTATTCCTGCCCGTCGTTCCATTCGATGAGAAGTGCGGTTAAATGGTTCAACAGGAGCCTCTCGATCCACCGACGTTCAATCTAACTTTGGGGCACCACGCAGAAGTACGGTGCTCGGTGCCTCGCGTTGCATCGATCATCTTTGGCGGGCGCACGATTGTCAATTATTGAGGACAGCGGCGAAGAACCTCGTAGGATGCGCCCGATTCTTCGCTGCGTATCCATATCAAGTCAATTCCAGGATGCCATCGACGATCAGCACCTTTAGGCCCGCCACGACCAGGGCGATTTTGAACATCCATACGAACAGACTTGGTGATACATATCGCAGTAGCCGCTTTCCGATGAGCGTACCAGGGATGACAGCCGCCACCATGAGCGGCATCAGAATGCCGAACGATGCGCTGTCGAACGATTGAAGAATCAAGAACGCGGGCAGCTTCACAAAATGTGTCAGCACTTGGCACGCGGCTTTTGTGGCGATCAACCGTTCCTTTAGATATCCGTTTCGGGCAAAGATGGGCGCAATCAGCGGCCCTACCGCACCCACCGCAAGAGCCAGCACGCCAGCCAAGAAACCAATCATCACGAATCCGCGCCGATGTTCGCCATCCGATGCTGAACCGCTCAACTTCCTCACGCGAACGAACGGTGCAATCAATACATACAACCCGACCACGATTTTGAGATAGGGTTCGCCCGACTCCATGCGGCCCAGTTGAAAGAGCACCAATGTGCCAAGTGCTGCCCCCGGAAGCATGCCAGCCGCAAACCGGGCGACCGCTCGCATGTCGGCGCTTCGCCTGAAGGCAATCGCCCGCGTCGTGTTGCTGGAAAGTTGCACCACCGCATGGAGGGGAATCGCCTCGCCATGCTCCAGGAAGGAAAGCATCACCGCCAAGAGCAGAACACCACCGCCCATTCCGATGATGCCGGAGATGACCGAGGTGACCAGCGCGGTCAGGGCGAGGACAATTGTGGTTGCGTTCAGCAAGATTCAGTTCCTTGCGACCAAACATAAAGCGGCATGGCGACGCCCCCGAGGGTTCGTTCCTCTTGCGATGAGGACGTCCGTTGGGCGTCGTAACTCAAACGATAGCAAGTATTTGGCATCGCGGATGCCTTCGCCTCGTTCGAGCAGCATACCCGTGGTTATTCCGACTTTCTGTCCGCAAGCGGTGCCGTTCAAAAAATAGCGGAATTTGTGGCAAGAGAAGAGTAGTAATTCGGTCGAGGACAGAGTAGACTAAAAGTGTTAGTTGAATTAGTTTTGTGGCTTGGCGAGTGAGCGGCGTGTTCGGGGGTCGAATGGCCCGCGTCACCAAAGGTGGGATCGCCGTCGTTTCGGTGGATGCTGCAAACTCCAACCTCGGTCCATTGGGGTGTACAATACTATATGCCATCGTTGGAGCTTGGGGATATGATGACTCTCCATGCGACTGGCGGGGCACAACTTCTGCGGAGTTTCAACCATGACGATTATTGGCAGGCGGCTTGGATTTGGGCACACTTTTTCGATGCTGCTGCTGTTGTGCGCGATGTTGCAGATGGGCGCGCGCGAATCATTCGCCAATCCCAACATGGTTGCCAATGGTGATCTTGAGCAACCCGAGACAAAAGCCTCGGTGCGCATGAGTGGAACCGAGAACGAAGCCATCTTTGAGTTCTCGGGTCGCCAAAACTTTGGACGGGTCATTGCTCGCGGGAGTTCCGGCGGCGGCAAGCTCGCGGAGGGTATCAGCGTCGGCTACATCCAGGGGGGCCGCATCGCCGGCCTCATGATCGATGCCACGAAAATCAAAGACGTCAAAGGCGACTATGAAATTGCGGTCTGGTTCGATCTGCTTGGCAGCATCCGCCCGAACCGGCGATATGCGTACAACATCCTGGCCTATCCTGCATCCAAGGGCAAAGTTCCGGACCTGGAAATGATCGCACCGGCATTCTGGGCTGATGGCGAGTTTCTGGGCGCAAAGGTCGACCTCAAATTTTCGGATGAGATCAAGACGATGGAGGACCTGACGCATCGCGGGATCGTCAAGACGCCTGACTTTTCCTACACGACGGGCGGACAATGGCTCGTTCTGAATTTGCCAAAGAACTTCAAGAAATCCGTGGTCTTTGTGCGGGTGAGTCTCCGCGAACTAGACGAAGCTCTGCTGCGGGGAGAAGAGCCCGCCCTTCCAACGCCTACCCGCTACATCACGATTGACGATGTTCTGGAAGAGCAGATCAAGACGGCGCACAGGAGCACTGCGAACGCCATACGGCGCGGACAGAACCAGCAGGGCTACTGGCTATCAAGTAATCCTGCAACCAGCATTCGATTGACTTCGATTGCCTTGGATACGCTGGCACGCCAGGGTGAGGACCTGAGTTCCAAAAAAATGAGAGCTGGCATCAAATGGCTCGCCGAACAGGAAACAACGGAAACCACCGCCATCGCGAGGCGACTCTATTTTCTGGCCAACTACGGTCTCCCCAAGTACCGCAAGAGCGTCGCGTTGGATCTGAACACGCTCATCGATGCGCAATATGAAGATGGCGGATGGTCCACCAGCGCAGAACCTGACGCCGAAACAAAAAACCGCTCCCTCAAGACCGACAATGCAACGACGTTGGTTGTTGTCTCGGCCCTGCGTGAAGCGTACTACGCCGGCTACAAGGGCGAGTTAAAAACATGGCGACAGGCGGCAGGCTATTTTAGAGAGGCACAATCGCGCGATGGTGGGTTTCGAGCCACGCTCGACAAGTATGGCGGATTGGGCGAGGCGACCACAACGCTAAACACCGCAGCGGGCATGAAGGGCCTGCTGGTCACGCTCGACATGGCTTTCGCGGCAGGTTCGCCGCGTTGTACTCAGTATATGAGCAACTCGCGCCACCTGTCGGGCTTGCGCAAGGGGATGGAATGGCTCGACAAGTTCTATGATGAATACTACAAGAAACTCCCCACGCTCAGCGTGCAACACATTCCGATTTACAACGCCGAAGCAATGCAGGGATTCGCAGAACTCTCCGGTGTAACGCAACTACACGGGAAAGATGTGTTTCGCACCGAAGCAGAAGCCATGATGAAGACCTTCGATCCTGGCAGCGGATTGTTCAACGGAAGTTTTTGGTTGAGCGCAATCGCGCTGAATTTCCTTGATGCAGGCAGCGCTCCGATCGTTTTCCAGCGGTACATAGCTGGGGGCGAACCGGAGTTTGCATTCTCGCGTGATGCGGACCATTTGGCCCGGTACCTTCGCAGCCAGCGCCGAAGTCCACTGAACTGGCGTGCCGCGAACATCGATGACCCGATTGGTGAATTGCTTGACGTTCCGGTTTTCTATGTGCACGTCGCTGGAGAATTGGGTTTTGAAGAAACACACTGGGAGCGCTTGCGCGAATACTGTTTTGGTGGTGGCGTTGTCGTCTTCAATATTGCGGAAGATCAGGAAGCACAGCGCGACGTGCTCAGAAAGGGCCTTGCGACGGCGTTTCCGGAATACAAACTGAACGAAATCGGTAAAGAGGATTCGATCCTCGCGATCAAACACAAGCTCAAGTCTGATGACCTTCATGGAATGCAGACGATCGGAAACGGATTGAAGAACTTCGTGTTTCTGACGCCCAGGGATTGGTCATGCAAGCTGAACACCTACGCCATCAAAGACGACGAAGTTCCGTTCCAGTTCTTTGATAATCTTCTCCATTACACGATGGACAGCGACTCGCCCCGCAGCAGTTTTCTGACCTCGACGTGGGAAAAAGGAACGTCCACCGCGAAGTCAACTAAAATCGCCCACATGGAAGTCGGAGCCGACCAACCCGTGTTCCCCGATTTAACGTCCACGCTGAGTCGGTCGCTCGAATCCGGTTACCGCATGTCGGTCGAAGAGGTGCCGGTCGATCGGCCTGGCAAGGATGTGAAGCTGCTGTGGTTGTCCTGCGGTGGCCCCACGCAAATGACGGACAAACAATTGAAGACCGTGAGCGATCACGTTAAGCGAGGCACGTTCGTATTCGCCGAAGTTCTCAGCGGAAACGTGAACTGGGCAGAGTCGTTCCGCGCCGATCTCCAGAAACTCGACGGGGATATTCGCATTCGCAAGCTTGTCGCCAATCATCCGCTCGTCAATGGAAAGCTCCATGAGACGTTCGGTTTCGATGTGCGCACGGTGCAAATGCGCCGCGCCCTGCGAAAAGAATTCAAGAAACTTCCCCGCATCGATGCTTACGTCATCGAACGCAACGGTGAAGAAATTGGCGTACTGAGCGTGCATGATGTTGGAAGCGGTTTGGGTTACTTTCTATATCCCGAATGTCGCGGCATCATGCCCAATTCAAGTCGGCAGTTCGCTGCGAATCTGGTGCTTTATTCCATGCAGCGCGCTTTAGAACCAAGCATGTAGAGCGACTACCGGAAAAGCCGCAGTCGCAGCGGCCAATGCGAACGAACGATACGAACAATCGACCGACACGAACAAAGGGGGAGCGGAACACCGCCATGTGCAACCGAGTGAATCAGGAACAGAGCGTCGAGGGCGCAAGTAAGCAGGCATCCCTGTGCCCGGGGCGACTGGGGTACTGTACGGCGTGGGTGATTGGATTCTTGCTGACGGCGATGCTGTCGACCGCGATCCTGTCGACCGCCCATGCCGACACGATCATCCTAAAGGACGGTTCGGTCATCGAAGGCGAAATTCTTCGAGAGAGTTCAAAGTACGTCAAGATCAAAACGAAGTTTGGAGAGAAGTCGTACCGGCGCAGCAAGATTGAAAAAATCGTCAAAGAGAATAGTCAGGAGAGCGCGATGTTCTCCTTGCGCAACGTTCGAGATTTCTCCGAGCTGACTGATCTCGCCCAGACGCTCAAGAACGCGCAGGCACTCTACGACCTGGGGCGGTTCGACGAAATCGCACCCAAGATCGAACCCTTTCTGGGCAAAGGCACGGCCATCGACGATAGCCGCATCAAATGGCTCTTGATCGAAAACCTCGAGCGCAAAGGGGACTGGGCAACAGTTGACGACATGCTGGACAAGATGCTGAAGTCGCAGCGCGAGTCCGACAAAATCCGCGCGAAGGCCCATCTCGATATCTTCGAGGAGAACCCGAAGCGTAATCTCCGCAAGATCGGTGGTGTGCGAACCAAAGAGTTCATGACCCGCGAAATGCGAAACAAGGCGAAGGTCAAAAACTCGCTCCAGGATCGAGAGATCATGAATGCGGCATTGGGCGAGTACCTCAACCAAATCGTTCGCAGCGACAACATCAGCGTCGGTGCGTTTGCTCGCGAGTTGGATCCGCGAGAAACCGATCACGTCCTTCGCGAAGAAATCACCAAAGATGACAAAGCCAAGAGAAAACGCAACATCGAAGAATCGCTGCCATACCTCGATCTGCTTCGCAAGACTGAGCAATCCATCTACAGAGCCCAAGCCATTCTGCCTGGATACGCAACCGGATTTGAACTCGACCTTGTGCGAACGGAGGTCACACATCTCGAACAAGTGATCGGTGGCCTATTGGGCACGCTGTCAGCCGCCTACCCTGATGATCAAAACTTTTCCTTTGCTGCCGAAGATGGTCGGTTGACCGCAGCAAATCGAGAACAATGGCGTGCGGCGTGTGACGAATTCCTCGCACTCAGTCGGCCGATTTCCAGACTGATCGAATACCTCCTCAAGCGTGCGCGGGCATTCCCCGAAAAGTTAACCCCTTTCATCAAACAATGGGAAGACACGTTGGAGCGCGTTCAACAAATGGAGCACAACACAAACCGAAACTACGATCGTACGAGAGTGTGATCCGGCGTCCCGCACGATTTAACGTGGAACGTCAATGATGACTTGGCGCGTTTGCTCATTGAAGTTTCCAGCCAACCAGGATGACAGACCCATGAAAAACCATTGTCTTTTGCTGACCGTGCTAACCGCAAGTGTGATCGCTTGGCCTTGCGATGCTGTCCGGGCGATGTCCATCACCGACGCCCAGGCAACATTCGATGCCGGTGAGTACGCCAAAGTCGTCAGCGCCCTGATTGACGACATCAAAACCAACCCTGGGCACGAGGAAGCGTACGCACTCTTGGCGAAGTCGTATGAAAAACTTGGCAAGAACGAAGAGGCGGAAACCGCGTGGACGAACCTCAAGACGATCACCCGCGATGCAGACCGAACCCAGGAGGCTAGGCTTGGCCTATTGCGAATTCGCGGCCCGGAAAAGCCCGATTTTGATCCAGGCGAAACCTGGGAAAACGATCCATACAAGGTTGATGTCGGAAAGATCGACTGGGCACGCTTGGAAGCCGACGTCGATTCAGTGAAACCCGTCGGAGGACAAGGCAAACTTCCACCCGTCTTGTTGGAGAGCGCGTATTTTCAGATGTACGCCCCCACCGGACGTGCCGCGTACGTCGCGAACCAACTCGCCGAAAAATACACGGAGTTCCTTCTGGAAAAGTACTTCCACGTCGGACAGGAATGGGCGCTGCGAATCCCGATCCACATTTTCAAAGACATCAAAGACTACGTCGCCGCAGATCCAGCCCGCCAAGGCAGTGCAGGCGTCACGATGAGCGATCGGCGAACCGGTGTCCCGATTTACATCGCCATGTTCATGTTGGACGAGGATGGAAAACTTGATCGTGACTCCCTTGAGGGCACGCTCCCCCACGAGCTGGTCCACATGGTCGTCAACTCGTGGTTCGGCGGTGTCCCCGTGCCTCGCTGGATCAACGAGGGAATGGCCCGGCGCATGGAGCAGACCCGCAACCACTACAAAGAAGCCGCCAAGATCGGGCGCGACGCGGTGGCGGGAGAGTATTTTCGGTTTCGTGATTTGTTTGCCCAAAAGGAATATCCCCATCGTGGCGATCGGGTGGGACGATTCTACGAGCAAAGCGCCACGATGATTCTGTTCCTTCTCGAACAGTACGGCCCCGATGCTGCCGCTGCATTCTTCACCGCACTCAAACAGGGCAAGAGCCACGACGAAGCGGTCGCCGGTGCGTTGGGCGTTCCGGTGGATGTGGCGATCGACGAATTTGAGCGCCGCTGGGTGGAGTGGATCCGCGACCTCTACGTCCGCTACGATGATAAGATCGACGAGGGAGACATCGCGGTCGCCAGCGCTTTGGACGTACCGCTGGTGCAAACGCAGTTCAAGGAGTTGGCCACGGTCGAACATGCGAAAGAATGGGCCGACGTGCGAACCGATTCGCTTGACTCATTCAAGGATGTGGGCGGCTCAAAGCGGTTCTGGAAAGCCGACGGTGACAAGCTGGTTTGCTCGATGAAACCCAACGACATCGGATTGCTTCTGGGCGTGCAAATCAACGAGGAACCGCCGATGGCGTTTCGTTGCAAGGTACGCGCACCGGAAGGCTCGTACGATTCCCCGGCGCGCTTTGGGCTGGGCATGTTGGATCATCGCGGAAATGATGCGGGCATCGAAGTTGGTGTCGCTCTCTCCGACGGCCAAACGCATTCACTCACATGCGTGATCGACGACGAAATTGCCATTTACCTCGACGGCAAATGCACCGGACGATTTCCCGCGCTGCGTGCCGACCAACTCAACGAGGACATCGATTGGCCACTCGCCTTGGTTGCTTACGGTCCGGTCGAGGTTTCTGATATTACGGTGGCTCGCTTTGAAGAATTCGTGGTAGGTTCGGATGAAAAATCGGATTAGCCGACTTCGCCCGAGCCAATTCGTTCGGACACACTGCCTAAAGCTGGCCCGCGTTTTCCCCATCGGCATCATCCTGTTGGGGACGTTGGCCAGCTTTGGTCCTGTGTATGCCCATCCGCATGGGCCATTTGAACTCGTCACGCATCAGCACCCAGCCCTCGGGTTGATCATCAGCATCGAAGATGATCGCGTGGTCTATGATGTCTCGCTTTCCAATGGCTTTTTGAACACGCTCGTACCGCGTGAGCGCGGGTTCTTGAAACTGCGGTTGGAGGAAAACACGTTCGTCTTTCTCGATCCGGCGCAGGAGGAGCAAGAGCGCAAATACCTTGCGACGTTCTTCTCGCAGCTTGATCCGATCACGGTGGATGGCGCAACCGTCACTCCTGAATTCGACCGATTCACCTTTGTTCGTTCCAGTGCGTCAGCCGACATCGCAGTCAGCGAGACACTTCCACCAGATGCCAGAATCCGAATCCAATACCCCACCACCACCGCGCCCAAAAGTGTAGAACTGGTCTGGCGGGTTTTCTCGAACGCCTATTCGGTGGACGCTTTCGGAAATCCGAGCGAACCCAAGCTCAGCGCCCGCCTCGACACACGAAGCCGAAGTCGCATCATCACCTTCAGTGAGGAATCACCCACCGTCAGTTGGAACGCGCCGAGCGGACCCGTCGACAAAAGCATCTTTGCCGTCTCATTTGACGCCGCAGAACAAAGCTGGACCATCCCCGTTCTATCGATTGGCGTCTTGGTCGCCGGCTTCTCGGGCTGGCATCTGTCTCGAAGAACACCGCGCACACGTCGAGTCGGCGCACCTCTGGTGGTCGCGGCACTCGTGGTGGCTGTCCTCGGTCGAAACGTGGGAGGCATCAGCCTGAATCGCGGTGAGACGCCCGACTCCGCCAGGGCAATCGAGCAGATTGCGTCGCCCACATTCGAGGCGCTGCTGCGAAATATCTATCGTGCGTTCGACTATCGGAGTGAAAGCGATGTCTACGATATTCTCGCTCAAAGCGTAGACGGACCATTGTTGGATGAGGTATACAAGGAGATCCACCGCACACTCATCGCAGCCGAGCAGGGCAACGCGGTGGCGAAGGTCAAGTCCGTTGAAATGCTGGGCACGACCTTGATCGAACCATTCGAGCGCGAAGACAACGGATTTGAAATCAAAGGGCAGTGGCGCGTGGATGGCATGGTTTATCATTGGGGCCATGTGCATGACACGTCGAGGATTTTCGAGGCGAACTACACGATTGCACCGCGCGAGGGATTTTGGAAAATCATCAAGACCGAACTGATGAAGGCGGACCCGGATGCGTGACCCAAACACTTTAAGCAAGCCTATGATTCGCTTCTCAAACGTACGGTTTCAATACGCCGACCAGACTTTTGGCCTGACGATTCCCGACCTCGAACTAAACCAGGGCGAACGCGTTGCGATCGTCGGCCCCAGTGGAAGCGGGAAGACGACCTTGGTTTACCTTGCCACTGGTGTTCTGCGTCCCGAGAGTGGTTCGATCACCGTGAAAGGCAGCGCGATCAGTTCTGCCGATGAATCGACGCGGCGCCAATTCAGGATTCAAAACATCGGATTCGTTTTTCAGGAATTCGCCCTGCTCGAATACCTGACCGTTCGCGACAACATCCTGCTTGCATATCGAATCGGTGCCAAGGCAACGGATACCGAAGGCGCGCGGGCGAATGAACTCGCCGAAAGCGTTGGCTTGAAGGCGCGGCTGGACCGTTACCCACGTCATCTTTCTTTTGGAGAACGCCAGCGCGTCGCGATTTGTCGCGCGATGGCCACATCGCCACCCATCATCGTTGCAGACGAACCCACCGGAAACCTCGACGCGGCGCGGTCGGCTGACGTGGTTCGCATTTTGAGCGATCATGTCAAAGCGTCCAATGCAACCCTCGTGATGGTAACGCACGATGCGACGGTAATCGGTGGGTTCGACCGAACGATTGACGTCACGCAATTTGCGGCGACCGCAGGCGCATGAACAACATCTTCTACATGGCTTGTCGACACGTCCGCTTCTTCAAAGTGAGAACGCTGATTCTCATTCTGGGCATCACCTGCACCATCACCCTGCCGACGGCATCGCATCTGATCGTTACAAAGTACGGGGATTCCCTTCGATCGCGGACGGCTTCGACACCGTACATCCTCGGCGCAAGAGGCAATCGGTTCGGCTTGATGCTCAAGGCATTGTACTTTGGCAGATCACAAGTCGACGCCATCACGCTGGCCGACGTGAACGAACTCGATCGATCAGAGTGGGGCCATGCTATCCCGCTGCACCTTGGCCACACGACCAAGGGGCACCCGATTGTTGGCGTCCCGGACGACTACGCAGAATTCAGGGATTTCACCGTAAGAAATGGCGCGCGAACCCCGCAGTTGGGAGGGGCTATCCTCGGGTCTGCCGTCGCCGATGCGATGCGGGTTGGCGTTGGTGATCGACTTCGGCCTGACATACACAGCCTCTACGACATCGGCGACAAGAAACCCATTCTGCTGCGGGTTGAAGGTGTGTTGAGTCCGACGCAATCGGCAGATGACCATGCGGTGTTCGTGAGCTTGAAGACGGCGTGGATCATGGACGGTGTGATGCACGGCCACGAGGGAGACCACGACCACGGTAGCCCGTCGAACCCGCCCGCCCAATATCAGGAAATTACGTCTGAAAATGCCGGGATGTTTCACATGCACGCATCGCCCGCCGACATCCGTGTGAGTGCGGCGATTGTCGTTCCTACCAGTGACAAGGGCGCGACCATCCTGGAGGCCCGCTACGATTCTTCCAGCCGCCTCCAACTCCAGAATAGCCGCATCGTCGTTGAAGAAATCATGGGGCTTGTCGTTCAGGTGAAATCGTTTTTCGACGCGTACTACATCCTCGTGCTCATCACGACGTTGATGTTCATCGGATTGATCGTGGCGTTATCGGGCCAATTGCGAAAACGGGAGATCGAAACCATGCACCTGATCGGCGCGAGCAGACGATTCACAATGGGTCTGCAAGCCGCAGAACTGCTCATCATCGTGGCCATCAGCACCCTGCTCTCTGCGGGCTTGACGATCGTGTGCCTGAGCGTGAGCAAACATTTCCTCGGGGTGGTATAGACCTCGGTGTGGTGTGGCCCGAACCTCCAGCCACCCAATGAAAAAAGGCGTAGCCGTGGCTACGCCGTGTAGTTCAAAATGCCTGCAATTCATGATGCCTACAACCCAGTATGGTCGCTCGGCCGCGCCACCCGCGCGCCGACATCAATCACCCCGTGCCAACGCTTCGCACACATTGGCGGTGCGCAAGCATCTGGGCACCAGACCCAACCTGCGGGCCACCCAACCTACGGAGTCGTCGTCAGACCGGTGGTGCCGCCGTTGGCATCGTCTTGCAATCCGACGAAAAACGCAGTGATGAACGTTTGTGTCAGGGTGCTGGCTGTTGCTTCCAAACCGGTCAGCAACGTGTTCTTGACCGTGGGGTCGCACGAACCGAGTTGCAGAACGCTGCCACCCACAAAGAGTGCTGCCAAGGCTTTGCCCCTCATACGTCGCCTGCCTCGCTTTGCCATTTTGTAAGCTCCTGGTTAAATGCGGTTTGTGGGGTGTTGAGCGCGGAGAAAGCGCAGCCACCGGTCAGAAGGTAAGTTATGTCGCCAACGAAGGCAAGACAATCACCAAGTCCAACACATACCGCCGAATCCCTTGTCGTTGTACACATCGGAAGCCAGAGGGGTGCGGTTTAGAACTTCCGATATCGTTAGACCGTAACCGAGCACAAAAGGCCCGGCGGGTGGAATTGTCCGATAATGTCGTTGCACGCAGCCGACCATCAGTACCACACCGGGCATCAACAACGGGGCATACGCAAGAAGATGTGTTCTATGGCGTGATGCCAGACGACGCGAGCATCCCGCTCTGCAAACGTGAACGGGCGAGCGTCAAGTTTCTCTTCACTGTCGACAGCGGGAAACGACGACCCGGGCAAGCCGTTCGGTTTGTGACAGCACCGTGACTCAAGACATGGTCGGCAGAAATACCGCACTGTTGCGAAAGAAAAAGTAGCAGCTTATCGAGGCTCGCGATTTGCGCGCTCGAGGGTGAGGAGTTCTCGAAATTCCCCACGAGGCAGATTCCGACGCCGTGCTTGTTGTAGTGGTTGTTGCCCGTCTTGCAGTGGGCCCCCGTTTTCTGCTTGGTCCAGCGTGAGCCCACCTCAATCTTACCATCGAATGTTTCCGAACCGTTTCCGATCACAAAGTGGTATCCCAGTTCGTCCCACTTGCGAACGTTGCGGTGATACTGATCGAAGGAAACCGCCCCACCCGTTGCGGACGCGCTGTGATGGATGACGATTTCACTCCAACGATTCTGAATACCCTGCGGTGGTGTCCAGCCCGCTTCGGAAAGGACCGCCTTCGGCTTGGCAGGTGGGGGAGGTACGGGCAACGGTGCCGGACGCGGAACATAGGCGTAATGTTGTACGGGCGGCGGAACGGGCCTGGGCTGAACCCTGGCCTTTCGAGGCGGTTTTGTCATAAAGATCGGCTTTGAAAACCTGTCTAATTGCGTTTTCGGTTGAGCACAGCCAGCCAACACACTCCCCGCGATGATGATACCCACAAGTAGACTGGCACGGTAGCAAACGCGGTTCATGGTCATAGGGTTTCTTCCGGGCTGGCGGCGAAAAGTCTACAGAAAGCATATCGGCACTTGGCCCAAAATGCGACAACATTGTTTGCACGAGTCGGCTGACCCGTGGCGCGATCACGCATGGGCGAGGTCATTGATCCACACCCGTCTTTTCGCCAGCACGGCTGCAAACTTTACCATCGAGACGGTTGGAAAACCCGGTCGTTTGTTGTCGTCGGCAAACGTGACGCGGGCTTCGTTTTGAATGCAGCCGAACGCCCCGCCTGCACGATAATACAAATGGATAATAGTAGTGAACCTTTCAAACATGCGACGCAAAGATTTGCATGGGCCAAGAAACGGGAGGGCTTTGATGTTGATGGCTTACAAGGATGGGCTCGACGCCGAGAATCCGAAACACCATATCGATGAAGATGAATTGGCCCTGTGGAAGGAACGCTTGGATGTCATCCCCGATTTGCGATGGGCAAAGGTAATGCGTCTTCGCAGAGCCATCCACACCGACAGCTACGACGAGTCCACGAGCATCGACAAGATGTTGTCCCGCGTCGATCAGGATCTATCGATGCTCGGCAGGCGTTCAGAAACCTACGACGACTAAACGGGTTCGTGTAAAGAGTAAACCGTTTGGGTGCCCCGCCAGTTCCGCCCCTTTAGGGGTGGGGAACGGACTTCGGCACAGTTTAGTCATTGGCTTGATCATCGGCGAAACCAGCTTAGCCGCCGATCGCCGCGCCTACACCGCGAACGATAAACAAATCACGCCCGACATTCCTTCATACGCCTCTTCGTAATCCTCCCGCGCCTATATCTCCAACGAATCTACGCGGAAGGGCACGAAGATTACAAATCAACCCGCCATGGCCGATTTGTTCTTGGCCGCTTCGATCAGGCTGCGGACATCTTCCGGGCTCAGGCGATTTCGCTTCGGCGAGGTCTCGCCAGCGGTCGATTCGACCGGCTTCTTTCCGTTCGTAGCGACCGAAATCCTATTCGCCCGCTTCACAGCCGCCGCAGGTTCCATGCGTTCACCAGCGTCAGCCGCTTTGGGCCCTTCCAACTTCACCGTCTTGGTCCCCGGCTTGGCTGCGGATTGCTTGGGCGAATTGGCCATCTTGGTCACGGTCGCCAGATCGCCTGCGCCGGCGGGTTTTGGAATCCAATCATTCGGCATCGCAGCGTCGGGCATTGCCGTCAGCGGATGCGTTTCCGAAATTGAAGGAGCCTGTTGAATCGAAGCCTCCAGACGCGCTCTCGATCGGTCGGCTTCGGCGACCCACTGCTTCATGGTTTCTGCGGTCTTGTGCGTCGCGGTCAGCATCTTGCCCATCATTTTGATGCGTTCGTTGGCGTCGAGGCTCGCCTGCGAAACGCTGCGGAAGATCCGCTTGACTGCGAGGTATAGTTCGTTGAGTTCGTCGGCTTGCCCCTTGGCGTTTTGGATTGTGCTGATTGGATCGGCGAGCGACTGCTGCAATTCGTTGAGGCGAACCTCGACCGTCGCAGCCACGTCCGACGCATGTTTGACGGCTGCACTGATTTGCGCGGCGCTTTCTTCGTCTTCTCGAATCGTCTGCACGATGTTCTCAGCCGTCGCGACCAAGCCCTGAATTTCCTCGGCGTGGGCGGCCATGCTTGTTTCGAGTTGCTTGCCCGCTGCGTTGGCCTGCGACAACTCGCGATGAAGCGTGGTTGCATCGCCGAGTTGCTCGCCCAGATTGCCCGACAGCGCTTCGAGCTGCTCACGTTGCACCGCCAGCGTGTTCGAGCATTGCTCTGCCGTCTGATTCTGTTCGCCGAGCTGCGTAATGCGGGTCACCGCTTGATCGACGAGCGTTCCGATGTGATCTTCGTGGGCTTTCGCTTTCGTCGACAGCGCTTCGAGTGCTCGTGCTCGGTGGTCGGTTGTACTGGTCAGCGACCAAACTTCCTGAATCAGTTGGTTCACTTTTTCCCGTCGATCGTCGGTATTTGCCACGGTGTCGTTTCCGTTGACAATCGCTTCGTCAAGCGTTCGGACCGTTTCGGTCGCGCTGGCGATCTTGTCTTGAATGGCTCGGGCGGCAGAAAGAGCAGCTTCGTTGACGCGCTTCTCGGCTCGCTCAGATGAAGTCAGAGCCGTGTCTTCCATAGACGCCAGAACCGCGTGGGATTTCTTGTCAATCTCCTCGGAAATCCGGCTGATGCAATCGCTTGATTCAGACGCCACTTTTTGAATCGCCGCAATCGATGCGCTGGATCGGGCCTCCATTTGACGATCGATTTCCTCAGTGCGCGCCTGCGTTTGCAGCGACATGCGCTGATCGCTGCTTGCCGCATGGGTATCGATCGCCCCGATCACATCCAACTGTTGCTGCTCAAGCGTGGCTTGTGCTTCGAGTGCGATCAGGCTGATCGTGTCGCGGGCGTCGGTGATTCGTGACGACGCCAATTCGTCGATTGAAGTCGCCGCTTGCTCGACTGTTTCGCGGGCGGCTCGCTGCTGCGCGTCGAACGTCGTCTGCGCTTGCTCTGCACCCGTTCGCATTTGTTCCCGGACATCTGCCGCAGACTTGCTGATGGACTCCGAGATGTTCAGCGCCTCGTCCTGGAATGATGCCAGGTTTTCGTCCAGCATTGTGCGCACGCGGGCTGCACCCTGATCGACAATCACGTCCACCGCATCGTGCATTTTCTTGAGTCTCGCCTGAACCGAAGCCAGCGCTTCAGCCGCCACCGCCTCGATGTTGAAAATCGACTCCTGCGTTTCGGCCAGCTTCGCCTCGCTTTGACTGACGCGCGTCATCATGGCGGCTGCGTGTTCGGAAGCGTCAGCCGCTCGCTTGCCCGCAGCTTCTTCGGCGGCAAGCATCTGTTCGAGGCGTCTCATGCTGTCGGTGATGCGGGCTTCGACATCGTGCCCGGTCGTCTGAATGGAAACCTGCGCATCCTTCTGGCAAGACTCGATGGCCTTGACCGCCACACCGCGCTGATCGTCGATCGCGCAAGTCGCCGTGTTGATTGACTCCTGCGCAGTCTCGGTCAATCTGCCAACCTCAGCCACACCTGCGGCCAATCGCTTTTGGATACCATCGCCTGCTTGGCGAATTTCACCCAGTATGTTTTCGTGTCGATTGTCGAGTTCGCCGCGAGTCTGGTCGAGCCGCTCAACGATTTCATCGGCGGTTGTTTTCGCATCGGTGACGGCCTGCCCGAGGGCTTTCCGCTGCGTGTTCGCATTCTCCGCAATCGAAGACAGTTGATCTTTCGTCTTTGATGCCCGCAACGTGACAGACTCTGCCGCCTCTGTTGCCTGAACGCACTCCATCTGAGCAGCCGTCGCCGCCTTCGCGTTCTCACGGTGGGCTGACAGATCCTTTCGCGTCTGGGCGAACGTCTTGGCAAGCGCATCGTGCAATTGGCGGGCATCGTCCAGCTTTTGGTCGAGCGCCTCGCCAAGACCGGTGCTTTCTTTCAGATGTCGGTCGAATGCTTTCAGGGCGCTGTCGGCTTTGTTTAACGCGCATTTTGATTCGTTGCATGTGCGGTCTGCGTTGTCGCGGACGGCTTCGATTTTTTCTTCGAGGTCGCGCTGCGTTTCACGAAGGACGTCGTCCTGTTCGCTCTTGAACTGATCGATGATGATCGAAAGCTCTTCCCGCCGCGCCGACAATTCCCCCAATTGGGCGAGCATCTTGTCGTGCTCATCCGTCACCGACTGGCGCGATTCGGCGATGAGACCGCGCGCCTGATCGCCAATCAACTCAAGCTCCTCATGGATCTGTTGAGCTGATTCCAGGCTGGTCAGAAGCAGTTCGATGCGTTCGTCCGTCGATGTTCCGATACGGGAAAGAGCCTCCGCAAAATCGACCAAGCGGGTGTGGGTCGCTTCCGCATTGCGAACAGCGTCTGAAAGTTGTGCAACGCGCGCGTCGGCTTCTCCCGCACCTTCGGCAAGATCCAGAAAAGTGTCAACCGCATCGGTTTTTGTGTCGCCGGGTATTGCGCCGTCGCCCACCGCTGCCGGAACCTGCGCGAGTACATTTTGCAGCTGCTTGACCAAACCCTCAACTTTGCCCGCTTCCATCCTGGGCATCGATGTGCGTTCGATTTCTTGCGGAGCGATGCCCGCGTCTGCGTTCTGTTGATTCGTTGACTGCGCGCATGCCGCAACGATGGATGCGGTGATCGGTGCTTGGTCGCGCTCTGCGGCTAGGTGCATTGCTCTTTTTGCGAGGTCATTGATCTGGCGCGGAACACCGCCCGACAATTCGGCAATGCGACGAATGGCTTTGTTCGCGAAGATTTTCGAGCCCTTCGCTCCGCCGGCTTTGAGTCGGTCCTTGATGTATCGTTCCGCCTCGGCTCCGTTGAGCGGTGTCAATTCCCCCGCGCACGACATGGACTTGGCAATGAGTTTCAATTCCGGAGCCCGCAACACCTGCTCGATTCGTTCACTTGCGATAAGCGCGATCGTGAGAGACAACCCGCGCTCCCGCGCGTGGCCGATATTTAACTGAAAGGCGATCAGGTCGTCGGTGGAAAGATGTTGCGCCTGATCCACAATCACAACGCACTTTTTGTCCGGTGAATCTGCAATAGCCTCTACGATTTGACCCGCGACTTGCTCGATGCCTGTGTTCGTGGTCCCGCCGATGTCGGGGTTGTTCGCCCCGTCCGCACCGTCGCTCGATGCTGTTGGCGGCACCGAGAGCGAGAGCACGCGCGAATCTTGCTCCAGCGCAGCGGCTAACATGTGCGCAAGAATACTCTTCCCGCAGCCTTCGCTGCCTTTGATCAAGACCATCCCGCCATCCTTCGCCTGATCCTTGACGGCGGCTAGGATGGCTTTGCTGGCGGATGTTTCGCTGAAAAAAGCCGGGCTCGTCGTTTCCTCGAACGGAGGGCGATTCAATCCGAGCTTCTCAAAATATCTGGATTCCATGGACGGCTCCTTCGACCGCGACGTAAACTTGCCGCGCAACCGGGTCCGATATTGCAAATCTCGCAGAATGGCAGTTCTCCCCGTGAATATCGGAACTTGAACCGTTCGACTGGAGTTATCGGCCTTTTGGAAAGCGTCAGGTCCGATCGCGACCCGATTGGCAGCCCACGATCAAGAATAATTTTGGCCGGTGGGTTCGTTCAACCGGAGTGGATATCGTAAATCGAAAGAGGAAGGGTTTGGTCGGCCACTACACGGTCGGCCCAGGGAAGGAGGAGATGTACCATGATCGGATTGGTCAATGCAGTCGGCGCTGTATCGACAGCGCGCGAACAAGCCAAGCAGACGGATCAGAAAATCGTCTCTGGCTCGAATGAAGCGGGGGCACCACCGATGTGGGTGCGGCCTTATGGTGCGAACTCGGAAGCGGATTCCTCCCGGGCCGTATCGCCCGCAGAATTCGATCGGTTCGAGCAGCCAAGGCCGACGCCGGAGGGAGAAGGCTCCGATCGGTTCGAGCAAGCCGACCGGGATGCAGCACCATCTTCCGGTTTGGGTGAACGGATCGACACACTTGCGTAGTAGATGGCGGGTATTGGGTCTTGCCGATGGGGGATCAAGCCGGACGCTGGTGGTGTGCTTCAACCCGTTGAGACATTATTCAACGAGGTAGGGTCCGCTGTGCGGACCATTCGTTTGGTTGGTGGATGATGACACACGCGGTCCGCACAGAGTTCGGGAATTTTTCTTGACGGCTATGCTATAGCGGGTGCATGAAAACTTCTACTTTGTTGCCCGGTATGGATGCAGAACAAATCGCGGTTGTTGTGGCTCCCAAGGCGACGGGGGGCGGGGGTTCTCCGCGTTTGCGGCTTGCTGACCGCGAGCAGGTTCTGCTTGAGCCGTGCGAGTTCGACCGTTTGGTTTCAGAAGACATGAGGTGCGAACGATTTGGGCGGTGGCGCACAGGCACAAACGCGCACGAGGCATTCCGTTCAAGAACTCTTTCGCAAAAAAGACAAATTCGCAGCCGGGAATTTCAGCCTTGAGGATGACCTTGCGGTTGATTTTTCCAACACGCGGGCGGCTATCATGCACGCGGGGATGGCCGGTTTCTTATACATCAATCTTGCAGGAAGACAGGAAACCGGGATCGTCGAACCAAGCGAATACGAAGCGCTTCGCGACGAATTGAAAACGCGGTTTGAAGCGGTGACCTGTCGCGATCCCGATGGAAACGAAGTCAAAGTCTTCAGTGCAGTCCACAAGCCGGAAGAGTTATACGGCTGCTCGCGCGAGCGGCGAGACTGGCTTCCCGATTTGATGCTAATGCCCCAGCCGCACATCGCCGTCATTCGCAAGATACGAGGCGATGGTTTCGTGTCGTGGGTTCCGCTTCACAAGATGGAAGGCACGCATCGGCCAGAAGGTGTGTTCGCAGTGCATGGGCCGGGCGTCGTCGCAGGCCAGAAGATGGACGTGGATATCATCGACGCAACGCCCACGATTCTTTCGATGCTGGGGCTCGCGGTTCCGGGCGACATGGGCGGTCGGGTAATCGCAGATGCGTTTAGCCCAACGCTGGAAAAACGAATCGACGATTCCGTATCCG